>JAUIMJ010000136.1 GCA_030433295.1 bacterium | reverse complement strand
TTCCACCAGTAATACCAGGGCAAAATTGGCAGGAAGACCGGCGGGGAAAGCGCGACCAGCGCCATGAATACAAGAATTTCGGAACTATGCTCCACAGCACTTGCATAGGATTCAAGCCCAAGGGTCCAATACATCAGGAAGAAGGGAGAAAAGTGGCTGAGTATGATAGCTGATGCTTTCACTCCCCTCATAAATATCAGGGTCAGATTGCCCCGCCATGGTGGGAGAATCGGCTCTGTCCCCTCAAGCATGCGCATTCCAACGAGACTTCTGTACCCCAGCGCCATGATCCAACCAAAGGGCGGAAAGGGGAAGAAGAGCAAGCCACCGATAAACAGCTTCTTCTTCCACTCCGGATCCTCGCGATAGAACAAAAACGCGGATTTCCAATCAATTCTCATCACAGCTCACTTATTGTCTACTTGCATACCGACAAGAGCAATGCCCGCTCCCCCTGAAGCTGCAACTACGGCTTTGACATCGTCACCGTGATAACACCTCTCAGATCCCCGATGCTGAAGCCGGTCGCTTTATCATCGGGGTAGCGTGAGTCAAGCATAGAGCGCAGCTGTTCCGGCATAGCATCTCGTTCCCCGTGACAAAGCAGGCACTCAGACTGCAGCAGTATAGGTTTGAAGAATCGGACAGTTGAACCATTCTCTATCAAAACATGGTCGGAGATTCCTGTGCCCTTCTGCAGCTCCTCCCGAAATCCCTGCAGCACTTCTGCTTCCTCTTTTGCCGGTTTATTCTTCGGATTGCGAAACCGATCACTGAACCTGCGGACCTCGAGCACATCTTCAAATTTGCTTTTGTAGGCAGCACTCAATTTCGCAGACTCCGTGCCACACACCTCAATCGCATGTACCGGCCCGCCCTCAGACATTGCCGCAATCAACTTCCCTTTGAGTTCTTTCATGTAGGCCGTAGCGACTTCTCCGCCGCGGGTTACGGGGTCCGCATAGACAAAGCTCAAAAAGGGCGAAAACAGAACGCAGATAAAGGACGAGAGGAGTAAGTTCTTCATGCCAGTCACCAGAAGTAAGAGTTAATAGGCAGCCCTGGCATCAGCACACCCAGCCTGCTGCCCGGCGATGCCAGCAATCGCCCGACACTACGCTACGGAAAAGGTAGGCCGAACTATCGAAGACGTCAATCAAGGTTTTACACTCAGTCTCATCAATGGGACCTATGTCAGGACAAAATAGCGAGTCTATGCCCCTTGAATGCGGGCGCAGAACGCCCGATTTGCAAATCCAAATACCGATTGATACTTTCATGGTTCCCGCTCTCTACACGCCTGAACGTAGCAGAAGTTGTCATTACTTCCTCTGGCCTCCGGATGAAGTAATGAGGAGAAAAAGTCCGTAGAAGGTTTTACGGGAACGGCCGAAGCTACACACCCCTGAGTTTTTCACTAAAGCAGACTTTGCTGCTGGATACGCCAGTGACGAAGTCTGTTTTAGTGCCCCATATCCTAAACTCAGGAGGACGAACATGTTGGCTCATATGCCCGAATCGCGTCCGACTATTGTCGTTTCGGACATCCACAAAGACACATTTCCAATCACCCAGGCAGACGACGCGGTATTGCTAAACGATCTCATGATTGGTCGTCGGATGCGGGACAGAGAAGTTCCGAAGTTCACAAGTTTCGTTGAGATTCAACTCAGTGACGGGCGGTATATCACTCTTCTTGACCAGATGATTCCTGTCCAGAGAGGTGACCATGAAACCTGCGAATGGTGCATCGGCCTGCGCTCCACGACGCCCGATTGCTGGCAGCCGATTTTTGCCAGTGACGTAGACGACAAAACCTTCAACTCACCTTTTAGGAGGTTCGTTATTTCGCAGCACGAACCAAATGGTTTTGTGCTCAAACAACTGCTGTACTCGGGGATGTGGCCACACTCCTTGTTCCTCGAGAGCAATGAACTTGGCGAATACGCCGATATCGACGTGCCGGGCCGAGTAGATCCCTGCTACTCGACACGAGATATACGCGGTGCCATCTATCGATTCGTCGATGTCCATACTCTGGCTGCCGGGGATGTTCTCGCGAGAGAGTATCCTTTCAGCCGGCAAAGCTGGTGGCGTCGGGGCGAAACCGTGCAAACGAACGGCGTCTTTCCTGTGCCCTTTGAGAAACCGCGAGGAGATAAAGCCTGGGAACTCTGGCATCGCTGTCGAGGCCTTCGCTCCATTTCAGGCCGAAAGGCCTGGAGCGATTTACTCAGGGCTCTTAACGGCCAGTATTTCGCCGACGTCCTCTCGCAGCTGGGAGGTAGTCAGGCTCAGGTAGCTCCGTCCCCGCTGCTCAGAGCGAGGATTCGCGATATTAAAGCAGATCGCCCTCCCCGCACTGCAGAGAAAGCTCCGTGCTTCTCGGGATACGGGGTCGAAGGCAAACGCTTTGCCAATTGCACCAGTTCGAGAATACGCTGGGATTTGGAGTCTTCCAGCGGTGAGAAAGTCTTTGTCATCGATTCTGAAGAGGTGAGCGCCTGCTACATCTTTCTCGGTGACCGAGAAGAAGACGCAAGAGACTGGCATGAGTTCAGGGTTGATTATCGCAGCGCACGAAAGCGTGCTTACCGGGTGATAATGCATATCCCTGGGTGGGAACGCGTGGTAGAGGAACTGCTCAGTAACCTGGGAGTCCTCAAAACGTGCTAAGGCCCAATCACTGCCTCTGGATTGCTATTGTGGTCCGCTTTGGTTTGAAGAGAATCAGGTCACGGCGGACTTTTTTCTCTTCTTACTTCTCACGCCCTCGCACAAGCGGGATATGCACGCTAGCACTGAATATTGATGGTGTCGGCAAAGAAAAAACTCGGCATAGCCGCGATACGAGATCGCGGCATGCCGAAATAAACCTCTGGCAAGACCAGGTACTGAGCAAGCGAGGATCAACGGAACCAAGTTCAACAAACGAGGCTCACACAAACTGCATTTCCATGGTCTCGATTTCGCGTACCGAGTATTGTCGCATTCCGTCCGTCTTTACCGGCGCTTCTTTTGGCTTGTCGCACATTCTTTCGATGCGCTTCAATGCCAGCAGAAGTCGCTCGGCAGCTTTCCCGGCCTGATTGCGCCTCTGAGAAAATCGGCGCAGGAAAGAAGTCAGGACTTTCGCATTTCCCTTGCTCCATTCCCTGCGCTCACGCACAAGGCGGAAGAAGGTCTCCAAAGCATATCGCACTTCCGCAGTCTCCGAGGCATCGACTGCTTTTTCCTGGAACGCCGGAATCCCCTGCATAAAAATGCGGAGTTCAAACGTTCTGATGACGTAGCGGAACTCGTCCAGGAGTTCCGATCTTCGCTCCTCTCGAAAGCCGCCGGACATCGTCGTAGTCGCTTTGCATTTGGCCGCTGCAATTCTCTCGCAACAGCGCATTCCGTCTTCAACGATAGCATTCCAGGGTTTATGGTCGGGTGCTTCAGCCGCGGCGAGTGCCGCATCAATCCACATCCGAAAATCCCCCAGATCGCCAAGGGACAAGACATCTGGCCGATCTTCGTGATAGGCCAGAAACTCGAAAATCTGGTCTCTGGTTACCTCGATAAATTCAGGCTTTGCTTTAGTGTCATAGTCACGCACAAGGTGCTCCTCTCGTAGAAAATTCCGAACCGCGTGGCAAAACCAATTGCCGACACTCAAGGCTGGTCCGCCAGCCTTGAGTGCCGATGACGTCTCATATCTACTCGAGCAGTCTTCGGATAAACATAGTGCGATTTTATCCTACGACTGCTCGAGCTTCTCTTCTCCCGCACGGACTTACGTCCGCGCTCTGAAGCATTTTTCGCTACGCATTAATGAAAAATGCACTAAAAACAAAGAGCCTGACCGAAGATAGTAATTCAATTTGGGTTGCTAATCTACCGAGGGCAACTCGCCACTTCAGCTATCAGGGGTTATCCGCTCCGCCTGCAAAGTTGTTCGGGTATTGGTGGCATGCGTCTGCAACCATAGAGAAAAAAGAAGTCTCACGAACCGGGAGGAACGTGAGACTCCGATTTGCCCGGAAATAGGGCTAAAAGTCAGTCGTTTTGCCTATTGACGTCGGTACATAGACCTAGAGTCTTGCGACTGGTCCATCCGGAAGCTCTGGAATACGGCGAGGGCGAATGTTTTCGCGCTGAGGGCTGAGTTTCAATTTCACTCCAGAATCCTCAGACTTCTCTCGCTCATAACCATCATCGAATGGGTCATACGATTCCTCGTGTGGAATCGGAGGCAATGAAGGGGGCTCGATGAGCAGTCCCGGAACCTCCCGCGGTACGGTGGGCGTTGGGGAATACTCGCGATGTTCTCTGACCGGCGGCAGATCTTGCTGAGACTCATCTTGCTCTGGCAAAACGTGCTGCGGCACCGGCTCCCACACTGGGTGAATGAAAACATCATCGTGCGTAAGGATAGGGCACCAGCCACGGTGAACCTTACCCTCCCACAAGACGAAGCCGTAGAAGCTTTTGACGGTATGACCATCAACTTCAACTGACCTCATCGGGAACCCAAAGGGTCCCTTCCATTGCCTTTCCCCGGTTTTGAGCTTCAGGCAAAAGTTGTGCGCCGGCACGACCCAGATAGGGCCTTTGTCGAGTACGACCGTGCGGTCGCCTCTCAACTCGTTCCAGGTGTTAATGTTCTGCTGGTAGCGATACCAACGCCCATTGATTTCAATCACCGTTGTCGGAAGACATTCCGTCTTCATGAAGCAACGCCAATAAAAACTCGCTGGGTTAACACCGGGTGAATTGCGGAGGATATCACAAATCCCCTCCGGCTCACATTGAAAGGGAGGATCGGCGATCCATCCCCCCGTTGGAGCATCGTACATCAGGCGATCAGACGCCGGGGGCACGACTTCAACAACGGTAATTAATGGCGGCACGCAAACCCGCCATTCATGGTACACAAGCTGCGGACTCCGGACTGGCACTACAGGCCCAATCACAGGGAACTCCACGCAGACTTGCGCACTGACCGAACCCTCGATAAGGGGAACGGTCGCCAACATCAACAGGGACACTCGTACGAAACTTCTCACGGGTCTTCTCCTTCTTAGAGAGAGACAAAAAAGGGGGTAAACCCTCCGTGGAACAAATTTCGCGTCCCTGCTGCGCGGTCGCGCTCAAAAGACCCCGCAGGGCATTCTGGGCGCGACCGAAAACCTGTTAGACGCATGCTACCCATATGAGCTGTGTAAAAGACATAAAACTGCCGCGGATTATAGCTGAAAAGTCCTTTTCTTACAAATTTGGTAGTCTGTTTAAGCACCTAAAACAATTAAACTATTTGACATTTGCGCATTTTCTGTGTAAATTACTAGCAAAATGCTCTTTCGCTCGCCACACATTTGGGAAGACGGTCTGAAACAATTGGTTGTATCAGCGTCAAACCACGGATGTAACAATCCGTAGCAAACGATTGAACTCCTGGTGCGAAGGAGATCTCTATGGCTCAGCGGTTCTTTGCTGCAGTCGGCATACTCGTCATCATCACTTGTCTGGGTATCTTCGTCGTTCGAAGCGTCAGCGGCTACATCACCGCGGCATCGAATGCGGTATCCACTGAACTCAAGGGTGAGGCCAGGTAGAAGCCCGCAGTCTGTTACTTGTAAGGATTTCATGCCCTTCTCTCAGCCGAGAGAAGGGCTCAGACCGGCTCCCACCCACATCCCCAGCGAACCCCAGCCGTTTCAATTCCTATAGAGGCAAGCATGGTGGCATGCTAGGCTGACCGTATGCGAATACCTCTGCTACCCATATTGCTTAGCCTGCTGCTCGCCGCTGCTGCCTGCGCACAGGAGAAGAAAAAGCCCGCTCCCCGGGTAAAATCCGGTAAGATGAATATCTCGGTGTTCATCTACAGAGACGTCAACAGAAACGGAATCTACGACCTCGGCGACAGACCTTATGCCGGACAGCAGGTACGTCTATTGCGTCCGAATGGCGGACCCAATCTGGGCGCCTCGAACATTTCCGGTTTCACCAACTTCAAGATGTCGCTTAATAATCCCGGCTACCCTATTCAGGTCGCGGGCAGCTATCGCATCGAGCTGGTACACAGGAAAAACTGGCGCGTTACATCGGGTAATGAAGCGCAGGATCTCCTTATTCGGGAGCTGCCTGGTTCACCAGGCGGACTCATTGCGCAGAAAACTTTGGAGCCCATCGGCATTGCTCCTGAGCTGTTTATTGAGGGCATACTGGGGAAAAATCTCCGTACTGGCACCCTAACAGCTATTTCGCCAGAAGGGAGCAGCATACCGGTTCCGGTCGATGACAAAGGTACATACCGATTTGCCGCTGTGAGTGGTGCCTGGACTCTCGAAGTGCAGATACCCGGACAAGACAAACTAAGGCGAACAGTCTCGCTGAAAGAGGCTCCGGTATTCCTCTCATACTGGGAAGGTGAAAACAGCTACGCGACAGAGGGTAAGCAGGATTCCATACGCTTCGATGAATTAACCACCTCCGACACGCTCTTTGAGATCCCAAATGGATACGGAAAGCTCAACTGGCGCAATTGGATAGCGACCCACCAAAAATTCTACAAAGGCAGCGGGTATATAAACAACACCACCAGTGGGGAATTTGCGGCCTACAACAGCTCAGGACATCCTGCCGCTATCCACTCGAAGAAGAAGTTCAGCGTTATCGGCTTTCACATCGGCGTAGCCTGGCCACAGGGAGAACGCTCTCCCATTCGCATCCGAGGATTGAGGGATGGAAAAGTGATCTACGACGACATCATCAGGGGCAAAACGGCCGGGCCGATTTTCTTTGCTGCGCAGTATCACAACATCGACACTATAGATTTTGAAACAGGGCAGTACTGGCAAATCGTCCTTGACGACCTGATTGTGGCAACTGATGACTAAAGAGGGGGCAAGTCCGCGCGCGAAAAGAGGTGTTCAGCCTCCTGAGAAAGATAGAATTCGTTGCGGTCCCCGATGGAAACCGCAACGAATCTAAACCGGGTAAAAAACCGGATCGTGCTAGCCTGCCGTTGCAAGGGTGAACGGATTTGTCGGACCCTTCGACAAACCGAAGACACGCTCGTGGTCCTGAAGCGTTGAAATCCAACGAACAAAGTTCTTCTTCGTCGGAGTCCGGCCGTTTAGTGCCTGGGCGTCCAGAGCATCGTCGACCAGGACGCGCTTCAGAATGTGGAAGTAGTGATCAAATTTGTAGAGGATTTGATCGAGGATCCGAGCGTCGGAGTTCACACCAAAGTGTGCAAAACCGAGATTTTGGAATCGCTCCTTCATCTGCGTTTCAATCGTCACGGGGATCAGGTTGATCCACCAGTGTCCCCAGAGGCAGACATTGCCGAGCGCACGGGTGCCCATGACCAGCGCATTGTGATGATTACCATTCAGCGGCGTAACCAGGAAGAAGGCTTCCTTGTGCCGACTCATGAAATCGATCAGGCCATCGACATCGCCGTCCATTACCACATCACCCGCATTGAGGTGCAGTGGCTTGATCTGACGACGGACAAAGGGCATGAGGACCACCGGAATCTTTGCATCGACGCAGGCAGGAATCACGGCGTTCTCGAGGACGAGAACAGCAAAATCGTTCTTCTTGCCAAAGCGCGTTGAGCCGTGCAGAGAAACCGCAGCGTACTCGGCGCCAAATTCGGCAACCCAATGCCGCACCAGCGCCAGCGTAGCCTTCTGCGTCTTACTCTTACGGATATCACCCGCGGCCTCGGGAAAACCCATCTCTCGTGCGAGCTGGGCAAACTCTGCCTTCAGCGTTCCGTCTTTCTTGCGCTTGTGAATCAGTTCATCGAGCCGCAGAGCAAAGCCGAAGCGCTTTCGATCCCAGAGTTCCATCTGATCCGGCTTGGAGTAGATGGCATCGTACTCCGCCCGCGAGAAAATGGAATTTGTCGAGATGACGCGCTTGACCGGGGAAAGGTCAAACACATGATCGACATATTCTGCTTCGCTCATCGACTCGAAAAGAGTCACCCAATCGCCAAAGATGTCGCCGAGACAACGGGAGCCGGTCTTGATGCCCAGGTTATGAGCCATGGTCACCAGCCCCTTCGAGGCCTCGCAGACCTCCTGTCCGCCTTTCTTCAGTTCTGCGATCAGATAGTCGCTTTGATCGACCAGGGACATCTTGCCATAGCGCCGCAGCGCCTTGTCCGACAAACGATTTTCCGCGAAGACGCGGCCGTACGTGTAATGATACGCAACGCTTCTGCGCGGTCCGAAGAACGCAAAGCTCTGGAAGCCCGAACCGGGCACCCAGGGAAACAAATGCGTATGAATATCCCAGAGACCTCGCATACGCACTTCGGCAAGGGCTTCATCAAACATCTTTTCGATGCTCGTTCTGCTCTTCCTCCGTTGTCTGGGTGCAGGCATTTTCTTAGCTGCACGTGTTTGGGAACCTGTCATGGGGCTGCCTTTCGAAATGGGGGATGGAATGCGGATAAACAGTCTCGATGGGGCGGCGAAATTCGAGGAGAATCGCCAACCACGGAAAGAAGTGGAGAAAACCATACATCTTTCTCAGGACTGTAGAGGCGCGCCTTTTAATCGGCTACGTCCACACAGCCCTAAACTTCACGTTCCAGTATTGGGGAGCTCCCGGATGATGTGAATGAACGGCAAAGAATCAGATAAACCGGGGGCACAGAGGATACTCCGGGAGTAAAGAACATGCAAACAAACAGGAATTGGACGCAAGGGGGTTCGGAGTCATCAGCTAATCGTCCGATTCCTCTACGAATTCAGAGCATACCTCGTCAGAAGACTACTCAGGCCTGACAAAAGCTATTTACTGATACTGAACACGGCGGTAGTCGCAGCACTACTCTCTCCAGTGAGCACTACCGAAAACCCCTTTGGTAATTTCCGGTCTCCTCGCTGAACAAAGGACTTACGATTTGATAACCACTCTGACTTGACCTCCCAGCCAGCGAGCTCCTCGCTGTCGTAGAATTTCTTGGTTTCTTCCAGCGAAAGCGGAACTTCAAATCGCGCAAACACCTTGCCCCCTATCGGAGTATTCGAGATTTCCTTACTTCCCTCGGGCAATGGAATGCCCAGTATATCAAGTGCCGATGCGACAAACGGCAGGACGAGAAAAAGCAAAATTACCAGTAGGTGGATTTTCAGCAGTACCTGTTTCTTCATTCGACGTCCTCAGGGCAATACACGAGTATCAAAAGACCAGTTCGGGCATCATTTGTTTTCCGAAGGCTGAGTATTCAGCCTACTACAGCCGACCACAGGCTTCCACCGCCATCTCTAAACCTACTCAGCAATAATCGGGTGCTCGACATTCATGTAGATCGGGGTAATCCTGGACTGCGTAATCGAAAAAGCGAAAAATGTGGATTAGGGCGAGCGAGCGAGCGCACTTTAAAAAGGTATGCGAGATGTGAGCGGTTTTTCCTGACAAAAAACCGCAATCACATCTCTGGGAAGAAAGAAAAGAGACGCGAGTGGCAAGAGCGCTGGTTCAGGAACCAAACACTACTGGCTCCAGGTGACGCGCTCGACGGGAGCCAAGACGCCGGGCAATGCGGCGAAAGTATGCCTGATACTGTTCAGCCGTGTTGATCTCGCCTCGCAAACGAGCGAGAAACTCATCCTGAAATGCATTTGCCCTGGATTTGAATTCGATGATTCGCTCTTCCTGAGCCTCAAGACGACTCACATCCTGTCGGGCTTGGGCCAGCGCGAGCCCAGCGCCAGTTGATAAGCATTCTCCTGCAAACAGGTCTGGTGACCAATAGTCTCGACCTTCTCCTTCTTCGAGCAGCGCAACACTACGGCGCGCGTCCCGAAGTTCTTCCTGCACCTCTTCGAGACGCTTCTGAACCAACTCGGCGGCAGTCATCCGTGCGTAGCGCGCAAGGTCTTTTACGAGCTTTGAGGCATCGTCGCGCGCCATCTCGTAACACCAGGCGTAACGTAGTCGGGCAATCGCGTAAACGACAGCAGCAGCAACAACAGGAAGGGCGACGAACAGGGTTTTTTCGAACATGGTACTCTCTTTTGCTCGGGGACAGAAACTGATTTTAAACCTCATGAAAGAAGTATGTTCACTGGTTAGCCACCAGCGAAATACCGCTCACAATCTCACCCAGGTATCTGCTTAAGAGAGCATGGACTGACACAAGGATATTACATCAGCCTGCGACGCCTTTCCAGGTACGTCACGAAACGGAAAATCCGTCTTGTTGCAGAGGAATAATGAAATCCAACTGCGAAAAGATGACCTAAGAAATCACCGGGATCCTAACCGCGGCAATGCAGAAGTCGTCGGCTTACTTTAAGAGACGGTCGAGCGCATTAAGTGCGGCATCTCCCACGTCTAATGCTGCATCTGCAGCCTGCTTTACCGCCGGCTTGCTCGTCTGTGAGCGCATCGATGGCGGCAAGCGCTTTTCGAGATCATCAAAGTCCTGCTTAAATTCCTTCCATTCTTTTACCGCTTTTAATGCGGCAGGCCCTTCGTTGAAGGGGATGTAGTCCCGCGTTGTCTTCTCGTAGTTAGAATAGGCGGCGGCAAACTCCTTAAAGGAAGTGCTGGCCTCCTTGAGTTCCGTCAAAGCCTTCTTGTCGATACCCGGGATTTTTGCTGCCTGGGGCATCGCCAGCTCACCAAGGGTATCCATCAGCACCGCAGTTTTCTCCACGGCCGCCAGGGTTCCAGGGGAACTGCCCTCGAGCTTTTGCATTTTAGAATCCAGCGCCACGACGTTTTGCTTTGCACTAATTGCAGTGCGAGCCAGATCGATGCTGTCTCGACCCGCCTGTATAGGATCTTTGGTCCCCTGGACAACATCGAGTGCCGACCTGAGCGCATCAGCGCCTTCATTGATGAGATCAGATGGTTTTTTCGTTGTTTGCTGTGTGGTCAGTGGCATAGATACCCCCTCGTCGAAAAACTCGCCCCTCTCATAGCAGTATGAGGAAGAGTGCTCTTGGGGTGACCTATATTATTCGGCCGGGGCCATGGGACATGCAGTGGGGAAAAGACTTGTGCAATTTCGCATCCTTATCGACAACGAGAGGCTCTTACCTCCCCTGATATTTGATTAGGGATTTCGAATCTGATTTCCTGCGATGCGAAGTTAAGATCAGAGCGATGGTCGTTCTAAGGGTTTTGTCCACCTGTAAGGAGGCACTGACATGTCCGAAATGACGGCAAATGAGTGCAGTATTGGTGATCGTTTTAACACTCGAGGTAAAGACTGGACGCACTGTGGTTACGCCCCCGGGCACCACGTTGCGGCGCTTGCGGACGACGGCGAACGCAAGATTATTCCCTCCAGTGAAACTGTGTATCGGATTTCTGAAGGCTCGGAAGCAGATGCTGACGAGGCCTGCAAGAGACACGGTATCCCACGGCAGACGTTTTAGCCGTATGTAGGCTCCCGGCAAGGGTCTTCCTTGCCGGGACGGTCGAAGGAATTGTCTATTGCTCTTATGTTCACT
>JAUIMJ010000421.1 GCA_030433295.1 bacterium | reverse complement strand
CTTACCCTTTCTGGTATCCCAAGGACCGTTTCCACACTAACGGCTCTGCTCTTTTGCGCCACGCTTCTTCACCTTTCCGCTTCTCAGAGCCATGCTCAGAGTAAACACCGACGAACCCTTAGCTCCGATTCACGCACGTCAGCAAAACAGGCGCAGACAGATCACCTGGAAGCAGTTTCCTTTGAACCGCGACCTGCTTTTAGAGATGGCTGGGGTTCATTTCAGCGAAGGATTACATCCGAGCACCGCATACCGTCGGAATACAAAAAGAGTAGCTTTCGTTTTGGATTCAGTGGGAATGACGATATTCCGTCTCTTAGCAAAACCAGGTTGGAATCAGCGCCGGAGATCTCTTCACTTGCAATGTCTCCAAATCTCTTCCCACCCCTCGCTCAGGATACGCCTGCCAATGAAGCGGGGTATGCCCCAGGGCATTCGGCACTGCTCGAGGATCTCTACTCGTTCTTGTCAAGAGGAAGCGCGCGATGCGTCGACCTTATCGTGTCATCGCTGGAATCTCTGGCGGACGAGGTCTCCGGCAGCTACAAACCTGTGGGCACACAGCTCGCTCGTCCCGGGCTGAGAGCTATGAAATCCTACGAGAACGTTTCCGCGACGTCTGTTGCCATCTCCCCGTACGACGAACTCAGGGAAGCAATTCGCAAAATAGCTCCGGACGGAGACAGGCACGCCAGACGATCCTGGTAGAACCTCTCAGCATGCTCACACTGTATTCCCATCAATGGCACGCGCTCGACGACTTCGTAGAAGACGTGCAGATGAATCTCTTGCCTGAGCAATCTTTGCACCTCGACTGGGAGATGAATCGCGTTGGAACGCCGGTTCGCTTTTCACTGGGACTCACGCCGACTGCCCTGCTTCTTTATGCTGCCACCCCTGGAACTCCCCTTCTCTCGACCACCTCATCATCCGGCGCTTTTGAGGAAGGTCTCTGGAACTATGACGTCTTTGAACTTTTCATCGCGCCGGAGGCTGAACCCGGGTATCAGGAATTTAACCTTGCAGCGAACGGAGCCTGGTGGACCGCCGTCTTTAACGCACCTCGCGAGAAAAATCTGAATTATGTCCCACCTCGAAGTATTGAAATTCGAAAAGGCCTCAACACCGACGGCTGCTGGGCAGCCCTGAGTTTTCCGATAAGCTCACTAGGAATAAAGGGAGTCCAGGATTTGTCGCTCCGTGGACACGCAGCTTCGATCACAGGAGCAAATCCCAGAAGATACTGCTCAAGCCTCCTCAATGCGGTGGATACGGAGGCTCTTCCCTGCAAACCTGACTTTCACCAGCCAAAACTCTGGCAATCCCTGCAACAAAAAGCCTTTATTACTGAAATATCAAAATAGCTTTCCCCTCATCCTGCATCATAAGCTATGCTTACGGAATTACAGGAATTCCTCGGGCTATACAGATACCAGAGCGCGCTCCCCAATAGCTTGGAAAAGGCTGAGCTTCGAAAAAGGCGCGGCAGAGCAAACGGCGGAGCCGATGCGCACCCTATGGCGTAAGCGGCTCGCCAGGATTTGAACAAAGCACGTTTTGAAGAAAAGAGATAAACCAAGCGTTCCACTGGCGAGAAAGGCCGCGCGTCAGGAGATGAGTGTCCGCCAATACCTCGCTTTCCGAGCCGAGCAGAATCTCCAATATTTTGTTTCGAGCGCAGCGTTTAATATCTGCGTGGCCGTCCTGATAGTGGTCAGCGTCATACTGATCTTTGCTGAATTCCTCTCGCAACCCGGTCCCTGGCTCGAGAAAGTCATTGAGCTCAACGATATCATTACCTGGATGTTCGTGGCGGAATTGGGCCTGCGATACGTAGTCGCGCCCAACAAAAAGAAATTCTTCGAAAATTACTGGCTGGATATTCTCGCCGTTCTTCCCGTGCTACGGGTGTTTCGTACCTTTCGACTGTTTCGCCTTCTTAGGCTCCTGCGCTTGTCGCGAGCAGTTTTGATTCTGTTGCGACAAAGTGGTTGGCTTTCGGTTAAAATCGAACGCTACTTCGGTAGCTTTGGCGTCCTTTTCCTTACCGCTGTCATGCTTGTGATTTGCGGAACCCTGACGCTTCTCAGTCTCGAACAATCCCAGGGAAACATACCGACCGAGAATTTGTTGGATTTCT
>JAUIMJ010000135.1 GCA_030433295.1 bacterium | reverse complement strand
TATGGAAGGATTGCTAGCGTATTTTTGCGTTCAGGAAGACCCGATTTACATACAAGCCTTTGAAATCACTCCATTACGCTAATAGCCTCGAATCAAACAATTAGCGTTCATTTTTCATTCAAATATGAGCAGAGAATACGCCCGCCTCGAGTAGATACCTTTTTTCTTTCGTATTTACTGGGGGTTAGGGCGAGTAAGGTTTTTTGGAGGATGCGGTATCCTTCATCCATTCTCAGTGCCCGGCCTCTTATCCGAGGAGAGTAACGATGGGTATTTTCGATTTTCTGAAGGGCGGCAAGAAGGCGCAGCAGACGGTGACGATGACGCGTGAAGAGCTTGATGCCATTTGGCGTCGACTGTCAGCGTACTCCTTCGATGCGCTGGATGCGCCGATGCCATTCTCGAAGCGTCTTGCGGAGAAAATGGGCTGGACCGAAGATTTCGCGTTGCAAGCGATTGAGGAGTATCGACGCTTCCTCTTTATGGCGAGAATCTCACCAACTGAGGTAACGCCGAGTCAACTCGTGGACGAAGTGTGGCATTTCCATCTTCAGTACACGGAGGACTACTGGGTTCGCTTGTGTGATGAAGTTCTGGGAGCTCCGATTCACCACAATCCCGGTGACGGTTCGGGTTCCGATGAGGAACGTCATGCGCTTCAGTACGGATACACCCTTGAGCTGTATGCCCATGCATTTGGGGAAGATGCACCGGAGGAAATCTGGCCGCGACCCAAGAAGCTGGCGCAGAGCAAACCAAGTGCTCACAGTCCGCCGCGAATTGCTTCTCGCGATGGTCGTGAAGAGTATGCGGATGACACCTTCTGGATGATGGCTGCCTTCATCGCGATGGACACGAGCTCCACAAATGATTTCCAGAGTCCGCTCTACAATTCCGAGGGTGTGGCTTCTGGTGTCGATGCTGCTGGTACGTCCGTCGTCGACTCCGGTGTTTCGGATGTCGGATCTGCCGGGACTGACGCTGGTTCGACCTCGGTTGATTCCGGCGCGGCAAGCTGTGGCGGAGCGAGCAGTTGCGGAAGTAGCTGTGGCGCTTCCTGCGGTGGTGGCGGTGGCTGTGGCGGCGGCGGTTGCGGCGGTGGTTGCGGAGGCTAAGGCATCCGTAGCTAGCGATTCAGCAAGGAGCTAAGCCAGAGCGGTAGAAGCCGGGATCATGATTGTCACATACAGGGGTCACTCATTTCCATGAGTGACCTCTGAGTGACATCTTTGGTTTATGCAAAGAAAGGTTCTGCTCCAACTAACCCCACTCCCATTCGACTCTGCTCGCAATAGAAAATGCTGGCAGGACGTTATCTTAACGTTTTCATAATCCCTGCAGACCTGATAGATCTGCAGGGGAATGAGCAAGGAAAGAGAAAAACAGGTGAACCTCTTACAAGAGATTGGTGCATTGCGAGGCGATATCTCTGCCTTGCGCATGGACCTTCTGAACGCACCTAATATTGCTGTCCCCTCCGCCGGTAAACCGCCTGCCCAACTCAATGTATTTCTGGCCGCTACGAGCAGTCCAAGAAAGCCGTATTTGCTCAAGATGCAAGGGCTGATTGAAGCAGAGCTTAAACTCTCAAAAGTGCGGGCTGCAATTTTTTGTATTCTCCTGGTCGACCTGCAGGACCGAAGTGAAGGCGGGCGGGGCATTGAGGATCGGCAACAGAAAATCCTCTGGGCGTATCGATATCTTGCTGACGAAGTCTCGTCAGACTCGCAATCTGCTGAGCATAGCGTGCGCGTTGCGCTCTACCGATTCTGTGACTACTTCAGAGGTGAATTCAATGGCTCCCAAAGTCGATATAAGCTCGTCCTGAATGAGCAGTCGCTGGTGCTCAATGTAATTGATGGCGAGCGGACGGACGAGCCGGTTGAAGCTGAGACACATGGCGCAGATGTTACTCTTCTACTTTCGACTAATGACTCGAAGATAAAGTTTTTACTCGAGAGCAGTTCCACAACATCGGTCATCGATCGCGTCAGGAGACGAAAGGCACTCTACGTTGCTCCCGGCGAGCAGGGCGTCGATCGGCTGCTTCTTGAGATGTACGACCATGAACATCACCTCAAGGTCACCAGCTTGTATGTTCGTCCTCCCTTTCCGAGTTATCCGGTCGATTTGCTGAAGGCAATCGGTGTGTCCGATAGGGTACTACAACGTAAAGAACTTGCTTTTCAGGGCTATAAAACGGGAAGGTTTCATTTTTACGAGATACTTCAAAAAAGAGTTGTTTGGGATCTCATTCGCTACTGTCCGGAGCAGGGGTTTTTACAGTATCCGCAGGGTATCGAGACAAAACATGTGCTGCAGCACCTCAATAATCTGGTTGGAATTCTGCAGGAGTATGACAATTATAATTTTTACCTTACGGATGCGCCGATTCCCTTCGTCCTGGTGAGTTATGAAATTAAATCCGCTGCCCTCCCAGAGTACTTTACCGTCTTTTTTCAGAGCTTTCAGAGTGCGGCAGCCAGCGACCTGGGATGCTTCGTAATGAACGACCCTTTGGTGCATCAGAGTATTACTGACAATATTGTCGATTGGGTTCTTGAGCACCCATCAACCTTGCGCAAAAGGAGTGATGTAATTCAGTATCTGAAAGACATCATACGATATCTGAAAGAGCGGGGTCCGCTTGGTCCAAATGAGAAGCAGCCGGAAACGGATGAGCTTGTTCCGGGTGGCCTCCCTTTATACGGGCGTTAGGCAGGATACATTCTGCTATTTCGGGATGCCTGGGGCCTGAGTGACGGGGGCCTAAGTGAATGGGGCCTAGGTGAAGGGTGCCTGAGTGAAGACGGAGTCAAGAATTCCAACGAGCGGTTTCGGAACCGGGGAGCTGGATACCAGCCCTACATCAAGTCCACTTGCCTTGGTTTCAAGAATGACCTCAACCGATGCTCCAAACAGTATTGGATAAAAGTACACGCCACGAATGTTCAAGGCGCGAGCACGCTCTATCATATATCGCGCAATCAGCTTATCGAAAAAAGTAAGACCAATCTGGGGCAGGGACAACCATCTGGTCGTATCTGCTCCATAGGTTTCACAGTCCTGAAGATTTTTGGGGAAGAAAGTTAGAATCTCGACGTCCTTCCCAAGCTCATGGTTTTTTAGTTCATCAAACAGTTCCGGCACAAAACCTCGCTCCTTGAGGTCGAGGAAGAGCCGCTTTCCTTTGCCAAGGTTCTGGTAGCTTGACAGGGCTTCCTCCAGGGGCATTTCATGGCCGGATAGAAAGGAAACCCCAAAGAACCGTTTCACACTTCTGTAGAGCAGGCCGGTTAAGGAGAATGTTGGTAAATGTGCGCATACCAGCACCCCATCCCCTCTGCGGCGAACATCCAGCTCAACACCATCAACATCAGATGACAATGCCGCCCGTAAGGCATCCAGGGAATTCTGTGGCAGGTGAAATCCAATGCATCGGTGTGATATCTGAGATGTGGCAGGGGGTGGAGAAGGCATCTATTTACGTATTGTAAGTGGAGTCGTTTAGAAGACTAATACCACTATGGCCGTTGTTTGGGTATGCGGGTGTCCCCGAATAGTGCGAATCGAATAGTGCGAATCGAACGGCGTATCGAGAACAGGGGATATCCATTGTGTCCGTTAGTGTTCTATCGAAAAAGCAGCACCTTGAAAAGTAAAAGCGAAGAAAACAAGTGTAGAGAGGGAGCAGTATTCCTTAATGAAAATCCCTGGACTGAGAATCAAGTCCGGAAAAATACGGCGTTACGTTCTCAAAGCTATCGCAGATAACATGCACGACTTCTTTCTCCCTTTGTAAGGTGCCGAAGGCAAGAAGGAAGATGCTGTCACATACGAGGTCTCTGTACTGATTGAAGACCGGTGATTTTACGATGAGGTTTGCTATTCCACTCTCGTCTTCAAGAGTGACAAAAACTACTCCTGATGCTGTCTTCGGTCTTTGTCTGACCAGAACCATTCCTGCAAGTCCCAGGCGACTTCCGTTTTTTAATGACTTGTCTTTTGCCACCTGATGGCAGAGGTAGATGCCTTTTTTTGTTAGTTCGTTACGAACAAAACTCATTGGATGGGCTTTGAGTGAAAGGCCGATAGTCTGGTAATCCTGCATCACATGAGAAATCGGTGAAAATGCGGGAAGAAAATCAACATCTTCTTCTTTTGCTGCTAATGGAGTCTTTGCCTGAGTAGCATTGATTACTACGGGATGTATCCTTGCGTTCTGATGCTCGCCGATTTCTTCCTGTCGCAGCTCGTCCTGCGTGTCGGTGTCGGTAAAACAGGGAAGATCTTCAAAAAGGGGCAGTGGTTCATCCCTCAGGCGTTTTATTTCCCATAGTGCCTGCTGCCTGTTCATGCCCATAGATCTATAGGCATCGGCATGGGCAAGCTTTTTGAGAATAGAAGCTGAGACATGTGATTTTCGCCATAAGTCCTTTATGCTTAAAAACTTCTTATGCCGACGTATCGCCAGTGCTATTTCCTCTGCGGCATCTCTTCGCATCCCCCGTACGCTGCGCATACCCAGGCGTAGTGCGAGATCTGAGGAACGGATTTTCTTTCCCTTTTTGCTTGCATCGGCATCCATCTCAGTAGTTTCAATTTCAAGGGTGCAGTTCCACTGACTGCGAGCGACATCTACTTCCCGGACTTCTACTCCGTGACGTTTCGCATCATCTACTATCTGCGCCGGGCGGTAGAATCCCATAGGCTGACTGTTGAGTAGTGCCGCTGCAAATGTCGCGGGGTGATGTTTTTTTATCCAGGATGAGACGTAGACAAGCAGGGCAAAGGAAGCAGCGTGAGACTGAGGAAAGCCATACTCGCCAAACCCCTGTATCTGCTCAAATACGCGCTCGGCAAAAGAGAGTTGATAGCCTCGCTCAAGCATTCCGTTAATCAGCCGCTTTTTAAAGCGGGGTAGTTGCTTTTCACTTTTCTTCCAGGACGCAATTGCACGTCGCAGTTCGTCAGCTTCGCCAGGAGTAAATCCTGCAGCGACAACCGCAAGTTCCATAACCTGTTCCTGAAAAATGGGAACGCCAAGAGTAGAGGATAGTATTTCTCTTACTGCCTGGTTTGGATACCATATCTTCTCTTCTCCGTTTCTCCTCCTCAGGTAGGGATGCACCATGCCTCCCTGAATTGGTCCCGGACGTACGATTGCGACCTGAATGACAAGGTCGTAATAACAGCGAGGTCGCAATCGTGGCAGCATGCTCATCTGAGCACGAGATTCTATCTGAAAAACTCCGATGGTATCGGCCCGACAGAGCATGTCATACACACTGGGATCTTCCTGAGGCACGTTGTGCAGGGCAATGGGGGTGTAGTTCTCTCCCTGTGTGAGCTTTCTGTACTCATTAATGCTGTCAAAAGATTTGCGAATAGCGCTGAGCATACCGAGTGCAAGAATGTCAATCTTCAGCATTCCCAACTGCTCAATGTCATCTTTGTCCCACTCGATAACGGTACGGTCTGCCATAGAGGCATTTTCTATGGGAACAATTTCGCACAAGGGGCTCTGGCTGATAACAAAGCCGCCAACATGTTGTGAAAGGTGCCGGGGGAAGCGACGAAGCTGCTGTGAGAAAACAAGGGTCCGCAGAATCGCTTTGTCTGTTGGATCAAGATCGCGTTTGAGTAAGTCCTCTCTTGTGAACGTATCGCTGTCGCTGCGCGTGAATATTTTCTGGCAGGAGATGATAGTTTCCTCATCAAGACCAAAGACTTTGGCTACCTCACGAACCGCGCTACGCGTGCGATAGGTGACAACGGTTGCCGTCAGGGCAGCTCGCTCTCTTCCGTATTTTTTGTAGATATGCTGTATGACCTCCTCTCGCCGCTCATGCTCGAAGTCGATGTCAATGTCGGGAGGTTCGTTGCGTTCCTTGCTGATAAAGCGTTCAAAGAGCAGGTTTACTTTATTAGGGTCAACGGCGGTTATGCCAAGAACGTAGCAAACAGCAGAGTTAGCTGCTGCCCCTCTGCCCTGATGAAGAATTCCCTGAGTGCGCGCAAAGAGCGCAATGTCATAGACCGTGAGAAAATATTTCTCGTATCGAAGCTCCTGTATCAGCCTGAGTTCGTGTCGTATGAGTTTCTTTACTTTTTCTGGAACGCCGTTTGGATAATACTCTTTACAGCCTTTCATCGTCAGTTCGCTGAGGTACTGAATCGGCGTTTTGTCCTTTGGACAAATCTCTTCCGGGTATTCATAGGAAAGCTGATCGAGAGAAAATAACTGAGCCAGGGATGCGATCTCCACACTTCTTCTCAGGGCCAGGGGGTGTCTGCGAAACAGCCTTTGCATTTCACGTGGCTCCTTCAGATGCCGTTCGGCGTTTTGCTGAAGGATGAAGCCTGCAGTGTTCAGCGTCTCTCCATAGCGTATACACGTCAGAATATCCTGAAGTTTTCTTCGTTTTGCTAGGTGGTAGTGAACATCATTGGTGACGACGAGGGGGATCTGTGTGAGCTGATGAAGCTGTTCTGTTAGGTAGAGACGCTTTGTGTGCTCTGGACCGTATGAATTTGTGATGCGCAAAGAAAGGCGATCTGCGTCAAAGATACTTTTGAGCTTTTTGAGATGCTGCAGAATGTCAGGGCTTTGGAAGTCGTGAACAATCGCAATTGCAAGCAAGCCCTGATTTTGCTGTTTTAAGTCTTTGAGCGTGATGTAGCACTGCCCTTTTGGGGCTCGACGTTTTCCCAGGGTCAGGAGTCGACATAGTGTCCCATATGCTTTTTTACTCGTCGGGTAGAGGAGCAGGGAAAGAGGAAGCATGTTCTTGGAGCTTCGCTCGAGAAAAGCCTCAAGGTACTCTCCTTCTTCTTGTGGCCTCTGTGCTTCGGGTATGCTGCTGTAGAGAGGAAGCCATGTTCCCGTAATGAGTTTGATCCCCTTTTCTTTTGCAGCAACATGAGCGCGAACAACTCCGGCCAGGGAATGGCGATCGCACAATCCCAGCGCAGGATATCCCAGGGCAGCAGCCTGCTGAACCAGCTCCTCCGGATGACTTGCTCCCCGCAGAAAGGAAAAGTTGCTAAGCGCCTGAAGCTCAATATACGAGTGCGACATAGAGACAGATCATACTATTTCTTAAAAATATTTCTTAAACTCAGAAGTTCCCTACACGCAGAAACCCCATTAGACCCAAAAACCCCGTTACACCCAAAAACCATGAAGAAACCATTTCATGGTTTCCAGCTCGCGGTATAACCAGATCCATGTTCCGTCGGCGAGCTGACTGCGGAAGTAGTCGCGAGTGTGGCACAAGTCCTCTCCCCACCACTCCGGCGCAATGCGCTCCGGCCCTATGGCAAAGCCGACGTCATGTTTTTTGCCTCGCCAGCGAATCCATGAGGGAGGACTGTCGGGAAGCGCACTGAGAGCGTGTATTTCCCGAGGTTGTGTAAAGAGAACAGAGGGCCTTTCGGATAAGGTCATTTCCATCTTGTCGGGTGACCTGAAAATCGTCTCGCTGCTTAGTGAGGAGAAGAAATACGAGCGCTCCGGGATTGCTGAAGAACGACACTCCAGTTTGAAGACGTTATCAAGTCCCAGGCGCTGTGACAGAGAGTCAAAGAGGGCTCCCGCATCCTGCCCTGATGTTGTTGCTTTCTTGCTAAGAAATTCAGAACCTCGCAGGAATGAGCTTTCATGTGCCCGGACCTTCTCTGTATGGGGGACGTAGAGGGTAATGGCGAGCGCTCCGTTTGCCAGAGGGAGCTTCTCAAATGGTATCCTTGCGACGTTCCAAATGTGTTCGATTTCAATTGAAGCAACACTGAGAGATATCGTTTGCATGAGTGGGGGGGCATTTTCACGCACCATGTGCAAACTGACCTGTCGTACTTTGCTGTGTTGTTTTGCAAGTTTTTCCAGGAGTTCCTTCAGGAGCTTTTCAATGTGATGCAAAACTACTTCTATCTCTGCAATCGGCGAAGGAAAAACCGTTTCAACTTTGCAGGCAGGGGAGAAAAGGACCGCGGTGAGAGGCTCGTCTCTGATGGCGAATGCCTGGTCCAGGCGTTGCAATACTTCAGAACCGAAGCGCTCAAGAATACTTTTCCTTGGAATATTGATCAGCTCTCTGATCAACGTAATATTTACTTCCCTGAGCGATATACATGTTTTTGCTTCCAGCCTTAGTGCTTCAATAGGAAGTGGTGCGAGAGATGCTTTGGCGTCACCCTGATAGAGAATGTGCAGGGCGTCTTTTGTGTAGTAGAGATTTGCCCAGGCAACTCCCAGGGTGGAGGCAATCGCAATTTTGCATCTGTCAGCTATCTGCTCAAAGGCTCTTCTGCACTGTCGTGCCAGGTTTTTCTCACCCTTAAAAAGGCGTGAGCAACCAGAGATATCAAGCACCAGGCACAGCGACTCAGAGTGTATTTCCTCCAGGTCGGGATTCCCTTCATGGCTAGTGTCAATTGCGACAAGCGGAGAGAAGCGATAGGCGCATCTAAGCGTGCTGTTTATGAAGTGGCGATCCCTCTTCTGCTCCTTCTTGAGAAAGAGTAAGACGCAGAGAACTCTTTTCAGAGAAGTATTCTCTGCTGTCAGCGGAAGTATTTCTCGCTGATTCTTTATAGTGGCTCGTGAGGTGTCCCCTGATATGTCGGAGGGGGTCTTCTGCTGTGATGCTCCAGTTAATGTTCCATGTGCATTTGTTTCTGGTTTGTTCATGGTGTTCTTCGTGGCATGGTTCGTCGTGAAAGCGGGATTCATTGTAATTATTGCTTGAGGTTCTTGTTCGAATTGAACCTCCTTTCATTCTCAGAAGCTCCAGCGACCACGAGAGTTTGTCGAGAGAAGGGCTGTAGCGCTTTTGCCTGCGCCCTGATTTTTCAGTATTTTCACTGCTTCCATTGCGGGCAGATGCCTGTGTCATCAAACTGCTCTGTGAACACAGTTTCCATCTCGTTTGTGCAGCAGAGATGATTTTCTCTTCCCAGGGGGGGCGAGCGAGGAAGGCAAAAACATCTTTTCCTTTGACGGCGAGTTGCAGTTGCCTGCTCGCCGTTGTTGATAGTCTGCTGGCATCAGCAATGACAGCAAAAGAAGAGGGGGAGCGCAGTGTTTGCATAATGCTCCAGAGACGCATGTCTTTGTCTGGCGGATCGATAAAGAAACAGAGCTTTGCCCATTCCTTTTCTTCTATCGGATAGAAAATTTTTCGTAAGAGGTGTGGACTCGGCCAGCATTGTTTTCCAATCCAGAAGATAAAGGAATTGTTTGTGTGTCTCTCATAGGCATTGCGCAGGAGAGTCGTCATTACGGTGAGAGGAGCCTGCCATTGATAACGATCTCGGGAGGAAAGGGCATTACTGAGCATGAACTCATGAGTCACCCCGGAGGCCAGACCGTATTTTGGTAGGGCCTGATCAATCTCCTCGATTCCAAAAGGGGCAGAAAGGAAAGAAGAAGTCAGTGGTGAGTTCGCCTGGGAATCACGTGGAGGATCAGGCTGTGCAGCGATATCTTCCAGGGCGATATCTTCCCGGGCTGACGGATTGAGGCTCTGAGCACTCCAGAGCAGGCCCTCCTTCATCAGTGTCTCAATGGATTTCTTAGCGTGTTGAGCCATGGGCCTTGTTTCTCTTTTTTTGTCTCTTCAGTGTCTTTTCAGTGTCTTTTCAGTGTCTCTTCTGCGTCTCTTCTGTTCTCTCTTGCCTGATGTGACGGCCTATTTCAGATGACTCAAACTGAAAGCAGTTTCTAGTATTTTTCTATATCAAAAACTCATACGAAGACAAGTTTTGAGCATTACCACCCTAAAAAGATAGTTGTTCTTTGTGTTTAATTGAGTTGTTTCAGCATGTTGCGCCAGGGAGGCCGTGTGCTGCAGGAGTGATGATTAGGAGGGTCGAGTGCTTTCTCGCTGCATCATAGTAAGAGGCGCATATTTGCTCATTGTACTATGCGTAGATGCCGTTTCATCTAACTGCACTAGCGAGCTAAAGATGAGAGCCTTTGTGCTGTCTTTGATGAAGAGAACAGAAAAACGAGTTTCAGTGACACCGGAAGAAGGAAAAAACGAGGAGAAGGGTTCTCAGGTAGAGGACATCCACGAGCAGGAAACTTCTGCGAGTAATCCCGCGCTTTCTGAAGGGGCAGAGGAGAGCGAGGTAACAAACACCATCGCCGGCACCACAGCAAAACATTCCAAGAGTGATGACTTTATTGAAGAGGGTCTGCGCTCCGGTCGTTACACCTCTGCTGGCTCCCTTGTCGGAAAAACCATCGACAATAAATATCGCATCATTGAGAAGCTCGGACAGGGGGGAATGGGTGCGGTATATCGCGCGGAGCATGAACTGATGCGCCGTACGATAGCATTGAAAGTTTTAAATCCTAATCTCGCAGATAATGAAGATTCTTTACGTCGCTTCTTAAACGAAGCGCGGGTAGCCAGTCGCCTGAATCATCCGCATGCGGTGACTTTGTATGACTTTGGTGTGAATGACGGCATGCCGTACATTGCTATGGAGTTCGTCGAAGGTAAAACGCTTAAACAGATTCTTAAGGAAGAGGGGGCGCTCCCTGTGGAGCGCGCCTACGGGATAATCGCACAGGCGGGAAGTGCGCTTGCAGAAGCGCATAAACTCGGCATCGTGCATCGGGATCTCAAGCCCGATAATATCATGATCACTGAGCGCGATGATTCCCCCGAGTGGATTCACGTTCTCGATTTTGGAATCGCCAAGATACTACAGTCCAGCGAAGATAACTCAACGGCCCTTCAAACAAAGACGGGCATGTTCTTTGGAACACCACAATACATGTCTCCGGAAGCAGTTGGAGAGAAATTTGACGGACGTTCTGACATATATTCGCTTGGCGTTATTCTTTACGAAATGCTCTCGGGGGATATTCCTTTCCATGCATCTTCCGTGATGGAGTTGTTGCTGCATCATATGCAAACAGCACCAACTCCTTTGCGAGAGCTTGAGGCGTGTGGAGATATCAGCAAGTCTGTCGATTTAACCGTGATGAAAGCACTGGCAAAGGCGCCGGAGGATCGCTATCAGACCGTTACCGAGTTAACCGATCAACTCAAGCAGGCGATTGATGCACCATCACTGGATATGACTTCCAGCACCTTTACCGGCTTTGTCGGTGCCATTCCAGGACCGCGTTTTTCCACGAAAGAACTCGTTCGAAAACTGAAAGCGGAATCGAAAAAGGTCAGTGTAAAAAAATATGGAATTGCCTCTGCCGTTTTACTCAGTGCGGCTTTATTGCTGACTGGTCTTGCGAGTTATCTCGGTAATGATGATACCTACGAACTGCTTCCTGCCGGCGCACTGCGGGTAAATTCTGTTCCTTACGCGGCTGAGATGTATCTCAACAATAAACGCAAGGGCAAGACACCGCTGCTCATTAAAGGATTGATGCAGGGAGCCTATGATATTCGGCTGGTCAAAGAGGGTTACGAAGATAAGCGTGTGCCCATATCACTTGATTCAAAAAATGAAAAAGT
>JAUIMJ010000134.1 GCA_030433295.1 bacterium | reverse complement strand
ATGGTGTAAGTCGTGTAGTCTGCTCCGTAGGTTTCACGGTTCATACTCGCACTGTAGCGCATGGTCTGAATCGAAAGATCTACCAGCGGAGTAAAGGGAGTGTTGTATCCATACCAGTCGCGAGTCGCCGCATCGCCGGGGGCGGTCTGCACGTTTACGCAATCAGGGTCTGTTGGAGTGATGCATCGAGCGGTGGCACGCGCAGCTTCTTTCACCGCGCCGGTCGCACCGACGTATTGCACGAGATTGTAGAACAGGAGGGCAAAGAGGATACCGCCTGCGGTGGTGAATATCATCGCAAGGGCGAGACTTCCGTTTTCGTTACAAAACTGCCCGGATGATTCGGGGACGTCTTCAGAGTTTGATTGGGGTGTTTTACTGCTCAACTTCATACTGCCTTAATTACCTCTCGCTCCGGCACTGCAAAGGGAAACATACCTACGGTAATCGCTTGAAATTGACGCTGAGTTTCTCACTAGATT
Organism: bacterium; assembly: GCA_030433295.1. Lineage (GTDB taxonomy): Bacteria > Bdellovibrionota_C > UBA2361 > SZUA-149 > SZUA-149 > JAUIMJ01. Next base: position 11,061 of record JAUIMJ010000134.1, on the reverse strand, counting down.
AAGCGTTTATCAAATGAGGCGCCGATTTGGTGTCGTCGGAGAAGCTACGACAGGACGTGCGAAGCCCTAACTGCCTGTAAATATTGGGAACATTTGCTCTTGTCGTCTGTGGTGAATATGGTGCGGGGCTAGTTCTCTGAGTGTCCCGTTCCGCCCCAGTTTCCTCCTGAATGATGAAACCTCGTCTGCGGGCAAACAATCTAAAATAGGAATGTGGAGTATGTGACCTATAACCCAGCGACCGGGAGGATGTTGTATGCTGTGTCCAAAATGCGGGACTGACGTGGGCAACACCTTGAGCCTGTGTCCGCCTTGCCTTGAAGCAAAGAAAGCGGAGGAGAAAGAAAATCCTCCTGAGCCTGTTCCGCAAATGAACCCCAGCAATCCGGCTGACCTTATGCCGGAGCATCTCAGGGAAAGTGAGTTTGACCGCCTGTTACGACAGGTGAAAACGCCTGTCGTGCTCGGACCGCTTGCACTCATGCTCTTCCTGATTGTAGCGCTGATTGTATACGCAGGACATCCAGCACCCACGGCATCAATTGCGATACTTACCGGCTTCTTTGGGCTTTTCGCTTCTATTTCTTTTGTCTTCTGGGCGCTCCTCTGGGCTGAGATACTTCAGGCAAACCCTCTCATAAGTTTTATTTCGCTGTTCATTCCAGTCGCTGTGGTGTGGATTGTTATTGCCCATCCGGAATACACCAGAAAGCCGTATTTTCTGCATCTTGGTTTCGGAGGGGTCGCCGTATTCTTTAGCATTCTGTGTTCAGGATATACGGGTATGTCTCCGCTTCAGCATTTGAGCCTGATTTCGGGCTAAGGAACCTGAAGCAATAAAATGAAACATCTGAGCCAGCTTCTATGGTATAATTCGCTGATGTTCCAATACGCTACAAATGCAAGCCATCGGCCTCGAATTCGGCGGAGGCACCATGCTTTGCCCTAGATGTGGACGCACGGTTGGTGAGCGCTCCCGGCTCTGTGCCTCCTGTGAGGCCACGCGAAGCAAAGAGCCGCAGCGGGTGAGCCCTAGATTCTCGGGACAACACGCAGCGGTACAAAAACCACGTGAAACACCTCGGGAGCTCATGCCCAGGCATTTGTCCGCCGGGGCAGTCGACAGATTTATCCATGTAGTTCGAACCCCCCTGGGCACTATTTTGGCGTTGCTCGCTACCTTTGCGGCACTCTGGTTTGCTATTCACTTCCTTCAGCCATATCCGGAGACCCGGGTTACTAATTTGCTGACGTGCTTTACCTTCTCTGCGTCGGTATCCTTCGTGTATTGGGCGATTCTTTGGATAGAACTGATTCAGGTAAACCCGATAATGGCCGTCGCATCGGTGCTGTTCCCACCCGCCGTGGGCTCAGTAGTGGCCGCGCATCCGGAAAACACAAAATACTCTTATGGTTTTCACCTGGTCGCCCTGGCGATAGCAACCGTCTTCTACTACTACACAAAAGAGATGACCGACCTCAGCCCTTTTGAGCACTTCGAAGCCTTCAACCAATCACTCTAGGGGCCGTCGAATTAGTGGAAGCCCTTAATGTGGGCGTTTAGATCATCAAGCTTTTCAGCAATCGCCGGCGCAAAAGGATCCTCAGGTGCCAGCTCTAAGTAGCGCTCGAGATCTTCCTTTGCCCCATAGAACTGCTCAAGTCCCTGCCGAATAAGCCCCCGGTCTCTCAATGCAGCGGGTTCCTCAGGTAAGAAGATAAGAATAATGTCTGCAAAAACAAGCGCTTTCTCAAGATTCTCATCAAGCATGTATACATGCTTAAGATTCCCCAGCATCCGAATGACAAAATCGCGATTACTCGCAGGCGGCAAATACTCTTCGAGTGATGCGTCCTCGGGGATCAAATCAGAAAGAAGCAGTCGGGTCTCTATTTCTGAGAGTAAATCACCCGAGAAGGGATCAACAACGAGCTCAGGCTGATCCGCTGACTGCAGGAGAAAGTGTCCCGGTGCATTTAGGCCGACAAGTCCGATCCCTAATCGTCGGGAAACCTCTTTGAGCACCAGTGCCAGTGAGATAGGTATGCCAGTCTTGGACTTGAGGACTTCTGCGATATTGCTATTAGAAGGATTATAGTAGTCGTCTTTGTTTCCACAAAACCCTTCGGTCGTAAACAAGACCTCCTGCATGGTCTCAAGTTTGTCTTTGAGGCTCATTCCCTCGTCGAATGAAAGGGATACTGTTTCAGCTAATCTTTCAATCTCACCAGCAACGAAATCACGACAGAAGTTCTCATCGATCTCCTCGCCATAAAGCAGCGCGACCTCGAACAAATCTATATCTTCATCGTTCAGGGCTGCGATGGCACGATATTTACTCTCATTTTTCATGGCATTACTGTCTGCGATTGATGAACATCCACTATTGAGATTACGAAAAGCACGTCAAGCCTGGCATGTAGTCCGCACTGTCGTACGAATAGCATCGACAAAAACTATTTTTCCTGACCTTCAGAGAACTCTAGTGTAGCTGGAGCGGAAGAGAAAAAGCAATTGCGAAGTGTTTGTAGCGACTTGAGCTGACACATCTCCATTAAAATCTGTTTAAAAACCCTCCTGAACATCTCCATCCCTCCGCGGGCCACTCAATTTTTTATCACTCGGTACGCAACTTTCCGGACGATTTAAGCGAGTGACCTAGTGTGAAGAAATCTCAAAACTATCGGTAGGACAAATGCCAAGAAATCAAAAATGCTTCATTCATGGAACACTAATCGAAGTAACGTTCAGAGCTGAAAACGGGCTCCCTCTGCCCGCAACGCCGTATATTCGCTGTCTTCTTGAGTCTGTGCTTGCGCGAGCACAAACGCTCTATTACACGCGAATAGTAGCGCTTGTAACCATGGGGAACCACATTCACATGATGTTGATTGTGACTTGCCCCACGAATACGAAAGAGTTCGTGCGCTACGTGAAAGCAGAAACTGCTCACGCGATAAACAAGCTGCTCGGTCGTTCGAAACAAACTGTCTGGTGCGAGGGGTACGATTCCCCGATAATTTTAGACGCTGAGAAGGCTATTGAGCGTTTAGTGTATATTTACACAAATCCACAACGAGCCAATCTTGTGGAGACGATTGATGAATACCCGAACTATACGACGTGGGAAGCCTTTCTTAACGGAGAGGACCTAGTCTCTATTAGTCGGATACCGCGAAGCAGTATACCGGAGCTGCCCAAAAACAGTATCAGCCTCGAAGAACAGGAGCGCATCAGTCACTTCCTGCAATACTCAGGGAGAGAAACTTCTATTTTGCACATAGAACCGGATGCATGGATTGAGTGTTTTCCCGAGCTCTCCCCGGAGGATCAGGACGGCCTGCGAGAGCAAATCGTGTCAAAAGTCAGAGAGACTGAGGAAGTGCTCCGCAGTAAGCGAACTTCGGGAGTCATAGGAGCCCACGCACTTCGTCTTCAGGGAATGAGGTGCGCGTTCCGACCGAAGTCATTCGGTATCCGAACGATATGTCTCTCTCACTGCGGCAAGGCCCGCCAGTCGTTCATCACATGGTTCAAGGAGCAACAGAGTCTGGCAAAATCGGCGTTTGCTAAATTACCGCTGGGAGACATCAAATGTATTCCCCCGGGCTTCTTCCTGCCGGGAGGATTACTTATAGCGAATATTTTGCCTCTTGCAGTAAACCAGGTCTTGTAAGCCCAGCAAGCAAAACCAGGCGTGTCTCGGCTTTTTGAAAGCCCACCCTCGGCCCTGCGCCGAGATACCCTGGTACGCCCTAAGCCATTCAGAACGCCCATCTACCCTCTGACATTCAGTCGAAGTCGAAAGTCTACACCATCATTTAAGAGAATACTTAGCAGGAGTTCTTCTTCAGGTGGTGGTTTTTTGAATGGAGCCCCGCACCATGCTCCCGCAAACGAGGGAAACTAGTTCTCCCGTCCGCAGCGTTTGATACTAAGTTCACTCCGCATTCTACTGTTGGAGGTATAACCAAAGCTGGACTTTCCCGAGTCGTTTGTAATGTTGGGGTTTGCGCAGTGCAGCAGTAAGAGTTTTGCAATTTGGTGATTTCCGCGCTTAACCGCGAGCATCAGCGCCGTCCAACCGTCTCTGCCACGAACGTCAACACCTGCGCCTTTTTCTAAAATGGCTTTTGTCACGGCAAAATTCTCTGCCGAAACCGTATACATCAGTGGCGTAAAAAGCTTGTGGTCGGTCTTGTTCAGATCACCGTCACTCAGGTAGTCCACCACAGCAAGGGCAACCGCATCATGTCCGTGCTGAAGCGCGATATGCATTGCGGTTCTTCCTGCGGGGTCAGTCTGATGCGGAGAAACCCCTCCTTTTTCGAGAAGTGCTCTAACCAACTCGGCGTCACCGATTCGTGCAGCATATATCAAAGGTTTAATCTCGTTTGGCCCCGGCTGCGAAGCATCCGCGCCGGCTTCAAGCAGTGCCTCAACGACCTTAAAGCCACGCTTGCGCTCCAAGGGGGTTTCGTTTTTGACCCACCGCGCAGCCCTTGCCTTTAACTCGTCTTCCGCAAGTCTGTCATTTTCACCGAGCTTTGCCTTCTCTAACTCAACCCCGCGGCGCTCCAGGAAACGTTTGATTACATTCGGATCCAGTGACTTAACCGCGAGCAGAATCAGCGGATTGCCTACGGAGTCCTTTGTTGCAACTTCGCGACCCGAGTCTATGAAAAACTTCACACGCTCCGCATCTCGCTCTACGACGGCAGCGTAAAAATCACTTCCCGCAAGACTACTTCCGATCATTTTTTGGACGGCGGGGATATCATTCTCCTCGCCTAGGCTTAATTTGTATCCAACCTTACTCATCTGAGCCTGTAAGGTCGCGTTATTGGCCCCAAGCATGAGTGTTCCGAAAAACAGAAAGAGCGTCGCGACAGTAGCTGCTAGCAACACACTCACTCGCTTCGGTCGGCTGACTATAATTCCCGTGGAGCTGAATGTCCTCAGCATCGGCAAGCGCCGATATCCCGAAGAGTCCTTGCCCAGGTTTGCGTAAATTTCCTCGCCGACTTGCTGAACGGATTGATACCGATCTTCCACTTTCTTTGCACAGCAACGCTTAACAAAGGTCTCAAACCATTTCGGAATACCGGTCTCTTTGTTTGCAAAGTCAGGAATGGGGTCCCGCATATGCATCTTGGCAAGCTGAATATAATTATCGCTCAGAAACGGGCGACGTCCGACTGCAAGCTCAAAGGCGATTATTCCCAGAGAATAAATATCGATGCTGGGCCCCGGCTTCATTCCCGCCAGTTGCTCCGGAGCCATATAGTAGGGCGTTCCGACTGTCTCACCAGTATTCGTGAAGCCTTTATCGACCTCAAGAGAACGAGCAAGCCCGAAATCTGTAATTTTCACCTTCCCTCGGTCGGTCAGCAAAATATTGTCAGGCTTTAAATCCCGATGGATAATACCCTGCTCATGTGCAGCGGAAAGACCTTGAGCAATTTCATAGAGGATGCGAAGGACCTGATCAAAGGCCAGCGGCTCATTCCGGCTCCCGTAGAGTCGACCTCCAAGACTCCCCCCGGCGACATACTCCATGGAAATATAGTAGTAGCCCTGACCGGCGTCACCGAAGTCATAGACTCTCGAAATGTTTGGGTGAGAAAGACGACGGGCGAGGATTACTTCGTTTCGAAATCGTGCAAACTGTGTCGCATCACGGGACATTTGAGGAAAGAGCACCTTGAGTGCGCACTCTTCGTTGTCGAGCGCATGATCGACAACTCTAAGAACGACACCAACAGCACCGCTCCCAAGAAGACCGATAACCTCATAGCGATTCGCTACGATTGATCCGACGTGAAAAATCGAGCCACCAACTTCGGTGTCCATCAAACTCCTGCAGCCTTGAAATTTGCTTTTAACCAACCTGCCAAAAACTATGGCATCACTACACGTTGCGCTCGATACGGCGAACAAGCTCCGGATCGGCTACGGCAGAACCCTATGGTCTAAAAATCGACACAATTTCACTAAGACTTGAATACGGAGGGAAAGCAGGATAAAGGTCCGAATTACTGCGGTTTTTAACGGGATAAACGTGTTCTCACGGGAAAGCGCTCCCGATAAAAACCACACCCGGTTCTACGACAGGGGAAACGGAAAAGGATAGAAACGGCTCAGACTTCGCCTTCCACGGTGCCTGCAGCCGCATCAGCTTTCGGAACGAGTGACTTGGTAATCCAACGCCAGCCGTGGCCGCGACGCTGCACCTGCTGCACATCCTTCATCATTGCGTCGATCATGCTCGATTTATAACCGAGCTCCTTCCAGCAAGCCTCAGGAATCTCCTCCCGCTTACCCATTCGGACGCATTCGACGATTTTAAAGGCAGAGTACCACTGGAACTGCTCCGTATCAGGGACTAGCCCCGCACCATCCTGGGCATAGGAGGCGATACCCATCGGAATGTCCCGGTTACAGCCTCCGGCTACCAGAGCAAGGGCTGACACCTGTAGCGGGTCCGAACCATAGACATCCAGACAAATGTCACGAATCTCCATACCGGAAGCCAGTCCAAAGAGCGCACGTTGTGCCTCCTGCTCGCCTTTTGAGGCAATCTGAATCGCGAGGCCCGAACGACCGGCAAATCCGACCAGTGCCCCACGACCAGCACCAAAGAAGGGTGAATGCTTTCCGATAATAAGGCCCATATGCGCACGCAAAAGGGCGTCATCCACAATAGGACGCCAGATACGCTCCACGAGGGACGTGGCGACCCTGCGGCAAACCGCATGAACAAAAGCAATGGCTGCTGCGACATCTGTTCCAACTATATCTACCGCTTCTGTGAGCGTCTTAATATCCTCCAAAGACTCGATCGCCTTTTCTCCCGCAAGACTTTCGTCCATACAGGCGGTTCGAATCAGATTGGGGATAGTGGTGAACTGAGCAGAGGAAGGATTTCCGAGTTCTCCGGATTTTCCATACACGGAACGCACCACAGCCCAGAGAATCCAAGGGACGGGACGAACATTCTCAACAATCGTCGCGGCATTCTCCCAGGTGACGTCTTCGCCCTTATCGGCCTTGACCGATAGTTCGGCCGCGAACACACGACGGGCAGCACCAAGCTCGGCGCCGATTCGCTTCTGGTGGTCCTCCTCGGAATAGCCAGTATTCTCCTCACCACCAAAGCCGTCAAAATCAGAATCATCCAGGTCGAGATTTAACCCGCGATCCTTCTTCGGCTCCTCTTTCGTGTCATCCGTCAATGAAAGCTCCTGATAGGAAAAACAATAAAAAATCTCCCGGACTTATCACACTGGCCTGCCCGAGAATTCTAATAAACAAATTTACATTCCCACAATCGAGGCAGATTCGGATACACTTGGGCAATAAGAATAACCAACTATATCAGGACTCTACACACTACTCGCACGCAAAGCCGCCTCACAGCAGAGGGACATACCCAAAATACAGTAATCCCTATAGTATAAGAAGCAAAGTAATAACAATCCGTTACATTAATTTCTATCGTAGACAGATTTTGCAGACTTTAATTTCACACACAGCCAAGCGAGCTTTTCGGCTCAGGAATTACTTTGCGCCCTACGCACGGTTAAAACTTAGTATTACTCCTAGCTTAACCCACGCCATAAGGGTGGACTTTGATGGCAGCCCACAAAGGCAGTTACCCTTCGCCACGGAGCCCCCTGATGAAGAAACCCCCTCCAGGTTGAGGGTTTCTGTATGGCAGCCCTTACTGGAATCACCGAGCTCTCCGGAAGACCTTGAAACTATGCTCTTGCAGAACGCCCGGGCCTTCCTGAAAGCCCGAACGCTCGAAGACCTCAGCACGCTGTCATCGCATGCTCCTTTCGGTCATGAGCTAAGCATGCTCTACGAGCGCATTCGCCAGGAGGAAGAGCGGCGCCTACGCGAACTCGAAGAGGCGCAACAGGATACAGATGAAGACATACTTCGAAGCATTTGGACAAGGTTGCGAAAAGAATATTTTAGTGAGCGCGAAGACATCGATGACTATACCGTAAGGTGGTCTAAGAGAGATCAATCTTCATCCCTTGCTTCCTGCAGTATTGAGTTTCGAAGGGTTGTTGTTGCCCCCGCGATGCGTCTTTCCGAGAGCCTTCCCTACCTTGAGCCGCTTTTGTATCACGAGATGTGTCACGCGATTCTGGGTCCGGCAAAAGAAGTAAATGGAAGAAGGATACTTCACGGGAAGGACTTTAAGGAACTTGAGCGCAGGCACAAGCAGATACCGCTTCTCAACTCCTGGATACATTCTGGTGGCTGGGATGCGGCTGTAGAACGTCACCGCGAAACTTTGCGTTAGGCGAACTTATTCTCTGAACTGCTCCATCATGAGACTGAGCTGGGCTTGAAGATCCGGGCTTTTCTCATTCTTTAGCGCCCGCTCCAGCAGTGCCTTCGCCTCTGTTTTCGAGGAATGCATGTGCAGAATGTTATAGGCAAACAAACGGGTGTACTCATCCGGGTGTTGAATCAGCTGCGCTAGCTCCGAAATATCCGGCGCCCACCCGTGCTGCTTGAGATAGACCGCAAACCAGGTATCCAGTGGGAACGCACCTGGCTGCTTCGCACTTCCGATAAGCATCATCGATACAATTTTAGTCGGCGGCGTGCTCGACAGCCAGGACTCAATTCTCTCCTGCGTTGCCGCCTGAGGGTTCTCAAGTATCGCTGCGAGGCGTGAGAGCTGCTCGCTGTCGAGAAGTTCCGGCTTAGACTCAAGCTCTGTCAGCACCGCAAAGGAAGCCGGGTGATTAAACTTCACACGGTTCATAGCCTGACGAATCGCATAGGAGCGCATGCTTGGCTCAGGGTGCGTAAACAACTTTACGATGTTTGCCGCAGAGACCAGCTTCGCCGGCGGAATACCGGCCAGCACGAACAAGCGGTCAACAGAATCCAACTCGGTCCAGTCCAGAATATCCCAGGCGCGAGCCCAGGTCACATGTGGGGTTTTCAGAACCATATTCGGATGGTTCAATAAAACATCGAGAAGAGACTTCGCCAGACGCTCATGCTGGGAAAACATAATCGCAAGTGCATGCAGGCGACTGGAGGTGTTATCTCGCAAATACTCCGGTATCTCCATAATCTGATCCGGATCTACCCCCCGCGTGCCAAAACGCGCCAGCAACTGAACACCACGATCCGCACAGCTGATATCCTTCTTGCCATTGGTAATCTTCGCAAACGCGTCCCCGTAGGGCTGAGGCAGCGTGGTTAAAACATCTGCAGGCACCTTGCCCAGAATTCGATTGAGATTTTCACCCGCACTGGCAGCCACCGCGAGGATCAGTGCCGGGTGCCGTTCGATAAGCGGCCCAAGATCCTGTGGCATCCGGTCACGTAGAAGGCTCGCAAGTGCAAGTGAGACCGCCATACGCCGATCCTCAGCGGTGAGATCTCGCTCCCAGCGGTCATCAAACGCGATACGTAGAAATTCAACATTTACAAGCGTTGGTAGTTTCTCGCCGTGCAGGGCTGATGCGATAATCATATCCTGCACCGCCCGATTGTCGACGCTCGAATCTACTGCTATTTCCGCGGCATTAACCATGCGAGACGGCATTTTACTCGCCCAATCCGCCCGCAGTTCCTCGTAGGTATATTCAATCGGCAAGGTGGAATCACCTCCCGACGTCATAAAAAACCAGACGCCGAGGAGAACAATTCCCAGAACGCCCAGGAAACCAAGAAAGCCCGACCAGGATTTCTGGTCTTCCGCCTCAGAAGGTAACGCGTGCTCGTGCTCCGCTTTAGAAGACCCAGACTGAGCTTCGGCTCTGCTTTGCGAGTGACTAGCAGAGGTCTCCTGAGAAGGGCCGCTATCCAGCTCTTCCTCATCCAGTAACACTTCATCTGCTACGACATCGTCTACGGATTCAAAAGGTGAAACATAGCCCTCAGTTCGCGGAGCGCTGTTGGCTATATCGTTTTCAATCTGGCGCTGTGCCGACATGGTCTTGTAAATGACCGTATTCGCATCCGGTCCACCAGAATAAGGCCGCTCCTCTGACTCAGCGGGTGTGTCAATCCCACGCTCAGCACGTACCTGCTGCTGATACTCAGAGAAGGATCCAAACTCTTCGGCTTCCTGCTGCTCTTCTGATTTTCCCTCTTCAACTCGCGCGCGGGATTTCTTTTCCGCAAAGGAGACATAATGATCGCCCGTATTCTCCTTCTCAACCGCAGCGGCTTCCGTAGGAGCGCTACCTTGCAAATCCTGGCCTGCATAGGCGGCCTGCGTATGTAACGAGGATTCTCCCTCATCGAGCAGAGCGAGCAGGTCATTAAGTGTGGAACGTCGTCGGGGGTCGCTTAACAGCATGTTCGATGCGAGCTCGTGAAACGGAGAAAGGCGCTTACGCACAATCGCATTTTCATCGCTGAACTGATATTTCTTTTTTACGGCAAGACAAACGCGACGGATGACCACACCGAGTCCGTAGATATCGGTGGCGTAACCAGGGTCTTTCCTTGCATGTAGTTCGGGTGCAAGCGAGCGAACGTTCTGCGCATCAACCTCTTGCGTTACCTGTGCCAGAGCAGCGCCGATTCCTGCATCGAGCAGGGTGACGCCGCCACTGAGACTAAACTCAATATTCGAAGAACAGATATGACCGTGTATCAAACCGCGAGCGTGCCAGTGCGCTATTGTCTGAGCAAGGCCTCGAATAAGTGCATAGGCACTGTGAACATCGAGCTCTGTCTCACCAACGAGATGGTGAGCGAGCGTATCTGGCGCGAAACTACGACGAAAATACAATTGCCCCTGGGTTCTGCCCCAATCGCGCAAGCCACTGTTAAGTGCCGGCTCATCAGCAAGCACTTCGAATAGCTTTTCCAATCGTTCTGAAATCTTGTTCTGCAGGGCCACTTCCGGGCCGGCAAGACGAATAATTGAGGGGCCGTCTTCCCCCGAGGTAACGACTACCGGGCGGATATCCCATGAGCGAAGGGCTCGAGCCACTGCAATAGTTCCGCTGTCTACAGCGACGGCGGCAACCAAACGTTCTACCGCGTCTCGATCTGCGGCGGAGAGATCA
>JAUIMJ010000133.1 GCA_030433295.1 bacterium | reverse complement strand
CGCCTCCGGGTGAGCTTTACGACTATGGCAGTTCCAAAGCTTATCGTGGTGACACCAGCGGAGAGCGACCTTCACTTGAAGCAACTATCTCTTCCCCCGAAGGGCTTGCCAGCCATTTGCTCTGGCAGATGCGCACCAGTGATGTGCCGCAGGAAGATATTGAGATTGCAGCTCAGATTCTGGGAAATCTCGATCGTAACGGATATCTGTGTGCCAGTGTTGAGGAGGTTGCTCAACTTGGTTCCGCCACAGTGGAGGACGTGGAAAGAGTTCTTTCGTTTGTCCAGACGCTTGAGCCCGCGGGAATCGCGGCTCGCGACCTCAGAGAATGTCTGTTGATTCAGCTGGATCAGCTCGGTCTCGTTGATACGCTCGTTTGGCGTGTGGTGGATCGCCATTTAGCAGATTTGGAAGTTAGAAAGTATGATGTGATTGCCAAGGCGGAAGGCGTAGAAGTTGAGGAAGTCTATGAGTCAGTAAAACTGATTCAAAAATTGGAACCTCGGCCAGGGCGTCCTTTTGTTGACGAGGCTCCCATTTACATCACGCCCGACGTATATGTCCGGAAGGTTGGTGATGAGTATCACTTATCTCTTAATGAAGCGGGGATGCCTCGACTTCGTCTTAATCCCGAATATCAACAGTTGGCACAGAAGGGGATACAGGGTTCTGGGTCCGAGAAGGAGTATTTGCAGGACCGGATCAAGTCGGCAGCATGGCTGATTAAGAGTATTGAGCAGCGTCAACAGACTATCTTTCGGGTAACCGAGAGCATTATGAAGCATCAACGCGATTTTCTTGAGCACGGGGTCTCTCAGCTAAAACCGCTGATACTTCGTGAAATCGCGGCCGACGTCGGTATGCATGAGTCTACCGTGAGCCGCGTTACCACCAATAAATACGTGCACACTCCACAGGGTGTTTTCGAACTGAAGTTTTTCTTCTCTTCAGGTCTTAAGAGCGGAACTGGTGAGGTTTCCTCTGAATCGGTAAAGGAGCAAATCAGAACGCTGGTTGCAGGAGAAAATCCGAAGAAACCGCTCAGCGATCAGGCAATTGTTAATGCTCTGAAAAAGGAAGGGGTCGATATCGCCCGGAGAACCGTTGCCAAATATCGAGAAATGATGGGAATTCTTTCCTCCAGCCGAAGAAAGCGCGTTTTTTAGGATTTAAAAGGCACACTGAATCTGCTGAAAATCGGCGGAAGCTTTTATGGCGCGCTCCCCTGGTAATCAGCCTCTCTCCAAATTCCACCACAAATTTCGCTAAAAGAGATCCGAAATATATGGTATCCTCATAGTTTCTCTGTTGTGAGCCGTTTGCTGTAGTATGTGGATTGTAGAGTGATTTTTTAAACTTTATTTTCCGCTGCATACCTCTCTCAACTTTGCATTGTTTGCCCACGTACATCGTCGCATGGAGGATTGTGTTTTTTTAAGAAGGTCGCCTTTAGACTGATTCTTTCTACCTGATACGAAAAATAGAGGAATTATCACGAATGCCAAATCAAAATACAGACATAAACCTTTCCGTTACATTTCGACACACAGAGCCCACCGATGCGCTGAAGAAGTATTCAACTGAGAAGGTTAATCAATGTATTAAGAAGTATGTAAAGAATCCCGGGGATGCCCACGTTGTTCTCTCAGTTGAGAAAAGAGACCATATCGCAGAAGTTCAGTTTCATTCCAAGGGATTTGAAGTTACCGCCAGGGCGATCAGTGAAGATTTGTATGCGGCAATCGATAAAATGGTCGACACTATGGACAAACAGCTCCGCAGAAGGAAGGATAAGCTGGTTGGACACAAAACCGGAGCCCGTGCCTAGAGAGGCTTTGCCATCAGGCTCATATGCTCTGCGATAACTTCATTATTTGAAAGGGAAGCGGTGTGAGTACCGATATTCGCTTGGTCATAATTACGGGGATATCGGGTTCGGGGAAGTCGACCGCCCTCAATGCCTTTGAGGACCTCGGCTTTACCTGCATCGACAATCTTCCGGGTGTGCTGACCTCAGCTTTTGTTGACCATCTCCTGAGCAGTGAAGTTCAAGGCAAGGAAGGGGGGGTGAAGTTTGCCCTGCTTGTAGATTGTCGAGATCGCAGTTCCTTTACTTCCCTTAAAACCTCGATAGAGCGTCTGAAAAATAAAGGGGTCGATGTTTCAGTCCTGTTTTTTGACTGCCAGGATGAGATTATCGTTCGAAGATTTAGAGAAACGAGACGACCTCACCCTCTGCTTCGTTCGGAGACCCTGATGCTAACAATAGGACAGGCTCTTGAGACCGAACGGGAGTTGCTGGCCGATCTTAAGGAAGCCGCCGATCGCGTCCTCGATACGAGTGCCTTTACTCCTCATGATCTTCGGCGCTTTATTGAATCCTACTGTGACTATCAGGGGTCGTTACAGGTTTTCCTTGAAACATTCGGATTCAAGTATGGTGTTCCGCATGATGTCGACTTAATGATCGACGTCCGTTTTCTTCCCAATCCACATTTTGTCGAGGAGCTCCGACCGCTGACCGGAGAGGATAAAAGAGTATACGACTACGTGATTTCTCAGCCTGATGCCCAGACGGTGCTGGAAAAATATGGGGACTTGCTGGAGTTTCTGATCCCCAAATACATTGCAGAGGGTAAGCGATATTTAACGGTGGGAATAGGGTGTACCGGTGGGCGCCACCGTTCAGTTGCTATTGCCCGTTCCCTTGAGGCCCAACTGGGAGGCAAGGACTACGACGTATCCGTTATTCATCGCGACTCGTCGCGATAGAGAAGTGCTGTGAGAGGGATCCACGGCACGCACCCGAATTGTCTCTGAGTATACCTGGCTTCCTGCCACGGCTCTGTTTTGGGGTTTGGGGCGCAACTACCCGACATTGCTACGACATAGGACGTTAATGCGCCGGGCCGCTGCTCCCTTTTTGACAATAATTCCCCCTATTACATAAGCCCGCGTCTTGACGTGACCCGAATGAGCTAGTAATTACCGCTGAGAACTTGCCCAAAAGGGAGCATGATTGCTCTGCGGTTTGTGTCTGGAGTTTGCTTTTAGCTTACTCCCGCCCGGGTCTCGTGATTGTTCTTGAGTTGAGTTCGATTACACTGCTAGGATGCCGGATGCTGCGCTGATGTCTTGTTTAGCCTTAGTGATGGCGTTTTTTTAGCTTTGTTCTCTTTTGTCTGACCATGTGTTTGGTCTGCAGAGGGGAACTGATTATTTGAGGAAATCCATGGATTTGCCAATTTGTTCAGGTCTGGTTCTTCGGAGCCTTGGTTCGGGGACTTCGCCACCCGCATTGCAGGAGCATAGTAGTTCACCCGTGTACTCCCTAAAACGTCTCTCCCGTAGTGTACACGGATCTCTAAGCGCCTGTTGCGCCCCCCACCTTACTTTTCATCGTGAAAGCCCGCTTCAGAAACTGATGTTCGTAGGTCTGTCGATCTGCAAGGCGGTCGAAGTCTGTTTCCAGAACCATGAGTCTCTCGCTCTTATCGAGGGTGACCTGAGGAAAACTGGTCCCCACTGTCGAGGACCTGGTTGAAAGGGGCTGTCGATTCTTCGAATCAATTAATCGCAGATATCTCTGTTACGGCGTAGTGCCGGGCAAGGGCGTTCTATGCAGATAGGCCCGTGCCAAAATTATTATACAAAAAATCTCCCGTGGGCTTCGGCTTACGGATTCATAACTAAGAAAAAGAAAGGAATGCTATGTCAGCACAAAACTTTTTGTTTACTTCTGAGTCAGTATCAGAAGGACATCCCGATAAGGTATCTGATCAGGTTTCAGATGCGATTGTAGATGCGCTCCTCGAGCAGGATCCAAGAAGCCGAGTGGCGTGTGAGACTCTGGTTAAAACCGGAATGGTTATGTTGGCTGGTGAAATCACTTCTTCGGCTAACGTAAATTTTGACTCTGTAGTTCGCGAGACTCTGACCGAAATCGGTTATACCTCTCCGGAGTGTGGTTGTGATGCCAACACTGTTGCTGTCTTGATGAACATCAGTCAGCAGTCTAATGACATTGCGCAGGGTGTTAACGAGAACGAAGGTGACTTCGAGGAGCAGGGAGCAGGCGACCAGGGTCTGATGTTTGGCTTTGCCTGTGATGAGACTCCGGAGCTTATGCCATTGCCGATCGCTTTGAGTCATCGAATCGTCCATGAGCTTGCGATTCAGCGCAAGGCGGGCGTCGTAGACTATCTCCGTCCTGATTCCAAGTCGCAGGTCAGTGTGAGATACGAGAACGGCGTGCCTAAGTTTATCGATGCGGTGGTGCTTTCTACTCAGCATACCGAGGACGTTGATAACGAGACTCTTCGTGAGTTTGTAAGTGAGAAAGTTATCAAGAAAGTAGTTCCTGAGAAATTCCTCACTGCAGACACCAAGTACTTCATCAATCCAACAGGGCGCTTTGTTCTCGGCGGACCACACGCGGATGCCGGATTGACGGGTCGTAAAATCATCGTTGATACCTATGGTGGTTACAGCCGCCATGGTGGAGGTGCTTTTTCTGGTAAGGACCCAAGTAAGGTGGACCGTTCAGCGGCGTATGCGGCGCGTTATGTCGCTAAGAACATCGTCGCTGCCGGCCTCGCGAGCAAGTGTGAAATCCAGGTTGCCTATGCGATCGGAGTTGCTCAGCCTGTCTCTATTCTCGTTGATACCTTTGGTACTGCCAAGGTTGACGAGGAAAAGATCGCGAATGAAGCACGAGAGCTGTTTGATTTCTCTCCGAAGGGAATTATTCAATCGCTCGATCTGCTCAAGCCAATATACCAGCAAACTGCTGCCTACGGACATTTTGGACGTGAGCCAGGTGCTGATGGTTCATTCAGCTGGGAGAAGACTGATCTCGTAGAGTCTTTCAGAAAGCTACTCTAAGAAAAAGCGAGACCTTCATCTGATGAAGGTCTCGCTTCTCTCCTCTCTTTTTCAGGAAGTTCCCTTCGATACCTACTTCTTCTTTTTCCCGAACAATCGCTGTAGCCGCTGCTCGTCTACCTGGGCTTTGTCAAGGAGTTCCGTCCTTGAGCAGGAATCAGTTTGGAAGAATGCCGGATTGCCGTTGGCGTACACGACGTAGTCATATCCGTTCGCAAAAGAGGCGCTACAGGCCTTCTCCCCTTTGGGCACATAGACCAGAATGTCGATCATGTTTGGCAACTCTTCAAACCCTTTGAAGCGTTTAAACACGGTAAAGGTAACCTGCGTATGGTTTGGCTTATATGGAGAAGATCCCTGCTCCAGAACCCTTCCCACAAAAACCAGGGATGAGGACTCTACCGCTTCTTCCAGTGTCGGCTTTTTGGGGCACTCACATGCGTGAGCACCGGATACTGGTCCCAGAAAGAGAACGCCGAAAAAAATCGTTCCAAATAAAAAACACTGAGCAAACCGAGGGCCCTTCATTGCCATTTTGATTTTCCTGAATGTGCCGTTCTTATTTGTCTGAATGTACCGCTGACATCTGCCTGAATGTAAGCGCCACCTTCCCGTGCGAATTGTTGTCTTGCGAGTTGTTATTTTGCGAAAGGAATCAGGTGGATTTTCACAAATCACATTCTCCGCGAAACGTCCTTCTAGGCTACCTTAGTATTCGGATAGTATCCACAGTATTTTGACGTGACAAAAGCAGGGATTATTCATCGGCTGTGGGTCTCGGCAGGATAAAACCCTAGGTGTTAAATGCTGGTTTCTTTTCCTGCGGCTCCCGGGTGTGTAAGGGCAGGGGGCTCACTGAATACGACTAACAGAATAAACGGTGTTTTTTTGGTGGGGCTTAGGAGTAGGGTATATTTGTTCACCTGAGCTGCGAGCGGGCTAAGTATATATCTTCCCATCTTGCCATTGATTTAGCTTGCACATACTTTAGTCGGGCGGCACTGGTCGTATCACATAGACATCTCGTAACATTACAACTCGTTTAGTAAGAAGGCAGAGGGACACATGGCAGGTATTGAAGGAGAGGAGGTCGGGCTTTCCTGGCAAGGGGACATTGGCGTTATTACCCTGAGCTCAGATCCGGAGAAGGTTGCTATTCTTAACGAAGTGCGTCTGAAGTCTCTGTCTGAGAGGATAGACGAAGTTGCGAATAGAGCCGCATGCAAAGGATTGATCATCTGCGGCTCCTCTACCAGGGGTTTTTGCCTGGGTGCTGACATCTCAGCAATTGAATCAGTGACCGACTCTGCGGTGGGTGCGCAGCTTGCCAGCGAGGGGCAATCGATTTTTGACAAGATCGAAGCGCTGCCGTGCACTACGGTAGCCGCCTGGGCCGGTCCCTGTGTCGGAGGTGGTTGTGAGCTGGTTCTCGCCTGTGATTACCGATTGGCGCTTAATACGACAGCGACAAAAGTTGGTTTGCCCGAAATTAAGCTGGGGATACTACCTGGTTTCGGCGGTTCCCAAAGACTCCCGCGCCTGATCGGACTACCGGCAGCCCTTGATATTATTCTTGCAGGAAAAATCATAGATGTGAAGCGTGCCCATAAGAAGGGGCTGGTTGATGTACTTGTCGAGAGTTCGGGCGAGGAAGCAAAAGATCTCCAGGCCCTACTCAAGGCGGGAACCGAGGTGGTCCAGGGAACGCGAGAGGTGCAGCGAAACGCCATGTCGTTTATGGACCGACTTCTGACCTTCACTTCGCTTGGTCGATCAATAGTCTCCAAAAAAGCTAAGAAAAATGTAATGTCCCTTACGAAAGGACATTACCCGGCACCACTCCGGGCCCTCGATATCGCGGTTGAGGGGCTGGGGCTTTCACTCCGGGAAGGATTGGAGCGAGAGGCGAAGGCTCTTGGTGAACTCATTGTGACAAGCGAGAGTAAATCGCTGGTATACCTGTATTTCCTGACAGAGAAGGCGAAGAAGTTGGGTCGTTCGGTAAACGACACTCTTGAGGATGCGCGAGTTGGTGTGATCGGCGGAGGGCTTATGGGGGCAGGAATTGCGTCCTCAATTCTCGGTAAGGGCCATGGGGTTACGGTTGTGGAGCTTTCAAAAGAGGCGAGAGAGAAAGCCAGGGAGCACATCGAGAGCTATATTTCCAAGCGCCGCTCTCTGTCCGACTCAGAGAAGAAGCAGCGCATTTCACTTCTGGAGGTAGCCGAGGACATCAATAAGATCGAAGGATGTGGCATCGTTATCGAGGCAATTGTTGAGGATCTCGAGGTCAAAAAGAAGGTGTTTTCCAAGGCGCAGGAAATTCTCGATGAGAATGCCGTGCTCGCGAGTAATACTTCTTCGTTACCAATCACTCGAATTGCGGAGGGCATGCCGCATCCGCAGTCTATCATTGGTATGCACTTTTTTAATCCGGCTGAAAAAATGCCTCTGGTGGAAATTATACGCGGAGAGGAAACTTCGGAACGAGCGATCGTTACCACGGCGGCTTTCGTTGCCCGCCTCGGTAAGTTTCCGGTGGTTGTTGAGGACGTACCTGGTTTCCTCGTGAATCGAATACTCAGTCCATATATCGCGGAGGCGGGTTCCCTGCTTATTGAAGGTGTGCCAGTAGATATCATCGATGATGCGGCAACTTCTTTTGGTATGCCTATGGGCCCGATTCGTTTACTCGATGAGGTTGGTCTGGATGTTGCTCAGAAGGTGCAGCATATTATGCAGGATAGTTATGGGCGTCGCATGCAGGCGCCTGATTTCCTGAAGTCTCTTATTGAAGACGGACGGCTCGGAAGGAAGAACGGTCGAGGCTTTTACGAGTACGAGGGAAAAGCAGAAACGCTGGATCCCGGGCTCTATAAGTTGCTCTCAGTAGCTTCGCAGCCTGCAGCCTCGGTCGATCGGCGTGAGGTCTGTGATCGATTGATTTTTTCGCTGATAAACGAAGCGGTGTCCTGTCTTGAGGAGGGGGTCGCCGGGTCGCCGGGAGCTGAAGCCGCCGGGCAAATCGATCTGGCGACGGTTATGGGTACCGGGTTTGCTCCCTTTCGCGGAGGAGTGATTCGATATGCCCAGGAACTCGGAGCAGCCAAAGTCAAGGCGCGCCTCGAGGAGTTAGCTCAGATAAATCCAGATAGATTTACGCCACATGCGGGCATACTACGTCGTGCTGGAGAGGGCAGCAGCTTTTACGACGCATGATATCCGCACCTCCAAACCAAATATGTGATAGAATGTTGGGAGTTGTGGGGTTTGTAGCTGTTCGAATCGTGTTTTTTTAGGGCTGTTCAATTCTAAAGGGCTAATTGATGAGGTTGGATTCTTTTGTCAGAGATTTGTTTGGCGTGCGCTCAGCTCCTGAACGGATACGATGTGTTCGCTCCGCTGGAGCTTTCTCCGTTTGCTTCTTTTTAATTTCATTTTGTGCGTTGCTGTTACTAGCACGTCCCTCCCATGCGGAGATTTTCCAATTCACCGATGCTGACGGAAAAACGCACTTCGTAGACTCCGCTGAGAAAATTCCCGAACAGTACCGTACGCAAAACCGGAAGGCGATTTCCCTTCCGAAAATCAGCCGAAGCAATCCAGATCGAAAACAGCTTTATGAGAAATCAACGTATGAGAACACGGCGTCAGGCTCAAAACGAGTGGAGGTTTTCGTTGCGGATTGGTGTGGCTACTGTTCAGCCCTGGAGAAAATCCTAAAGGAGAAGAAAATCGCTTATCAGCGAAGAGATATTGAAAAAGATAAGCGAGCATTGCGAGAATACAAGTCGCTGGGAGGCGGAGGTATCCCGATTACCCGAATTGGTACTCAGGTGTTTCGTGGCTACGCACCGAAGCGTATCCTGGCTGCTCTCGGGAAAAAGTAGTCCGCGCTACACGCCGGGACTATTCTGGAGCCAGTGCCTCCCGATCGGGGTGTATCAGCAGCACGAACTCTCCTTTTATTTTAG
This sequence comes from bacterium, assembly GCA_030433295.1. Taxonomy (GTDB): domain Bacteria; phylum Bdellovibrionota_C; class UBA2361; order SZUA-149; family SZUA-149; genus JAUIMJ01. The sequence continues at coordinate 2,690 of JAUIMJ010000133.1, read as the reverse complement.
GTCGATTCTCCAGTTCTTCTCTGATTTCCCCCGGAGATCCAATCAGGCTTTCCTCATGCATCTTTGTCATCTCTCTCCCGATAAAGATGCGGCCTTTGGGGATCAGCTCTTCAAGTAGTGTCAGAACCTTGAGAATCCTATAGGGCGATTCATACATAACGAGCGTGGCGCGGATCGCTAAGGCCTCCTCAAGTGAACTTCTGCGTTTTCCGCTCTTTTGAGGAAGGAAGCCGAGAAAAAGAAACCTATCGCTGGGGAATCCGGCTATAGAAAGAGCCGCAATGGCTGCGCAGGGTCCGGGGACACTGAGGACTTCGAAGCCAGCCTCACGACAGGCAAGTGTTATCCGATACCCCGGATCGCTGATGCAAGGCGTTCCAGCCTCTGAAACCAAAGCAATGCTCTCACCGTCGGAAAGCCTTTGGTTCAATTCATCGATCCTGCGTGTTTCATTGTGTTCGAAACAACTTTTGACTTTAGTCTCTATGAGATAGTGCGAAGCGAGGCGGGAGAATGATCTCGTGTCCTCCGCCAGAATGAGATCCGCTGATTTCAGGATCTCAATTGCTCGACTCGATAGATCGCCGAGGTTTCCAATTGGCGTTGCCACCACGTACAGGGCGCCGGCCTGGAGCGTTTGATTCATCGTTTACAAATCTCATAAGACCCCAGAAGGGTCATATTCTATTTCGTAAGAGTTCCATCTCGCGACAGGCCTCTGGTTATACGGTATTCTCCAGTGGACAGCAGAGATTTCTTGCTTCTACAATACGAGGGGAGCTAATTCAATCTCCGAAACACAAAAGATAAGAAGATTCGAAATGAAAGGGGAGTTATCACCGGTGGAGTCCAAAGATCAGCTGCGGATACAAAGCGCGCTGGCGTCCTGGCGCAGGGGCTTGGAGCCGCTGGCCATAGAAGTGATGACCCCTGATGCGTCTTTACGCCGATATTTCAGGATTCGTCTTCCGCAGACTGCCAATGTTCAGTGTCCGGCATCCGTGGTGTGTATGATTTTCGACTCCACGAAGAACCCGGAGCACAGTGGCTCCTGTGACGTTCCAGCTGACGATGCCTACGTAGCCCTGACCAGGATGTATCGGGAAAACCGCGTTCAGGTCCCTGAGCTATACTTCGATGGCAGAGAGGAGGGGATTTTGCTGATTGAGGATATTGGCGATACGCATCTCAAGGACCTGGCATTTGATGAGCAGTCGACGGAGTCGGTTCTTGAGCCTCTGTATCGTGCTGCCATAGACACTATCCTGCGTATACAAAATATCCTCCCTGAGGACGCGGCGGAGGAATCATCTTTCGCGTTTGATCGAGGTTTTGCGTCTCAGCAGTTCATACATGAGATGCAGGAGTTTACGGAGTTCTACCTCGCTGGGCGTTCTGCAGATGCTACCCTGCATGCCGCAGACATACTCTTTCCCCAGCTGGCGGATCAGCTCAGTCAATTCAGACGCACGCTGGTACATCGAGATTTTCATTCGTGGAATCTTTTGGTTGATGCGCAGAGTGATATCCGGGTTATCGACTTTCAGGACTCTTTGATGGCGAGCAGGTGCTACGATGTGGTCGGCTTACTCAATGATAGAGATACTGATTCAGCGCTTGGTGTTGAGTTATACGGGTCGCTACTCTCGTATTTCTTCTCTAAGTATGATGATGATCTACGGCTTGAATATTACCTGGGTCTGCTACAGAGGGACTTGAAGGTATCTGGCCGCTTTGCCAAGCTAAGTGCGGTACGAGGTTTGAGACAATATGAACAGTGGATCCCCGGAACGGTTCGCAGAATCGGGACTACTCTTGATCATCTGTTGAAAGGTGAAGACTTGTGGGTAATCGCGAACAAAGATTTGAAGAAGGCTCTGGCGAATTTCTCGCAGGCTTTGCGTGATGACGCACTTGTGCCATGAGCGGGGAGGTGGGAGTGAGTAGAGCAACATCAGAAAGTTTTTCCTGTGATGCCCTGGTCCTTGCGGCTGGATTCGGCACAAGGCTTCGCCCACTCACTGAGACGATACCAAAACCAATGCTCGAGGTAGGTGGGGAATCGCTCATATCCAGAAATCTCCGCCTGCTGAGAAATGCGGGATTCGATCATGTTTTTGTCAATGCTCATTATCTGGCAGCAACCTTGCGCGACTATCTTGAGGATGGCGGCCGCTGGGGGCTTCGGGTTACGCTGGTCGAAGAACCGACTATTCTGGATACGGGCGGGGCAATAAAAAACATTCAGGATCGCATGCAATCAAGCTCGCTGCTAACTATCAACAGCGATGTCCTCTTGCCGGAGTCTTTTTCCTTGCGGGATTGCATACAGTCTCATTGCCAAGCGGCAGACCCCTTTTCAACCATGGTATTGCGGAGAGACGTCAAATCGGCGGAATACGGCTCCCTGGGAGTATCTGACAGTGGGCGGGTGCTGGAGTTTCTCGGGGAACAGTATGGGGAACAGCTCAGCGACGAGGCCGTAGTCGAGCGTCTCATGTTTGCGGGGATTCAGATACTCTCTCCTCGTGTCTTTGACTATATGCCGGTGGCCGGTAGTGTCTTTAGCATTACCAGGGACACACTTCGTGTTGCGCTGGCTAAGGGCGAGTTTGTTAATTCCTGCCTCTATGAGGGATACTGGAACGATGTAGGGACGATTGAGCGCTACACACAGGCTGAGGAAGACT
>JAUIMJ010000132.1 GCA_030433295.1 bacterium | reverse complement strand
CCGGATTGCCGGAGAATGAGGATATCCTGAGTTTCGTTGGTATGGAGTTTGTACGTTCTGATTGGACGGCGTTGGCGAAGGAGTTCCAGATGGAACTCTACACGAGAATTCTGGGTCGTGAGCAACTCGCCACCAGGCAAATCAAGGAGTGGTTGCGCTTGCGCCTGAGTGAGCTGCGCAGCGGTGCAGTGGATGAGAAACTTATTTACCGAAAGCGCTTACTCAAACCTCTGGAGGAATACACGAAAACCGCCCCGCCTCAGGTTAAGGCTGCGAGACTTCTTCCTCCGCTCCCTGAAGGTAGACAGCGGCGGCAGATCGAGTATGTCATGTGCAAGCGGGGCCCTATTCCCATAGAGCTTGAGCATAGGGACATTGACTATGAGCACTACATAAAGAGGCAATTGCGACCAATCGCCGATAGTGTCTTACCGTTTCTGGGAACTTCATTCGACGAGCTTGTCGAAGTGGAGCAGCTCGTACTCTTTCCCGATATCCTATAGCCATGCGTCAACCGGGGGCCGCAAACAGATTCTACAGAAGCCGGAACGAGAGTGCTTTACTGCTTGCTTTCTTGAAGCAAAGTACTGTCGGGCAGGAGTCGAGTCGTAGTGCGCACCCCAAGTGACGCGAGGATTCCGAACAGCGCGATAAGGCTCGAAATGAGAAACAGCTGGGGAATCTCGGTGTAGTCTGCAGAAGATTGTGCCAGGTGCCCGAATAGAAGCCGTCCCAGGATTGAGCCGAGACCAAGCCCTACGGCAGTCAGCCACCCCAGCCCTCTGTCCCTGACACTGTCCGGAAGGATTTCATGCACGAGTTTCATCGAGGCCAGATAACAGGTTCCATAGCTGAAGCCGTGCAATAGCTGAGAGCAAAGAATGACAGGCGTGTAATCGCTGATGAAGAGAATTGCCCAGCGCAGGGCGGTCAGGATCATGCTTATCTGCAGGATGCGCTCCAGGGACATATGTCTGCAAATTCTCTGAAACACGATAAAAATTATTATTTCAGCGAGGACACCGATGTTCCAGCAGGCGGCGATTTCAATCGGTCCCCAATTCAGATGACTCAAATAGAGTGAGAAATACGTGTAGTACGCCGCATGTGAGGCAGAATTAAAAAGCATCGTAAGCAAGAGGAAGACGAAGGGTGAGGATTTAACCGCTTTGGAGAAGAAAGGCGTGGCAGTACCTCCGGAGCTTTGCGCTCCACTTTGCGTGCTAAGCGAGGGCCGCACGAGGCTTGCAATCAGGAGTATGCTTACCAGGACCAACAAACCAAAGTAAAGAACGGAAGCGATGCCGAAGCGTCGAACGAAAAGGCCCATGCCGATACTGCTTATCAAAAAGCCGATCGATCCCCAGAGGCGAACTCGTTCAAAGAGAATTTTACCGACCGCGCTGTCGCGGATCGCCTGCGCATCTATCAGAGAGTCGGCTCCCCGCTTACAGGCAAGACATACGAACCAGAAGAACATACAGGGCCAGAAGCTCATCAGGCTGAGCAGGGGAAGGTATGAGAGAATCGCACACACGATGAGCATGAGTATGAGTCTCGCCGGTGCCGCATGGGTATGGGCGAAGTGTAGGGTCAGTGGTGCACCTACCATTGGCGCGAGCGTCGCTGCTATCGTAAGAAGTGCGATCTCAAAAGGCTCAAATCCAATCGACTCACAGTGGATGGGAAAGAATGCGAGGAGAAAGGCGTAGAGCGATACCGATATCAGGTAATACAGAGAATAGTGTATGTGTAATCTCACTCTGACTTCGGTGCTGCGTTTTGATGTTCGGGGCCATACACAGGCGTGCTAATACAGGAGATGATTGATCCCCTGCGAGTACTACACTATCGCGAGAACGAGATAAAAGATACCTGATGGAGATTGTAGTCAGGTGGAAGAAACTGAAAAGAGGGGAATGTGGATGAGCAAGGGACGGATCCCTTACGCTGCTACGTCCAGGGTTTTTCCGCCATCACCGGAGGAGCCTTTGTCCTTCCCCTTTGCTTTGGCGTTTTCTTTTGCGTCCTGGGCGTCGAAGCTTGCGTCGACTTTTCGTCCTGCGCCACTTGAACTCCCACGAGCCTTTGAGTCACTGGTGAGACTGACAACTGCAGCAGACTGCGAGTTTAGAGAAGTCTGCTGCTGGGAGCTCAGACTGGTCCCTCCGTCTGCCCCACGGGCAGCCGTTCCAGACCCCTGGCTCACACTGCTTGCGGCTGGTGCCACAGCCGGCGCTAATGTACTGCTTATAACGCTCATACTACTAATTTCGACAGTTTTTTACTTACACTTTAGGGTTTTCCGCTGATTTTCCAAATTAATTTAGTTACTTTGGGGGTTTATCAACAGCGACGTCATTGCTTGTATTTCTGCCCAAAAATGTAGTAGATTCTCCCTTCCTGCTTCGAGGCCCGGTATTGCACTATTTCTGTATAAATTCTAGACACTTGGCCTTTCTGGGCGCTGCGGCATGTGCTAGTATCCCGCCCGTTTCAGCAGGTGTTTGTCTTTGGGTGAATTGAATTCGAGTAGTGCCGTCTGCTTATTTTTTGGTCGGCAGTCTTTTTGTGTCGGCCGTTGGGCTTGCGAGAAGCCACAACTAAGAGAAGGCACAGTTAAGAGAAAACACTGTTAAGAGTTGCGAGAAAATGGGTTCGGGAATTTATTTGGATGCGAATGCGACTTCTCGTTTGAGAGGCTCGGCTCGCGACGTCCTGAAAGCCATGCTGGATCAAGCGGGTGTCCTCGCGAATGCCTCAAGTATACATCACCCCGGGCGGCGCTCGCGAGCCTTGCTACGCAGTGCCAGAAACGATCTCACGGACCTACTCTCTCTGCGCTCTGCCCAAGATGCGTCCTCGCGCTCACGTCGCTCCTGCGGCGCAATTCATTTCACTTCCGGCGGGACTGAATCCTGTAATCAGATGATATACGGCTTTCTCGGCGATGCTGAAACTCGGGTTCGTCATCCCGGGCATATTATCGCCTCTGGTATAGAGCACGCTGCGATCGCTGAACCGCTGGCTCAACTCGAGCGCCAGGGCTGGGACGTAAGCTACGTGGATCCGCAGTCAGACGGGCGTTGCGCAGTATCATCCTTCACCGCCGCCCTTCGTCCGGATACCGCGCTGGTAACCTGCATGGCTGCCAACAATGAGACCGGCGCAATTCAGCCTCTTGCTGAGCTGGCACGTGATCTTCGAACCTTGGGTTTCAGTGGCGCAATTACTTCCGATGCAACGCAGGCAATAGGAAAATCGCGTTTCGATCTTCCCCTGTTGTTTGAAGCCGGTGTGTCGGCAATTGCGTTTTCCGGTCATAAGCTGGGTGCCCCCGCTGGAGTTGGAGCGCTTGTGCTATCCGCTTCGAAGGATTTTTGTTTGCCGTTCTATCCGCATACGCTTGGGGGACCTCAGGAAGACGGAATCAGACCGGGAACGGAAAATCTCATTGGTATTCACTGTCTGGGCGCTGTCGCCCGCGAGGTTCTTGAAACGCTCGATGATGACATCGCTCGACGGGTCTCTTTGCGAGAGCAGCTCTGGAGTGGCCTGCAGGAGGTAGCCCCGAATATTGAGCGACTTGGTGCGGCACCGGATCAGAGCGTGTCCAATACGCTGCTCGTTCGTTTGCCTGAAACGCGATCGGATGACGTGGTCGTCGCGCTTGATATCCAGGGCATATACGCCTCTACGGGTGCTGCCTGTGCCTCCGGCAAACAGGGGCATTCTTCTACGGTTGAGCACATGGGACTGGGAGACGCTGCTGCTCGCGAGGTCATTCGATTTAGTGTGGACTGGGATACGACATCGAGGGATATCCTGACTGCGGTAGAAGGCTTTGCGCAGGTGCTGCGCAATCTTGATGATTCCAAACGTCTTCTTGACGAGAGCCTTACCTCGAGCAAATGGACGGTAGGTACGCCTGGTGCTGCCGGCGTTCGGACATCTCTGCAGGGCGAGGGCTGATACGATGGCGAGCGAGTCAACAATACGATCGTATACAGGTGAGCATCGCTATGCACCAACACTGGACGCTTCCGTTCCGGTCGTGGTTGCCATGAGCGGAGGCGTAGACTCCTGTGCTGCGGCGCTGATGCTTGAGGAGCAGGGGGTCCCGGTAATCGGGGTGTCGATGCAGGTTTGGGATTATCGCAAAAACGGTGGCAATGCCAAGCGGGCGACCTGCTGTGCGCCTTCGGATTTTGATGACGCACGAGAGGTTGCGGAGTCCCGTGGTTTCCCTTTCTACGTTTTTGACTTTGAGGATTCTTTTCACGAGTCGGTGATAAGCCCTTTCGTTCAGTCGTATCTGGAAGGTAGCACACCAAATCCCTGCCTTGACTGTAACCGCAAAGTGAAATTCAGGCAGCTGCGGCAGCGTGCTGCCGTGCTCGGGGCACAGGCCGTTGCCACGGGTCATTATGCGCGAATTAGAGTCAAGGAAGACGGGGCGCGTGGCCTGTATACCGGCAGAGACCTGAGCAAAGATCAAAGTTACTTTCTCTATGCAATGACACAGCACGATCTTGAACACACGCTTTTCCCCGTCGGAGATTTGGAGAAGGCAGATGTTCGTGCATACCTCGACGAACGAGGATTTTCTGTCGCAAGTAAAGATGAGAGTCAGGACATTTGTTTTGTCGGATCTACCGTCGGAGAGTTTATTGAGAAGGAGTCCGGCAAGAAGATTGCGGAGGGCCAGATTCGCGGCAAGGACGGCGAGGTGGTTGGTACCCACAAAGGTGTTCATCAGTATACGGTTGGGCAGCGAAAAGGATTGGGGGTAAGTAGCCCGCATCCTTTGTACGTACTTTCTATCGATACCGCTGAAAACACCATTACCGTAGGGGCGAAGGGCGATCTCGCTCGTAGTGGCTTTTCTGTCGGGGACATAAACTGGATTTCAGGCGAAACTCCGACTGCGGGTCAGGAGTTTCTGGTAAAGATGCGCTACCGCCATGAGGGTGTTCGCTGTGCGCTTGAGCCCGGACAAGACCTCTCATCAGATGTCTTGCGGCTGCGCTTTTGCGAAGACTGGAGTGCTGTGAGCCCGGGCCAGGCCGCGGTGTTCTATGCGCTCAATTGTGAGGATGACGGGGCTCGAGAGGTCCTTGGCGGCGGTATCATACGCAAGGATGAGTCATGAGCCAGCAGCCCATTGAACATTTTGCAGAATCGCGGTCAGAGACTGCCTCTGCCTCGCCGCTGAATGACTCCACCGATAAACCGGCTTTGCGGGTCGCTTTGAAGACATACGGCTGTCGAAGTAACTATGCAGACACGGTCGATTTACAGGCGGCACTTGTGGAGCAGGGGGCCGTGCCCTGTGGTCTCGATTCGGAAGTTGACGTCGTGGTGATTAACACTTGCACCGTTACTGATGAAGCGGATCGGGAGGCGCTCAGGCTGGTTCGAAAGATTCGTAAGAAGTCGCCTGATACGAGAGTGATACTGACCGGTTGCATGGCCGAAATCCGGACTGAGGAGTTGCAGGATAATGACGCCATCGAGCATGTCATCGGACCGGGTCGAAAGGCTGAGCTTGTAGAGGCGATAACAGGCGTAGCGCCGCACACTCCGGCAGCAGAAGAGGCAGATAGTCCTCAATCCTCTGAGCCTGCATTGGTTACCCTGGGGAGCTCCGACGGACACAGGCGGGTGAAGAGTGCCTTGCCGGACCGACGGTCTATTTCGCTTCAGGGAACGATATCCCAGGAGATTCAGGGGCCGGGAAGCTCAATCGGCGATGTGCGCACCCGCGCTCGGTATCACTTACGAGTGCAGGAAGGCTGTGAGAACTCCTGTACGTTTTGCATAATTCCATTTAGTCGTGGTCGCCTGAGTTCCCGAGAGGTCTCCGATGTTCTGAATGATATCGAATTTCTTACGGGGCAGGGGTATCGGGAGATCGTTCTCACCGGCACGCACCTCGGTGGCTACGGAGAGGATTCATCATCCAGCCTGCACGCGCTCCTGGAGAGAATTGTCGCTGCGGAGCCCAGGGCTCGTTTTCGACTTAGCTCAATTGATCCCAACGACCTGAGAGCCGAAACCGTCGATCTTATCGCTAAAAGCGACATTTTCTGTGAACATCTTCATATCTGTGTACAGGCATTCTCCGACCGGATTCTGAAGCGCATGAACAGGCGTTACAGGATGAACGAGGTGCAGGAACTTCTTGCGTATGTTCATCAACGTATCCCAGGTGTTTGTATCGGATCGGATCTGATCACAGGGTTTCCAGGGGAGCATAGGCAAGAGGTAGACCAGGGAATTGAAACATTTCTGAGACTACCTATTTCCTACCTACACGTTTTTCCTTATTCAGAGCGAGCTGGTACAGCCGCAACCCGCCTGGGGGATGAAGTTCCTGTGCCTGAGCGCAAGCGACGTGCTGCCCGTTGGCGTGCGGTTGCAGAGCGCAAACGGGACCAATTTTTTGAAGAGCGTATTGGAAGTACATTGGAGTGTATTGTAGAGCGAGCGGACTCGCAGTTCTTTTTCGGCACGACGAGGGAGTATGTGTCGGTAAAGATTGATCGTGAAGCTGTGCGTAGAGCGGGACGAGATGTTCCACCGCTCGGCGGATTGCTTCAGGCTCAGGCGATTGCGTTTGATCCGAGTGATAGGAAACTACTATGTCAATAATTAAACCAGGGAAATTAGGCGTTGGTTCTGCCGCCGCCCGTTCCGTTAAGAAGAAGGCGCAGGCACAAGCGCGGACGCGCGATGTCTGGGATGACTACTCAAAGAACAAGGGTAGCAATAAGAAGCGTGAGTATGAGATGGGTGCGGGTAATCGCATGGTGCCCAAGCCTAATGCTAACGCTCGTGACGGTGCCGTGGCTGAAGACGTCACCGCAGAGCAGGATGAAAACCGAATAGAGCCGCGAACTGATTACGGAGAGCTCGAAGAGAAACTGGAGATTACCTTCAGCGATCGTTCATTGCTTTCGCGTGCTCTGACACATCGCTCAGCTCTGGGAATTAAAGAGCGGGCTGACTACGAGCGTTTGGAGTTTCTGGGTGATGCGGTTCTTGATCTCAGTGTGGCGCACCTGCTGAGTGATTTGCATCCTGAGGCCCGTGAAGGTGAGCTTTCGAAAATGCGTGCCGCGCTCGTAAATACCCAGGCGCTTGCTCAGATCGCACAGAAGCTGGAACTTGGGCCCTTTATCCGCCTGGGTCGTGGTGAGATGTCTAGTGGTGGAGCGGAACGACCGTCGATCCTTGCTGATGTAATGGAGGCGGTTATCGGGGCGGTCTATCGAGACAGCAGCTACGAAGTTGCGCTGAAAATGATCGAGCGAATCTTCGGTAACTCGCTCGAAGAGGTCACACCCTTTGATCCGAAGACCGAGTTGCAGGAAGCGCTCCACGCGGCCGGCAGCGAACCACCGAGCTATCTCCTCGAATTGGTCGAAGGGCCGGAGCATGCCCCGACATTCGTCACCGTTGTTACCGTTGACGGAGAAATCGCTGGCCGTGGCAGGGGAACGACGAAGAAGGCCGCGCAGCAGGAGGCTGCCGCGCACGCGCTCGAGAAAATGGCGGCTGACTCTCCGGAGATGGATCTTGCTGAAAACCAGATTGTCTTCATCGTTGACGCTCTGATGCAAAAGGCAGCCCCCTCCAAGGCTGAGCCGGTTACGTCTTTGCAGGCGGCCTAAGAGCGTATGTATTCGTTTATTGAGAGGTGGCACCGTGACGGATTCTGAGAGTCGTTTACCAGGTAAGGGAAGTCCCATTGAGCAGGGAGAGTCTGCGGTGTCTGAATTACGCAGTACGGTCGAAGTATCTTCGCTGAGCGATACCTCGGCGCTTGGTTCAGGACCGCAGTCGTATTCCGCAGATGAGGAACAGGCTGTTTCGAGAGCGGGAGTGGTCGGACTGTTCGGACCGGCAAACGCCGGTAAGTCAACGCTTGTGAATGCCTTGCTTGGGAGGAAGGTATCTATCGTTTCCCCCAAGGAACAGACGACGCGTAACAGAATTCTCGGGGTCTTAAATCGTCCGGAAGGTCAGTGCGTGTTTATCGATACGCCGGGTTTTCTGTCTAAGCGGTATCGCGGCGAATTGTGTCGATTTATCAATGGTGCTATCACCCAGGCCTCTCAGGAAATGGATTTTAGCGTTCTTGTGGTGGATGCCAACAGGGCACTCAAGGAGAGTGACCTGGCGATGCGTCTTCATAAGTCACTCAGGGATAAAAATATCCCGCGCCCGCGTGTTATTGCGCTTAATAAGGTCGATCTCATCGCCAAGCCGAAGTTGCTGCCGTGCATTCAGGGATTCTATGACGAATTCAATGCAGGTGACGGTGAGCATGCAGTGACCCGAGTCCTACCGATATCAGCGCGGCGAGGCGATGGCGTAGAGGAGTTTATTGAAGTTGTTTTTGGTCTCCTTTCTCCCGGAGAGCGCTACTTTCCGGACGAGGTATCAAGCGATCAGCCCGAAGCGTTTTTTGTTACTGAAATCATTCGCGAGAAGCTGTTTCGGCAGCTCAATCAGGAACTGCCGTATGCGATCGCTGTTCAACTTGAGGGCCTGGAAGAGCGTGGCGAGCTGCTCTCAATTGGCTGCAAGATTATCGTTGAGAGCGCATCTCAGCGCGGCATTGTTTTGGGCAAAAAGGGGTCCAAGATTAAGTCCATAGGAATCTCCGCGCGAAAAGAGCTGGAGTCGGTTTTTGGAATGAAGGTTGACCTGCGCCTGTTTGTCAAAGTTGAGAAAGATTGGACAAAGACGCAGCAGGGCATGGCGAGAGTCGGCTACGTAAAAGGTAGTACCTATACAGTCACAAATTAGGAGTAGGTTGGCATGTCACGTAAGCCACCAATAATTGCAATCGTTGGTAGACCCAACGTCGGAAAATCGACACTTTTCAATCGCGTCTATGGTGAGCGTAAAGCTGTAGTTGAAGACATTCCGGGAGTGACCCGGGATCGTAACTATGCCTTTGTCGAAAAGTTTTCCATACCATTTTCACTTATCGATACCGGTGGTTTTGAAGCCGTCGTTGAGGAGGAAATGCAGGCCTATATCGTTGAACAGGCGATGGTTGCTGCTGAGGAAGCCGATCTTATACTGGTGCTCTTTGATGGAAAGGCCGGTTTGCAACCGGGTGATTCCGAGGTGATGGGTGCCCTGCGCAAATTCGATAAGCCGATTCGCTATGTCGTAAACAAATGCGATGGGCTCGAGCAGGTAGGTCTTACTGCAGATTTTTATTCGCTGGGAATTGATAAATTATACAACCTGAGTGCATTGCATGGTCGTGGTGTTCGAGAGTTTATAGAGGACACCCTACAATCCTTTCCCTTCTATGAGAATTTGAAACAATCCTTCGAAGCAAAAATTGCGCGTGAGAAGTATCTTGCCGACAAGGCGAAAGCTGAGTGGGATGCGGCGCAAAAAGCCCTGGAAGGGGTTGAGGATGCTGATGAGACCGCTGAGGACGAGTTAGAGGGCGATCTCGAGGAGGGCAGCCTCTCTGAGGGGCCGGAACTCTCTGAGACTGAAGAGACTTCTTTCGCACCGGTATTTTTTTCCGACGGCGATGCCCGCTCCGAGCTCGACTACGTGCGTTCGAATAAGGTACTCGAGCTCTCGAAAAGCACTCCGAATCCGGTGTTCGATGGTTCAGCAGTGCGTGATTTGGACGCCTTTGAGGACGCTGAGGGCCTGAGGGAGTTTGTTCCTGACCTCGCGGAGATAAAGGTGGCGATTATCGGTAGACCAAACGCAGGTAAATCCACGCTGCTCAATACTCTTACCGGAGAACAGCGAGCGGTGACCTCTCCGGTGGCCGGGACGACGAGAGATGCGCTGGATTTGAAAATTCGACGGGATGGGCAGGATTACGTGCTGATTGATACGGCCGGCCTGCGAAAGAAATCAAAGATTTCGGATCAGATCGAGCGCTATAGTGTGATTCGTGCACTCAACGTCGTCTCTGCCTGCGATGTTGCCCTTGTAGTGATTGACGGGGTTAGAGGTCCTAGTGAGCAGGATGCAAAGATCATCGGCCTTGCCCACGATCAGGGGAAGGGGATTGTAATCGTCGTCAATAAGTGGGACCTGGTGAAAAAAGATCACCGTACCGTTAAGGAGTATGAGCAGAAGATTCGCGTGGCGTTTAAATTTTCGCCTTATGCTCCGATCGTCTTTGTGTCGGCGCTTACCGGCAGGCGATGTCCCAAGGTCATAGAGACGGTTCGACTGGTCGCGCGTGAGCGGGTGAAGTCCATCAAGACGAGCTATCTGAACATGGTGCTGAAGAAGGCGATGAGACGCGGCCAGCAACCGACCTACCGTGGTCAGGCAGTGAAGCTCTTTTTCGCCGCCCAGGTCTCAAGCTCCCCGCCGAGACTCGCGCTCTATTTTAACTACCCTAAAGAGGTGCACTTTTCCTATCTGCGGTTTCTCAAGAACGCGATTCGAGCTGAATTTGGCTTTCACGGCACGGATATTAAGTTGGTTTGCCGCCGGAGAGAATAAAACGAAGGATTTGAGAAATTAGGGGAGCTTATAAGCTTGCTCACTGCGCTTGATAGCCCTATGATGTTCCAAGATTTTCCAACCAGTATTGTGTTTAAATGGCCGGAGATTACTTATCCTTCATAAAGGAGCTGCCGCGCAGTTTCTCTGAGATTGGTGCTATGTTGCCGAGTTCCCGTTTCCTGGGAAGGCATATGGTTCGACCAATTCGTCAGGCTTCACATCCACTCCGCATACTTGAAGTCGGGCCAGGCACGGGTCCATTTACCAGGCAGATTATCGAACTGCTGCGACCCAATGATGAGTTTGTGATTTGTGAAGTAAATCCGCGCTTCCTCGAAAGACTTAAGTCCTCTCTTCGTTCGCTCTCCGGGTATGAGCGCAACAGTGAGCGCATACACTTCTTTCAGGGTCCGGTTCAGGAACTTCCACAGGAATTTCTTGGGGGAGGTTTTGATGTAATCGTCAGTAGTTTGCCCCTCGCTAATTTTAGTCCTGCGGATGTCGAAGCGATTTTTTCCCTTTTTGAAGGACTACTCGCCGAAGGCGGTTGCATAACTTTTTTCGAGTATGTGGGGGTTCGAAAAATCGGCATACCATTCCGGAGCCCCTCGGGTTCCCAGCGTGTTCGGCAGGTCGATCAGGTGGTGAAGAAATGGTGTGCTCAGGCGCAGGTCAGCGGTTCCATCAGACGAAACGTGTCCTTCCTCAATCTGCCCCCGGCAATCTCTATTGAACTTCAGCTTCATTAGTGCAGAGTGCCTGGTTCATCGGGCAGAGTACTGGGGCGGGTCGCTCACTAAGTCCCTCGGTGAATGGCCCCCGCTGCAAGGCGATTGTCACTGAGGAGCTTGCGCAAAGCCCGATAGTTTGCTACTCGTCCTTATGGCACTAACATTTGCTCATCTAAATCCAGTACATTCTTCATCCTTATCGCAGGCGCAGGCGACGACGCACTCAAGGAATTTCTCCTCCTGCGTCGGGGCGTTCCGTATTTTCGTGGATGCCGTTCTGGCCCATAGTCCTGCCATATCTGTGCCTGCAAACGAGGGCCTTTCGGGCTTTT
>JAUIMJ010000131.1 GCA_030433295.1 bacterium | reverse complement strand
GTGCGGCGCTATCTCTACCGCTCTCTTAAGGGCCGCAACGAAATCCCCGTCAGCCTCTTCCAATAAGGCCGAGAATAACTGGTTATCATCACCGTTGTTTGTAGAGACCCAGTAGAAAGAGGGCTCAGACGGTAATACCAGGGCTGCTTCACCGATATCTGAGAGCAGGAAGAACTGCGACTCAACTCCCTTGATGGTATGCAACCTCATTATTGTCTCAGCCTGCTGTGGATTCAGGTTGAACGCCTCAGCAGTAATGTGAAACTTGGAGGGATCCTGTCGCAGGAATATCTTGTGTGAACTGTTCTGAACAATCGCCTGTCCACCTTCTCCCGCATAGAAATCCTCACCTGATTGAGACGCCGCAATTACAATACCTTTTCGCTTTCGATAGAGTCGGAATGCCGCTTCTACAACACCAGAGGCCGTCTTACCGATAAGGTCGTGTGCCTCATCAAATACGAGCAGTTTACGAGTATCGAGCTCGGTAGGCATGTTCATCACTTCATCAGCCCAAATCATCGCGACCTTGAGGAATACTCGCTGAAGATCGGGGTTTCGGCTCAGGCCTTTCAGATCGAAAACGATAAAGCGTTCTTTGAGCTCAAGACGACCCGCTCGGTCAAAGAATCGAGCATAGGTTCCGTCTCCGTAATATTCACGCATAAGAATCGCCAACTCCTGACGCATGTGAAAGTGCGCCTCGGTTTCCTGCGGACGAGGTGGCTCTTTCAGAACCTTCACCACGTCTCTAAGAAGGAATTCCCGCTCCTGATCACCATGTCGATAGCGATAGTGCGCTTCCATCATGGACTCAATGAGTTCGTTTCTCTGAATACGGGTTAAGGTATTGTCCTTCTCCGTGCACATGTCAGCAATGATATCAACACAGATATCAAAGAGATCCTTGAAGTCCTCGTTTGTTCTATCGGGATCCATCTCACCAATACGAGCGAGGAAGTTCATCGCCGGAGCACGAGATGGTGTCGCCTGATAGATACGTCCACCGAAGAGCTTTGCAACGCGCTCGAAACCGCAAGGGAGGTTCGGCATACCCTTATCGAAAATAAAGGTAATCGGCTTCTTCTCCATCTTGGAACCATCCGGTCGCTCGGAGTAGTGACCACGGTTTAGCGTAATCAGAAGGAAACAGAGCAGATAACTCTTACCAGCTCCAGATACCCCACTCATAATCACGTTCGGTGCGATATTTGAGTCAAAGAGATCGAAGTTTACGAGTTCCCGGTTCCACAAACTGGGCAGAACAAACAATGAGTTCTCACTACCAGACCAGTTACCCCAAATAGGGAACAAGCGAACGGCTCGGGACGAACGCATCATTGAGGTCCAGCCAGCACCATCGGTGCTCGGATCATAGGCACCAGGCAGGGCGTTAACCATAACTCCCATATCACTAATCATATGGGCCATGGCGCGAGCTCCGTTAAGAGCAGGGAACATCGCGAGCACCTCACTGGAGCCCCTGCGGGCCTCATCAAGGTTTTGGGATATCTGAATATGGTGAACACCGACACGAACGATCTGTGAGCGGTTTGAATACAGCTCCTCACGCGCCTGTCGAATGGTAGTAATCTGGTGCAGGACCTTCTGGTTTGCTCGACCCAGGGCTCCAACCTCACGCAAACCGAGACTGCGATCCAGTCGGTCAAGGCGTCGAAGCTGCTCTTCCTGAGCATCCTTTGAGTAGGTCACCGTAAAGATCGATTCCATCGGCAGACTTTGCATAGGAACCGTCATCAGTGGCAGACACTGCTTCGGTGGCTTAACCATACTTACGGTATGATATACGCGGCCATCCTTGACCACGAACCCATCCTCTGGGTGGTATACCATAGTGTCTGAAACCTGATTGCTGAGCAGATCATCCGGATCATACTCGGGAACTGCTACCGCGTTAAAGCGGCCTCGCTTGAACTTTCCGCCCTTAGTGCTTCTTCTGTTAAACAGCGGGTAGAGAAGATTGATAAGCCCCTGCCCATCGACGCGCTGTGGGTGCAAACCCAAATCGGACATACGGCTTACTTTACCTTCGATCTCCCCGCGGAACTTATCGACAAAACGTCGATACTCTTCGTACCGATCGCATTCCTCTTCGGGGTCCCGAGCGCCCTGCCCCAGTATGCGCAGGGTATCCATGAAACTGTCTAAGCCGCTCTTGTCTTTCCAGGGTGGATCGTAGCGAAAGCCAACTACGAGGCGGAGCTTTTTACAACGACGTTCATACTGCTCAGACTTTGACATATTTTTGATCAGGCGAACCCAGCGACGAGCCATCCAGCCCGCAACACCCTGCAAAGGATAGTCATGCAGACAACGGTCGAGGATATCATTTACGTCGAATGTCGTGATCCAGCTAAACTGACAGGAGATATTCTCGTCCATTGAATCGACGAGTTCCTGAACACCCGCGCATGTCTGGAATGCCGCAGCATCGGAAATGGATGTGAGGAGAATAGGGGATAGCGTCCACATCGACCATATCGACGCGTCGCCATGAAGGAAGACAAGATTCTCATGATCCCACTTCACATACGGAAGCAGATTATTAAAGAGAGCTTCATCTTCGTAGAGTCGTTGTCTAGTTAACCTGTTAAGACTGTTCATCTTAAGCCACTTCCCCTCAAACCTTTGTTTTCAACCTTTGCAACGTCTCCGCAGGAGCCGACATGACGTCTACGATGCCCGTTACTTCCCTTCTACCGAATCCCAGGTAGTCGAGGAAGCATGCGACCGTCGACTACTCGAACAAGTCTTTGCTTATGGTCGAAGTCTGCTTGTACCTTCCCCTGCCGAGCAATTTCGGCGAGTACCTCTTCGACGGTCCCCTCCATACGTATCTGGATACGGCGTTTGGCAATCCTCTGCGGATAATGCCACCTGTATCCCATAGTCTGCGCGAGAGCCTCGATTGCTTCTTCTAAAGTGCTATTGGGAAGCTCAAAAGAGATAACTGGCAGTAATAATGGAGCATTTGTTTCCGAGCGCGGCTTAATCGGCTTGGGTAAATGCCCCCACATGACCCGGCTGTAGACCGGTTCAGGCGGCGAAGTCCGATATGCGGGCTGATAATACTCAACTGCTACCGGCTCCTGAGCGCTGCAGGCCACACAGAAGACGCAGGCAAGAAGGACTAGAATACGCATTCTAACATTCATCCTACTGATCCTTATACACCCAGGGAGTTCCACCACCGGCTGAGCCAGCACCATAGTTTACTGAGGGACCGGAAGGCACACCGCCTCCTCCTCCGCCACCGCCACCACCAGCGGGCTGTCCGCTGTCAGTAAGCTGCGCCTCAATATCAAAGGCATCCTGCAATTCCCAGGTATCGCGCTTGACCTTAAGGTAGTAATAGTGCGCGGGCACGAGATCCCCAAAGCGATTGAGGTGATCAGGAACCCACATCAGGCGAACCTCGGCCGGGTTGATTACCGGATTGTATGGCTGAGGGGCTGCTGCACGACGCATGGTCCCGGCAACTTCCAATGCCTGTCGAGCGCTGGTTGCTGCCTTACTTCCACCGTTCAGAGCTCGCTGATCGCGGCTTCCCAGAACTTCGACGTTGTTACCCTGTCCGTAAGGATTTAATTCATCAGCCGCAGGTCCTGCGACGGAACAACCAATCGTTCCGGAGACACTCCCTGCAAGTAGCAGGGTGGCAGCTGTTTTTACAAAAATATTGACTGTGCGCTTCATCATTAACTCCTCAAAAACCACCTTTTTTGCTTTCCCACCTTAAAAAATTCCTGCTCTGTTCGAGCTCGCTATATTTTAGTTTAAGCCCTGTCGCACTATCTCATCCGTAAGAATTGCAATCTCCGCAGGCTTGGAGAAGATTGCTGCAACCTCACGGTCCGAGAGAATCTCGACCACCGGAACGAGAGACTCATACCGGTTGAGCAATACAGAACCCAGGCGATTTGAAGCGTTAGTAATCGCCGATGCCGTAGCATAATCCAGGTCCTGCTGATCGAGGGTCAGTCCCTGACCCGTCTGGACGGTAACATCCGTTTTATCGTCCAATCGTTCGCCGAGTGCGCCGATACCACTAACGAGAGCCGTAGCAGTAATCAGTCGACCAAGCTTATCGATAAGTCTTCCTGACATACCTCGTATTCCGTCTTCTCCAACAATCCAGCCGTCCACTTCGACGACCGCTCGTCGACCGTTGGGATGACGAATTGAAAGCTGTGTGAGCCTGAACAGCGCGCGGCTGTCGGCCTCTGAACCCTGAGCGGCAGCAATCAATCGCGCCTCACCAAGGTCAAGAGAGGAACCGTCTGGCCCTTCAATTGGCCCGGAAAGCTTAAATACTACCGGATACGGTGTTCCATCAGTCGGTGCATTAACACCGGTAATGAGCTGCACCTGAACTGAGTCTCCTGGAGCAATAACACTTACGCGAAGCGGCTGAGGCTCATCCGGAAGCGGAGCTACCGTTGGCTCATCATTCCAAAGCGGATCCAACTCATCCGGACCATCAATCTCTCGACCGTCAGGAAGCGGTATTGAGTCCTGTCTCGCCTTCAGAGCAGCAGCCAGGGCATCTACCTCACGTGCCAGTTGCTCAAACTTATCAACCAGTGTTTCGAAAATTCCCGTAACGCGCTGCTTGTGCTCACCGAGGTCGGTAGTTACCCGCTGAAGAACGTTATACATCTCAGAACGCTCATTTTTGGCCGTCTCGATGTCGTTCTTAAACGCAACGATGAGGTCACCGTAGGCGTCACGAGCTCCAGTTCCCTGCTCACTTGCCGCGGTGGTCGGGCGAAGCTTTCGCGTTCTCTTTCGCCCGCTATCATCAGTAAGCATCCAGATAAACAGCGCGATGATTATAAAGCCCCCAGCGGCCCAGACGCGCTTGTCCGTCTTAATGATTAGTTTTAAGTCTTCTAAAGATTGGCTCATCTCACTTCATCCCTGCCCACTCTACCAATTCACGCTCCTAACAGCCTATCGACGCAGTGACCGCGTGACGATATACACCTTCGATGTATGCCCCTTTGCAATTTTCTGCTCTGCAGTAGTTGGCCGAGGAGCAAGCTCCCAGGATGCAGCAGATATCGCACGAGTTCCGTCGAGGCGAAACGTCGCAGGGTTCAGCTTATACGAGCTATCAAGGAGGTTCTCTACGCTAATCACGTATCCCCAATAGTTCGTCCCCATAAAAATTTCATCGATTTTGGCTTCAATAGTTCCATCGTGAAGAATGGTCTCACCGGTGTATCGATTCGAACGACGATAGCCGGGAATTCCACCTCGCTTACCGAACTCAGCAGTAAGCACCATCCACTTAACAAAGCCTGGAATAGTGCTGGGATCAGCGGTTACAAACTCGGGGCGTGGTTCGTCATTACTGCCATACTCCATGTCGTCCTCTCGCAGATCCTGCAGGTTAATGAACTCATCTCGAGGATTGTCATCGTCTGCGGGAAGAATGCGAAGAGCAAATGAACGCTTGTCTTTAAGGTGCACAAGCAGTGCTTCACCTTCGTATGGAATGATTGGCTGAGCAAAGACAACGAGGAAGTTGCCCTGACGCTCCAGTGCCAGTGCTGACTGCTTACGCTTAAAACCACCGCCGATCTTGTCGGGAAAGGTGATCTGCGTTGGCTCACCAGGGGTCACGTATACAGGGACTTCCTTTCCGCTGTAGTTCACCTCACGAGCAAACGAACTGGAACCAAACCCCAGAATCATCAGCAGGGACACACTAAGGACAGCGCCATATCGAAGAAACGTCCGTCCAATTTTATTGTTTAAAACCGTTCTCATCATCATACCTACAAAACCTACCACCTCAATTGTACCCAGAACCTACTACTCACATCCTCAAACAGGGTCTCGAATTCCTTTTCAAGACCCTTTTTTGTATGCTCCCTCAGCATACTCCGGGCCAACAGCTAGTATGCTCCTACTATTAGCGTGTTGTATTTTCCCTCATTCGCTTCAGCTGGCTTTTTCTTTCAGCGCGCTTCTGCATCTTATCTTCTTTAGAAACCTGTCGCTCATCTACACGACGCAGTTTCAGGTCATATACGACGATACCGTATTCATTGTGAACGTTACGCGGTATCGTAGTCATCTTCACGTAGTAAACCATTTCATCAGCTGGTAATGGCTTATTACCAATTAGCTTTTGTCGAACCCCCGGAATCCTCACGACCACCGTATCCAGCTCCGGAAAGCGTTCTACTTTGATCAATCTGGGGTTGATGAAGAACATCTGCGAGCGTTTTGTCTCTTCAATCGCCCGCAGTTCACGAGTCATCATCGTCTCTTCAAATTCTGTCAGCGCAGGCTCCCAGAGGTACTTTCTGGCTGTTTTAAACTGTCTTCGCGCAACCGCGGGCTGATACGTAGCAACCAGGTTAACAACCGCGGTAGCCGCGTTAATAAACTGACTATCCGGGAGCTGCTTGATGGAATACACACCCGGAGACGGTCGTTCCGGCACCTCGATAATGGTGTCCGCAAAGAAATACATAATAAGCGCGGCCGCCGTGGTAAGCGCCATAGCCGGCATTTGCAGCAATGCCAGCGCTCGCCACAGATACGCCTGCTCTCGATACCCTTCCCATAAACGGATGGTATCATTCCCTGCTCGACCGCCAACACGTTCGAGTTGCTTCAAATCATGCTTGAGATTAAGCCTTTCAGTTCCCATTAACCTCTACCGCCCCTTACTTGTTCTCAACTAGCTCAATTGCTTCTTCAAACTGCCTTTCAAAACTCGGAAACATCTTGTCGAGCCCCAATTCGACGAAACGCGTATCCTGTGGCACCTCTTTTAGTGGTGCTCCGCTCCACACCGGTTGAAGTGCCGATGGAAGTGGTATCCCTGGAGGAGGAAAACCGCAGGCGGTTGCCACCGCATTACGAACTCCCCGTTCCTCATCCGGAAAACTCTTTCTCAATGCCGCCAGGGTGGTGGTCGTTAAAATCCAACCCAACAGCATGAATGGCATGGCTCGAGCCGGACTGTCTGCGAACAGACTGATAAGGAGAAAAACAACGAGACCACAGGCCCATTCCATGGCGTTTGCGCCCATGAAGGTCCAGTTTTCATCAAGACCCTGAAGAACTTCTCCGTCATCAAATTGCATCGCTTACCTCCTCCCTTTCCGAGAGCATCCCATCAGAAATTATACTTACTCTTCTTCGTCCTCTTCGACGCTCACTTCCAGGCTCTTGAGACGATCCTTAATCGCATCCTCGATTGCCGATGCGATCTTCTGATCCTCACTCTCGTCGCGACCGCTCTCATTGAGACTGGCTGCTTCAGTGCCCTCAATCGGGTCATCTTCTACCTGCTCAACAGCACCCTCCGAAGGCTCCGTCGAAAGACCGAGCTGGCTTGGAGTGGGCTCACCGGAATCCTGCTGAACAGACTCTTCTTCAACACCCTGAGCATCTTCGTATCCCTCCGAATACTGCTCTGCACTCTCAGGTTCACCCTGATCCGGCTCATCAAAACTGGGGGCCTCAGGCTCAATGTTTCTGGCTTGCTGAACTGCCTGAGCAGGAACAGGAGCCGGCTTATACAATCGTGCTCGTGAAGCTTGCAGTTCCTTCATGCGCTGCTGCTCACCGTAAATGTTGCTGTCCTGAGCTCCGTCAGGAACCGGCGGCAGACGGTGCTTCTCGCGTCGGATCAACCGTGGATTCGCACGGAAGATAACGCCATCTTTTGTGACTCTTGGTTTGGGATCGATAACTCGGTTGAGTTGCTCGGTCAGGGTAATCGTGGTCAGTCGCCACTCCTCAGTATCTATCAGCAGGTCCGGCTGGGCATATTTTCTGCCCTGCTCAAATTCAGCCAGCGCTTCAACCATCAGAGCACGTGCACGTGAATAATAGCCGATGGCCGCGTTGCGGCGCTCGACACTCGCATAATCCTGTGCTTGAGCCATGGGCACTGCGCCGCAAAAGCTGAGAGCGATAATGCCAAGTGCTAGTCGATAGCGAATTGTCTCAGGAGAAATCATAAAACCACTCATCTTCCTAACCTATTGTAATCCCTAAAATAACAACCCATCCTGGGCAGTGGAGTGAGGAAGTTCTTTCCACGTTTAATCTTGTTATACCCTCTAGTATCCAATCAGTGCTGCGAAATGCTTCACAAAGAGTTTTGTTTATTGGGCATTTTTATCCCGATTCAGAGGATAATCGGCTTTAAAAGCCGCATGGCGTAGCAATTGACAGATACATACAAGGCTCGGCTGAGGGCGGCAGTACTTCGTCAAAAGGGTATCGGCTAATATAACGTCTGTGGCGGACGGCCCGAATCCTGCTATCAGCAAACATTTGCAGGGACCTCAGGGAAAGAAGATTGAATTCACTAATATTTACAGATACTTAGCTAAACAAGCAAGCTGCGCTCGGCCTTTTACACCCTCCTGGCGTTCTCCGCTCGCGTAAACACCTATAAACACTCTGGATTTACGTCCCCCTCCTGACGTATACTCAACAGAGTGCTCAATATGGGCCTCCCTAAGCGACACATGATGGCTACTCCTCATAACTACACATATGGAGGGGGTTTATCTGCGGTGCTCAGAGACTGCATTACATCGTCGCTAATATGCCGTTCTGCGTTTCTCGTCGTATACTATAGGGACGAAATGGGGCAGATGCTGTGAGCAAATGTGCGGCCAGATGATCCAGGCAGATGCTGATGCCTTCGTCGTTTGAGGAATTTGGTTACATCAAGCGACATCAGTCATTATATGATGAGCAGCAAGAGAAAGATTGGATCGCTTAGACTTCTCAACCCGACAATTGATGTACAGACATGTAGTTTGTAGATCTTTGCAAGTGTTTGAAGAGACACTTTCGGCCCAGGCGCAACAGAGAGCGGCATGAGGCTGAACGAAAACGGGTAGAGAGTGCTTCGCAGAAAGCAAGGTTAGAAAGTGGGTTACGATTTAACTAAAAGGATATCTGACTTAAAGCGTCAGACCGACGAGTCCCGAATAGGTCGATGGGGCCTGTTTCGTGTCGTACTCGTATCCTGCATCCTGCTCGGCGTTCTCGCTAACTTCATTCTACCAAGTCATGCCCCGCAAGGCGGCGACGAAGACACCTGGCACAAAGACATAGAAAAGCAGGTCGGTGAACGGCTTTCCTGGCTCGAAGAGTCTCCGCTCGTCCTGTGGTCCGGCTCCGCAGACATTTATTGGGACATTGCAAAAAGTCTAACCGACGGCACGGATACGCAGATCGAAGGTAGTGCCGATGCCGACGCACTTATCAGCTTCGGCACGGTCTGGACCATGGTCACCCGAGTCTACGTCGGTGCCATTCTACGACTCAGCTTTGTATTGCTCGCATTCTGGCCAATCTGGATAATATCCTTCCTTCTCGGCTACTGGGCACTCACCAATCGCTATGTACAAAGGCCCAGTCAAACGCTGCTTGGTATCTGCGATCCCCATAAAGGGCCGTTCTACTCCGGTGTCTGGGGACCACTACAGCCCAATAATAGTTTCAGCGGTATTGATTACTCGGCTCCCGGGCTGGCCTGCCCGAAGAAGGAGAAGCGCGCCGTCGCACTCAGAGACAGACTCACGCTTATTCTAAAGAAATACAATGCATTCAGCGAAACGAATCTGGAACTCGTGCAGATCGTTTTAGCCCATGCGGATTTCCCGGCAGTCGTCGGGGAAGAAAACTGGGGAGAAGAAGAGGAGGATGACGTCCAGGAGGAAAAATCCTCGAACACGGGCTTCCTGACTAACGAGGACGGCAAGGTTAGGGATTCCTGCATTCAGGGACTCACGGCGATACTGGAGGCACATCAGAAGCTTGCCTACTATGTTTCTTCGCTGCAGAAGAAAAAGGTCAAGAACCATTCTCTGAACAAGAACTACCCAGGGCATATCGCCAATCTGAAAAAGCTGACGGACTCCATGTCGCCTCTGGGAAAAATGCTGCTGCTTTCGCTGACAGCAGATCGCCAGTGGGCGATCGGCCAGCTTGATGCAAAGTTGATAGCAACCGCATACCTCTCTACCGAAGCAGGTAAGAGCCTCGTCTTTAAGCGACACTCCGGACAATTCACACGAATTTCCAATTATCCGCACCTGCAGGCGCGAGCCGTAGTGACGTCTATCCTGCCCTATCATACGGAGTACAATGGAGACGATCGTCTAATAATTCGGCAGGCCATTATCTGCTCACGACGACACGGTGATTTTGGTCGAGCCTTTCTGCCGATAAAAATGCCGATTCAAAGCCGAGCACTGAGAGACTGGTTGGAAATTCTCTACGCTGACCCGGATCAGCGAACGGACTCTGCCCATCTGGTAGAACTGGACGGTCATATCGAGGAGATCAGCGTCAACTGGAGAAACGGTTTCTCCTCACGCCTGAGAAAGGAAGCCGCAAAGAAAACTCCTGACGGAAAACCAGTCAAAGTTGTCGCGGGGACTCCGCGTTCCATCTGGAAAGGCGTCGCCTTCAAATCAGTCGTGCTGATGCCATTGAGCGAGATGATTTCAATCGCTTTGAAGGGAATTCACCCGCAGCGTATCGATCGTATCTCTGCATTGCTCGCGCTGACCAGACAGCATCAGGCGCGCATTAGTATCTCAGCCCGACTTCCCGGCTTCAAGCGACTCGCGATGGAAGCGGAGAAGAGCAGCGCTGATACCGATGACATTGTTAAGAATCTTCTTGCGCAAAAAGATGGTGCTCGTGCCTTCGAATACTGGCGAATCGTTCGTCGTATGCTCACTAAATACAACTGGCTGAGTACGAGAATTGGTGATGATGGTGTTCCTCTTGCCGGACTGGTTAAGGGGGCTATCGAAAAAGAAGGAGGCCGCAACATCGAGGCCCTCGGTATTGTCGTTCCCCTTCGACAACGACGCTTTGTCGAACTGTTCGGACGCAAGTGGGAGCCAAACTACTACGGTGACGGCCCGACTCCTGAGGACGTCAGGGTATTCATAACCAATGCCGAATATGAGTCAAAAGTAGGTTCTAAAGAACCAATCCCGGCACCACTGGAAGCTGTAGTTAACGCTACGGGCTCGAGTAAAACTGCAGCATCGGGGTAGTGAAGTTCAGGTATGGCTAGAGATTACGCAGTAAATGATTTTAAGATTGCGCTTGACGGCAGGCGCTACAACATCTGCATTGCAGGTGGGGCGGTTTGTATTGCCTCTTTGATCATTTGTGCCTCTGGATTTTCTTTTGCGCTCACACCGGGCGGCTTTACTATTCTCGCCGGAATTATTCCCGGAATTGCACTGTTTTTTATTTCGATGACCATCGGACACAGCCGCTGGATTGAAAACGAGCGCAAAGCGGAATCAGCACGAAGAGGTGGGAAACCGGTTCTTGGAAATCCACCCAACCGACACGCATTCGATCAGGCTCTGAAAGAATGTCGCGACAGGAACCAGCCAATCATCGACAAGTACCTCGTGGGTTTTGAGATCGACTCGGGTGAACCGATTTGGGTAGCTGATGATGAGATCACCAGTCACGGTGCCGTATTCGCAAAAACGGGTGTTGGTAAAACGCTCTGGCTCGAGGGACTTATGTTCCAGCAAATGGCCCGAGGACGAGCTTCCGGTTTTACCTTTATTGATGCAAAGCGCGA
>JAUIMJ010000420.1 GCA_030433295.1 bacterium | reverse complement strand
CACTGTTTCTCTAGACTTGGCACGCCCTGTTCTGCCAGCCACGCGTCCGTCATCGCACGTTCTACGATCGATGTGTGGCTCATTCGCCAGTGGCCTTTCCTGCTGCGACTCGCATTGTGGACTTCGTCTCGCCCGATCCCCAGTTTCAGCAGGTTGCGCCGACGCGTTCTGGGGCTGCCCCACTGTTTCCAATGAAAAAAAATAAGGGACAGGGGTGAATGGCACGGGGTTAAGGAGATTTAGGATTGACTATCTTAGTGGTTATGTTAGTGTCAGCATGGCTAGAAATTCCTCGTTCTTTCCCGGTTGGAATCGACTTCTTTTCGGGCGCCCGCCGATCTCCTCGATTGAAAAATGCTCTCGCCAGCGCAATGAACTCGATCAGCTCTGCCTTGCCCAGTTGACCGCTCTCTTCGGATCGTTTCTCCCCGCCAGGCTGCTTGATTTTAAGACATCCTCGGGATTAAACAGTCGTCGCAGAGTCTATACGCCCATGGTCACATTCTGGGCATTTCTCGGTCAGGTATTGGCTCCCGGAAGTTCTTGCCGAAAGGCTGTGAGCAATGTTCAGGTGCTCTTCGTGGCACGCCAACTCGATCCGCCGTCGTGCGATACCAAATCTTACTGTAGCGCACGCAGACGTTTGCCCGTGCGCTTGTTGCTCCAAGTGCATGCTTATGTCATTGGCCGACTGCAAGCAGGAGTGCAAGGCACTGGCCCCAGAACACTTGTCGTTGATGGCAGCACCGCTTCAATGCCGGATACGCCTGAGAACCAGAAGAAGTATCCTCAGCATACGCAGAAGCCGGGGTGCGGCTTCCCCATAATGAAGCTTGTCGGCCTCTTCTGCCTGGAAAGTGGTGCCTGGATAGCAACCGCCAAGTGTCACATGAAAATACACGAAACGCGCTTATTTCAACGGCTCTTCAGGCACCTGCGAGAAGGAGACACTCTGCTGGCCGACAGAGCCTATTGTTCTTATTGGAACATCGCTAAACTCTCTGCGAAGGGAGTCGATTTTGTGATGCGCAATCATCAGAGACGTATCGTAGACTTTCGCAGAGGCAAACGCCTTGGAAAACGGGATCATTGCATTGAATGGAGTAAGCCAAAGCAAAGGCCCAGCGGCATGAGCAAAGAAGAGTACGATGCCTACCCAGATTACCTGGTGGTGCGCGAAACCCAGCTCAAAGCCCCCCAGCGAAAAGGCTACCGCACAGGAGCAATTGTCATCGTAAGCAGTTTTATAACCCCTGAAGAAAAGACGATTGATGAACTGGGAGATTACTTTCTTCGTCGATGGAAAATCGAACTCTACTTTGGCGACATCAAAACCTCGCAGGCAATGGATGTGTTTCGCACAAAGAGCCCAGATCTCATCTGCCGGGAATTACTGATGCATATGATTGCGTATAATCTAACACGAGCAGTCGCTCAGCAAAGCACAGCCAGTTCAGTCACGCCCACGATTGACTGTGAACGGGTCAGCTTCAAAGGGACGGCGGACAGAATAGCCGCATGGTCATGGAGTATCTGGGCTGCGCCGAGTGTAAAGAAGGCGCGAGAATTGGGAGATCAACTTCGCGCAACAATCGCCGAAGATCTCGTACCAGAGCGTCCAGGCCGGCGAGAACCCAGGGCAAAGAAACGGCGCCCCAAGCCCTACCAGTTGCTGAATCGACCGCGCCACGAAATGAACGAAATTCCTCACCGAAACAACTATCGTGCCTCCGCTTAAACCCGTGCCATTCGGGACAGGGGTGAATGGCGCGGGTTTAGGGAGATTTAGGATTGAATGATGTAGTGATTCTGTTAGAGTCTGGATGGGCAAAAAAGCTTCGTTTCTTCCTGGCTTGCATCGAGCGCTTTTTGGTCGCCCGCCTGTTTCCACGGTTGAAAAATTGTCTCGTCGACGTGGCGAACTCGATGAGCTTTGCCTCTCTCAGTTGACCGCTCTTTTTGGGGCGTTTCTCCCTGCTAAGCTTCTTGACTTTAAGCCTGCCTCTGGTGCGAATAGCCGTCGTCGAGACCAAAACGCATACGCAGAACTTTTTGTTCGCGAGCGGGCAGCGTGTTCAGCACGGTTTTGATCTGCTCGGAAAGCAGGCGATGCGCGGTTGCGTTCACCGGCGATTCAACTTCCGTATCGGGAATAAAATCGCCAAGCTC
>JAUIMJ010000130.1 GCA_030433295.1 bacterium | reverse complement strand
TTGTGATTCTGTTTTTTCCTCTCTACGTGCTCGGTGTTTAGAAGATTTAGATAGTAGAAATCCGCTGCGAATGGCGTGAAACAGGAATGAGGGCGGGCAATTTATGGCGAATCTGTGCCTTTAGGTACGCGAGGCGAAAAAATTGAAAGTATGGGGCCCCCGCTGCGTTTATCTCTATGCGAGGCGCAATTTTGTTTCGCAGCTATCCCAGAGTCTGAGCGGTACATCAGCGGTACAATTGGGATAGAATGACGCGGTTACGGAAGTTCGAAGCGGTTACTTTGAACAGGTTCCTGGCGCCGGCTCCCCCTTAAGCCCTGGCGCTGTGAAGCATGGATAAACACTAGCGGGGTGTTTGGGGCGTCATATTCAGTGGAGCTATAACGCACGTTCCCTCCGGGTTCTGCTTGTCACAGAGTCTGGCTGTGTAAGCTCCATTGTCTACTGCGATCCAGCAAAGCCTTTAGTTCTTCGGAGTCTAAAGAGGGGGTCTGACAAGCCCCCTCCTCGCACACCCTCCAGCTAATTTTCTCTCCTTCGGCAACCTCAGCATCGCGGGCAACCGTGGGTAGTAAGGAGTCCTCCTCTCCGGCACAGCGTTTTGCAAGCACTCTGTTCGGCAGAAAACGCTGATGGATATGTTCGGAAAAGACGCTATGTGCGTCGCCGGTGTCACGAGTCTGCAGGACGACACTCACCGTATTGTCGAGGAAAAAATCCAGAGCCATGAGTGCAGCAGAAAATGCCGGAGGGTATTCCTCTACGAGATGCCGCATCGCGGTGAAGATTTGCTCTGCGTATGCTTTGTATTCTGACTTTTTCTCCAAATGGTACAGTCGCAACAGGTTGCGCGCGGCGACGGCATTAGCCGATGGCAGGGCATCGTCACTGAAATCTTTCTTTCTCAGTATCAGGTCGCTACTGTTTTCACTGGAGTAAAAATAGCCGGCGTTGTCTGCATCCCAGAAAAGTTTGTTCTGCTGTTCCTGCAGCTCCCGAGCCCAGGCGAGCCAGTCCGTAGAAAAGTCGGATTCATACAGATCGAGAAGCGCCTGAATCAGGTAGGCGTAATCCTCAAGCACCGCATCAAATCTGGCATCCCCATCTCTATACCGCCTTAGCAGGCGTCCATCCCTGTAGAGCGTAGTGCGAATGAAAGAAGCGCTCTCCTGTGCCGCACGAAGGTAGCGCTGCTCACCGAGCACTTGATAGCCTTTGCTCATGGCAGAAATCATCAGGGCATTCCAGCTGCAAAGAATCTTGTCGTCCAGATGAGGGCGTGGTCGTTTATCGCGCAGGGTCCGAAGTTTTTTCCTCAGCTCTGCTACTTCGGGGCCTTCTTTTTGCTCCCAGTCAGACTGAAGGACCAATACATTATGGCCATTTTCAAAATTGCCGTGCTCTGAGACAGCGAAGTGCTCTCGGAGCAGCGCAATTTCCTCCTCCGACAATGCAGTACTGAGTTCTTCAAAGGACCAGACGTAAAATTCTCCTTCTTTTCCCACATCCCCGGCATCCTCAGCGCTGTAAAAGCCGCCGTCAGCATCGGTCATTCGGCGCAGTATGTAGTCAAGCGTCTCACGGGCAACTGAGGAGAACATCGGCGCTCGGGTAATCTGATATGCTTCCAGATACGCCGTGACCAGAAGAGCATTATCGTACAACATTTTTTCGAAGTGGGGGACTGACCAGGTCGCATCAGTTGAGTAACGCGCAAAACCTCCCTCGAGATGATCGTAGATGCCGCCCCGCGCCATGCAGGCCAGGGTATGGGTCCCCATACTCAGAGCCTGGGGTTCATTCGTCCGTCGGTAGATGCGAAAGAGCATCTGAATTGTCGTCGCCGCCGGAAATTTTGGCGCAGCGCCAAATCCTCCATACTGCCCGTCAAAGGAGGCGCGCAAACGCTCATAGAAGTCTCTGAATGTTTTTGTTCCCAGCGGTGTCGCGGCCATCGCCGTCGATCCCGGACGCGCAGCTTCCTCAGACTGCAGCGCTTCCGTAATCCCCACCGATGTCTCAACAATCTTCTCTCGGTCGTTCTGCCACAGCTCAGTAATTCGCTGCAGGATCCCAAGGAATTTTTCTTTGGGAAAGTAGGTTCCGCTGAAAAAAGGCTTTCGGTCTGCCGTCAGCATAGCCGACAAAGGCCAGCCACCCTGTCCGCACATGGCTATCAGGGCATCCATATACACCGCGTCCACGTCGGGCCGTTCTTCGCGATCGAGCTTCACACAGATAAATGCTTCGTTTAAAACCTTCGCTACTTCGGGGGACTCAAAACACTCCCTCTCCATCACATGGCACCAGTAGCACGTCGAATACCCAATCGAGAGAAATACCGGCTTTCCTTCCTCTTTCGCTTTCGCAAAGGCCTCATCCCCCCAGGGAAACCAATGGACCGGATTACTCTTATGCTGCAAAAGATAGGGACTCTTCTCCCCCGCGAGTCTGTTCGATGGCTGCACTACATCACCCCTGTAATTCTCTTACCTTTCCCGTCAGCAACACGGGATCACGACGCATGGTTTATGATTTTATCCGGCACTTGTATACCGCGGCCGGGGATAGCTGATTAAAAAGGTGCGTCTACGCCGCATGTTTTCACTAAACTCTTGCTTTGTCTCTCCAGAATTGTAAAAAAAGGCGGCTCAATCGCAGGAGAGGTGTCCGAGTGGTTTAAGGTGCACGCTTGGAAAGCGTGTGTACGCTAATCCCGTACCGGGGGTTCGAATCCCCCCCTCTCCGCCATTGTGAATCTGGGCGGCGATCTTGGTGAAAATGAGGAAAACGGGAGATTCTCCGGTGCTCATTTGGTTCACCAAACTGCGCTCCTCGAATTCCCGTTTTCCTCATTTTCCCTCAAGCTCACCACCCAGATTCACAATGGCCGTAGAGCCGGTGATTGGTTTTGTGGGGCGCGGACTTTGTCGCGCCCAGGGCAGGTGTTGGTGGGCGCTTGGGCTTTTGGTGGATGTCTGTGGGGATATTGCGGTTTTTCGCGGCGTGAGGATTTGAACCCCTGCCCCGCAGGGATAAAAAGGCTCGAATTGGAAAAGCGGACGCTTTTCCAGTCCCCCCCAGAATCACAATGGCCGTAGAGACGGTGATTGTGTTGGGGTGCGGACTTCGTCGCACCCAGATCGGGCCTGAGTGGGCGCCCGGGGTGTTGATGGGCGTGTTGTGGGGTGCGGACTTTGTCGCACCCAGGGCAGGTGTTGGTGGGCGCTCGGGGTGTTGGTGGGCGTGTTGTGGATAACTTCGGGGTGGGTGCTTGTTGCTTCAGTTTGGCTTAGCGTATATTACTTGTCTCGGCCGGGTTTCGTGCAAGAGATGGCGTGAACCCCGTCAGGCCCGAGAGGGAGCAGCGGTAACGCTTTCTTCTCTGTGTCGCGTTTATCCGGCCGTTTTGTTTTTTAGCTTATTCATGCTGAATTGCTCATGTGACCGATGTCGTATCTCGTACTTGCTCGAAAGTTTCGCCCACAGACCTTTGAGAGCATTGCGGGTCAGGAGCACATCACTCAGGCACTTGCAAGTGCCATTGTTCGTCGGAAAGTCCCCCATTCATTTCTATTTACCGGACCCCGCGGGGTAGGGAAGACGACGAGTGCGCGTGTGCTTGCTCGTGCGCTTAACTGCACGGGCAGAGCATTGCCCGATGCGGATGCTGATTTGAGCAGTGAAGACCTTCGAAAGCTGGTCGAGCCCTGCGGCGAATGCGTCAATTGTCAGGAGATTGCCAAGTCTTCCAGCATGGCCGTTTGGGAGATCGACGGAGCCTCAAATAACAGCGTCGATAATATTCGCGAACTGATCGATTCGCTTCGCTCTCTTCCCCCTCCCGGATCGGAATACAAGATCTACATCATCGACGAGGTTCACATGCTCTCTGTGGCAGCGTTTAACGCTTTGCTTAAGAGTCTGGAAGAACCACCACCGAACACTGTTTTCATTTTCGCGACCACCGAACCGCATAAGATTCCCGACACCGTAATCTCTCGGTGCCAGCGTCATGATTTTCGCCATCTTCCTGTGGAGACCATCGCAAAGCGCCTTGAGGAAATCGCGACTGCTGAAGGTGTGCAGGTAGACAAAGAAGTGTTCTACTTTGTGGCGCGCCGGGCTGACGGCGGGATGCGCGATGCTCAGTCGATGTTCGACCGCTTAATTGCCTTTGGATACGAGAAACTGGATCTCGAACATGCACAGGGGGTCTTCGGTGCGGTAGATCGAGAGTTTTTCTTCCGGCAGAGCGATGCAATCCTTTCTGGTGACGCGGCAAGCTGTTTTCAGCAGGTCGAGGAAGCCTTTGCTCGCAGCATCGACCTGAGAACCTTCGTCGCAGACTTCCTTTCGCATTGGCGCGTTTTGATGTTGCTGGGAGCAAGCTCTGAAGATCGCAATGCCAGTGCAGATATTCGGCGTTTGTTCGAGATGAGAGACGAGGAATTCGTTCAGTACACTGAGCAGGTGCAGCGTTCTTCCGACTTTGACCTGCAACGCCTGTTCGAAATCGCCTACCAGACGGCGGAGCAGTGTCTGCGCAGTACCTTTCCGCGATTTGTTCTGGAGGCTGGTCTGGCGAAAATGGCATCGTTGCCGTCTCTGCGACCGATTCCGGAAATTCTCGATCGCATAGAGAGTCTTGGCGGGGCCGGCTCCGGCGCGTCACATCGACGGGCAGCTCAGCCGGCGACATCAGCGGCAAAGGCAAGTACCCCTGTCGCCTCAAACGCAAATGGAATCACGCCAGGTGAGGGTGCGCGGAATGCGTCGGTCCCTACGGCATCGGTTTCTGCAGTGTCAGTTTCTTCTGGCTCCTCGGAGATAAAGCCTTCCTCTGTTGACGCCCAGCCGCTCGGTTCCGGCGCGGAGGGCGCACATGTAGAAGTCCAGGGTCCTAAAAATGGAATGCCGAAAGCTGCCGGAATGAGTGATACCAGCAGTGCCTCTAACGCGGCGCTTGATGCAGCGCTTGAGGCAGAGGCATCCGCATCCGTCGAAGATGTGGATGATTTTATGGAAGCTTCGGGTGCTTTTCCCGATGCCTCGAGCTTCAACCCAAGCTGGCAGGAGTTTCTGACCTTCCTTAAAAACGCTCGGGAGGTGCGACTAGAAGCGTATTTGCGAAGAGTGTCGCCGAAGAGTTTTATCTCGGGCTCGCTTGTCATAGAAGCCGAGCGCTTCGACATAGAGTCTCTTCAGGAAGAAGAGACTATGTCGGCCTTGCATAGAACTCTTGATGTGTATTCGGGTCACTCATCGTGGCGGGTTTCCTTTGAGGAGCACAAGAAGTCCGATACTGCTTCCGGAGAAACGTCTGAATCGGAGGAGAGTAAACACATCCCCGGCTCCGCAGCGGCGAATGAAGTCGAGGAACTAAAGAAAGCGCATGCGCGGATTGAAAAGGAAGCTAAAGCAAGTGAGGGAGTTAAGCAGTTGCTGAGCGTGTTCGAGGGCAGTAGTGTGTTGGCAGTTGAGCCGCTGAGCACACAGAGAATGGATTGAGAGGAATTGCGTTGTGAAGTTTCCGGGTAACATCGGCGAGATGCTGTCTCAGGCATCGAAGATGAAAGAAAATATGGAGGCCATGCAGGCCGAGCTGGAAAAGAAAGTAGTCGAGGCTAATGCTGGTGCCGGAATGGTGTGCGTTCGGGCGAGCGGTGCTATGAGTATTGTTTCAGTTAAAATCGATCCTTCGATCGTTGATTCCAATGACGTAGAGATGCTTGAAGATTTGGTTGCCTCAGCAGCCAACGAAGCCCTGCGCAAAGCCAAGGACCTGGCCAAAGAGGAGCTTTCAAAGCTGACCGGAGGTTTGTCCATCCCCGGTTTCTCATAGGCGAAGCGATGAGTTTTCGTTACCCCCCGTCAATGCGGCATCTCATTAATGAACTCTCGAAGCTGCCGTCGATAGGTGAAAAGAGTGCGGCCCGACTGGCCTATCACCTGCTCGCAAAAGATATTCCCCTGGCTCGTTCGCTTGCCTCCTCTCTGGTAGAAGCCGCGGAAAATACCAAACTCTGTGTTCATTGCTTTTTTCTCACCGAAGCTGATGCCTGCTCCTTGTGCACTGATGGGCAGCGCGACCGGCACAGTCTTTGTGTGGTCGAAAAGCCGGCGGATGTCTTTGCCCTTGAGCGAAGTGGTGGTTTTCGCGGAGTGTATCACGTGCTCCACGGGGTCTGGTCGCCGCTGAAGGGCATGGGCCCTGAGCAGACAAAGATGGGGCAGCTTATGTCTCGTCTCAGCAGGGCAAGTAAGGGTGAAGCACAACAGGACGATCCCCTACAGGAGAAGCCGAGCGAAATGATTCTGGCAACCGGTGCTACGGTTGAGGGTGACGCCACAGCGCTGTACCTGGCCAATGTAGCGAGTGAGCTCGAAATCAGTGTGACCCGTATTGCGCAGGGCATTCCCAAGGGGGGGGATTTGGAATACGCCGATGAGCTGACCCTGAATCTTTCACTCGAAGGGCGAAGAAAAATTTAACGCACATCTCTTACTTTCGCGTCTGCGCCCTGGCACGAGTCCACGCTTTTGCTCCCTCGCGATATTGAATGTAGTGTTTAGTTCCACGAGTGACATGCTGAACGGCAGTAGGCAGACAGCGCAAGCCGAGAATTCTCAACACATCCTGTGTCTGGTTGTTTTTTTCTCTATACGGGTTACTGAGATCTCCGGGTATGTATGGGTAGGCCTGTGGAAGTGAACGTGCGAGATTCTTTTGGGCGAAACTGTCGTAGCGATAGGCGATGAGGTCGATATCCTCGAGCCCCTTGTCGTCGGGGAGTACTTCCATATTTCTGAGGGAACTCTTCTGACAGTCGGGAAGCGCATCATCAGCGACCGAGACACCAGCGTTTTCGGAATAGAACACCCGCGCAATAATCGGGATGCCTGCGTTTTCAGGCGAGCCATCGGGAGCTGATGTCTTAAGCCTTCGTTTTAGCTCTGAAAGAGAGATTCTACTCTTGAGACGGTTATTCGTACTTCGTCGCTTTGTGCTGACATTTGCGTTCTGACCTTTGTATATTCCATTCTCAGCAAATAGAAGCCCTGGTTTTGCCAGTCCCTCATAGAGATATTCCCTGGCTTTCCAGCTGATGATCCAGACAGGTGAAAACTCCACTCTGAGATCGCTTTTTATTTTTTCGGCATTGATAAGTTTAAAATTCTTAAGCCCCAGCGCTTTTAGATAGCCCTGTGCTTTCGCGGCGAGTTCTTTCTCCTGCGCGGTCAGTGCCTTGTTCTTTTCTGAGCGTACGGAGACCGTGTGGTTCCAGCGAGAGGAAAAAAAGAATACCTCAGCGGGTATCACATTCTCGGATCCGAGCCCCTTCAGTATCTCGAGGTTGCGGTTGAGATGACCAAGGTCATCAGCATCTACCAGAAGACTGAGCGATACCTTTTGCTCCAGGGCCTTGCGATAGCTCCAATACCTGGGGTCGCTGGGTAAGTCATTTTTCAGAACAAGACTGTCTGCTCTGGCTGAAAAAATGAAGACCAGAAGCATAAGGCCTGAAAGTAAAGAGCTGAGAAGGGGTATCGTAGTCCCGTTCCGACTCTGCTCAACACTTCCGGAAGATAGGTGTGGTGGAGTTCGCATTATGCCGTCTGCTGCCGATCTCATTCAGGGTGCTTCTCTCAGGTGCATCCTCAGATTGACTATTAACTTGTGTATTTTCAATAGATTATTCGAAGAGGCCCAGAGTTGTTCGCAGTATTCCGTATTTTCTTGAAAATTCACGGTAATTTGCTACCATTCGGGACCTTCTTACTTTTGAAGTCTGCTCTTATGTTCGACGTGCTTTGCTGCGAGCGGGGGTCGGTTTCCGGGTCATTATATGGCGTGGCGCCTCTTGCTGTGCTCACTCTGAACTTCTTTCATTTCGTCTCCCCTGTGGGACTTCGGCAGGCTTCATAATGCTCTTTCTTTCGGCGGCCTTTGCTGCATCAGTGGTCTCCTCCGTCCGTGGGAGGCCGTGGCTGCCAACATATGGATAAGTCGAGATCGGTTTACTGATGCACCTCATCAGTTCACATATTTTTCTAGATTGCTCCCAGCAGCGTCTAGTGCTCCTACCCGTGCCACTCTGAAAGGAGGCTACATGTCGCAGTCCGATGCCAGCTCAAGTAACTTGGGCGATAAGGATGATTCCCCCGGTCCTGAAGGGGACTCTACAGCGAAGTCTCGAATTCCGAAGCCAGAATTCGGGACTCTCGAGTATCGTCTTGATGAAGGCGGTTCTCCTCCGGTGAAAAACCCGGATGAATCTATTCAGGGACTTGATCCTCAGACGAGGAACGCCGCCAGCAGCTATGAGCCGTGTGAGTATCACGATCATTCATTCCCTCCTCCGACGGATGGAAAGACTGATGATCCCACGCTCAAATGGCTCGCGATCGTCTTCGGTTTGATCGTGACCGCCGTTATCATTGCTTGCGCGATGAACTCTTAGGAATCAGGACCGACGACTTCCTCGTTGGTCCTCAGGATGGTGTGATGGGTTGAGCAACAGTTTTTCACGAAACAGGTTTGTCTCGACTCGTCCGCCTTCTTTTAAAACAGCCCATTTTACACTGAGGGAACTCGCCTCTTTTTCTTCTCGCCAATTGTGCCATACAGGGAACCACCGAGTCGGCTTATCGGCTTTAGCGTATCGATGTCAGCGCCACGTTCACCGGCTACATCATCTCGCATATGAAGCACAAGGATTTCTCCGATTACCAGGGTGCTTGAACCGGGGGACCCGTCACCAATTTCGATTTCTTTGTGGAGCCTGCACTCCATCTGTAGGGCCGACTCTGCAACTCTGGGGGCCTGTATCTGTGTCGAAGCAATAGGCGTTAGCCCCACTGCATCGAACTCACTGCTTGCTTCCGGGTAGGCCGCCGCTGCGTCAACCATTTGTTCGAAGAACCACTCGTTTGCGCTGTTTACGACAAACTCTCCGCTCTCGCGAATATTCCTGAGCGTGTCCTTCGCGGTGCCGTCTGGCTTTTGCGCGATGGCTATACTCAGGCAGGGAGGATTGGAGGAAACCCCGCTGAAGAAGCTAAATGGTGCTACATTGCTGACACCCTCCTTGCTGATGGTAGAGACAAAAGCAATGGGGCGGGGGACGATGCTCGAAATTAGCAACTGGTAGGTGTCGCGTACCGATAGTTCACTGAGTAGTATTGATTTCATTGTTGTTTTTCTGGCGTTCTTTGTTCTCAGATACGATCTCGATTTGAGGTCGTATTGCTACGACGACCGGTCTTGCAAGATAAGGCTCGGCGATCTCTTTAATCCTGTTTGCGAGGGAGCTCTCCGGTAACGTCGGTGTTTGGATATAGACAAGGAGTTTTGCCGGTCCTTCCGGCTGGGGAACGAGTTTTACATCAGAGACACTTGTCTCTTTAAGAGTTTCCACCTCTTTTTTCACCATTGACTGCAAATCGATTTCTACTGAGCGGGACATGGTAGATCTTCCTCCGCTTATCGAAAGATACAAAATGACGAGGATAGAAGAGATCAGCAGTCCGCCACGCGCAAGCGTGCTCCAGGCACCGGGAGATTTGTTCGATCGGATTCCGCCTCCATAGAAGCTCACCGCACTGCCGACGATTATTGTTACCACGTTCAGCGTAAAGAGAATCGCGCTTCCCTGAGCTAAAGCCAGGTGTCCCTGAGAAAGCGATATCCCGGTGCAGGCTATTGGAGGAACAAGAGCGGCAGCGATAGCGACGCCGGGAAGGGCAGCGGAAAGCCCCGGGCGGCCGACACAATACGCGGCCGCAAAGCCCGAAAACAGGGCAACAAAGAGATCGAGAAAGCGCGGTCCGCCGCGGGCCAGCAGCTCAGCGGTGGGCGGTGACAGCGGGTAGAATTGCCCGATGATAATTGCAACGCCCAGCGCGCTGAAAAAACCAAAAAATATTGCCCTGCTTGCGTTAGCGAGGAGGGGGTAGTTTCCCTGGACTATGGCAAGCCCCGCCCCGAGCAGTGGCGTCATAAGTGGCGCTACGAGCATTGCTCCGATAACCACCGCGGCGCTGTCCTGCAGTAAACCAAGACCCGCAATGGCCGTCGAAAGCGTTATCAGTACCAGAAAGTCAAAGTTCCACTGAGATTTGAGCTGCAGGTCTTCGACCATGGCGATTCTTTCGTCTCGTTCCAGCTTGGGCACTGTCAGATCAAGAATGTCTTCTATGGTGCGACGCGCCTTATCCAGCAAAGGAGTGGCGGAGCGAACGACCGCGACCGTCGTTGCGCTGTCACTTGAGAGGATACGTTCGGGGATGGTCCCAAACAGGGCCCTTCGAATCGCTCCGATGCTGGACGCGCCCAATACTACGAGGTCATACCCCTGCGCGACCTCATCCGCGATCGCTTTACGGATGTCATTGGAAACGGCGACCTTTGTTTGAATGTTCTCCGCGCCCTCGAAGCCGTTCTTTTGTAGTATGCGTTCGAGGATGCGCAAGCCGACTTGCTCGGCACCGTCCCCATGCTCGGGCTCAACAAAAAAAACGGTGACTATGCCATCGTCGTTTCGAGCCAGCTCACTCGCCAGGTTCAGGGCCGCGGTGGCATGCGGGCCACCGGAGCTTGGTAACAGTATCTTGTTCAGCGTGCTCGGAACTTCCTGTTCGTCAATGCGAAGCAGGAGAACTTTTGAGGTGGTTTCTTCAAAAATCTGCTGGGCGAACTGAGTGACTGGGTCTTGCTTGGGGCGTCTGGCGTCACTTCCTAAAAGCAGCAGGTCGGGCTCACGTGCCGCAAGTTTCTCCAGCACTGCTTCTGTGGGATCTTCAGAAACAATGTTGTAGACGCTGTAGACATGAGTATTCTCTTCCCCTTCGGGAACCACCAGATTGTATTGCTTTAATTCGTTGAGGATGAGTGCAAGGAGTTCATGCTCCGGCAGCTCGCTGTCTTCGTGAAATCCGAGTTCGGCTTCCTGACCCTCTTCAGCGTGGTAGACGACGAGTTCGCAGGAGCTGAGCCGCGCAAAACGCACGGCCCAATGAATCAGCGTCTTCGCTTCCTCTTCTGTTGAAATGACGACGGCGACTGACATGGTATCTCCCGGCAGATGATCTCAGTGGTCTGGAAGTTTGCTATCTCGAATCAGGAAGAGGCAATAATCCCGACACAACATGTCGTTTATTGCTCTGCCCGAAATCTTTCGAGACTGCTGCGGTTCTCAAGGTATCTCGGAGTTTGGGGGCTCACAAGAAAATAGGAAACGGCTGGGGTCGGGATTCGGAACTTCCTCATTGAATTCGCCTCCGCATTGGATTCGGCCCCTCATTGAAATCGCTTGGGTCATGAGGTAATAATGCCGCGGTATTTGAGTGAAAACATGCTGATATTTGCGGTGCTTCATTGTGCTCGTGAAGTTATGGGTGTTCCGGAACATTCGGTTATCGGGGCACAGGCATTTGGAGCGCAATTGCCTGCTTGGCGTGAAAACTGGTCAGCGTGAAAAGGGGTGGGGGAGATAGGTATCGCTCACTGGACCGGATTGAGAAAAACACATGGGTATCCTGGGAGCTTTTTATCTTGAGAGTTTTTCGTAACGCATTCGACCCTTACCTTGCCGTGACCCCGCTCGCGCTCTTTTTGGGGATGCTGTTCGTTGTGGGTGCCCTGCTTTCAGGGAATACCTCTGCCGTTGCAGAG
>JAUIMJ010000129.1 GCA_030433295.1 bacterium | reverse complement strand
TCAAGCGCAGTCATAATTTCTTCCGGTAGATCCTGGTCAGAAGAGTAACTCATTTTTGATATCCCTTAATGTTAAAACCCTGAAATGGCTGCTTAGGAAACTAAAAAACCTGAAATAGCTCTTGCGATAAAAACTGAAAAAACAATAGCTCAAAAGCAGCCCACCCTAGTCTTTTGAGTATCGTCTGCATGCAGTCGATGCTTTAATTTTTTCTAATTTGAGGGATTTTTTTATTTTCTAAGTGATACCAGAGCCATAGGCTCAGGCTGCCGCGACGCTCCTCAGAGCGTGGGACGGCTAAGGGGAGTAGAAATGTCATAGTTCCGACAATTCGGAGACATTTTCAATACATATGTGCGAAGGAGAATTAGAGGTTCGGCTGAGGTGGTGTTATCTTCACCATCTTGCCTTCTGCTGACGAGGTGTTCGCATCTGTAGCATCCGGTACGAAACCGACCAGACGTGCTTTCACCCTGCCAACGAGCACCTTGCTGTCGAGCGCCAGAACCTCGCGGTTCTCATCCGCCGAAATCCAGATATATGCGGACTTCAGTCGCGTCTCGCCCTTGGTGTCAGTGAGCTTTTTAACCGATGGAATCACCTTAAACGCATCGTAGGTCTTGCCTTCTATTTCAATGTTTTCCCGGGCGGCAACCTCCATTGAAATGAGATAACGGTGCTTTCCGTTATAAACATCAAAGTCTTTTTTGGTGCCGATTTCTATTGGCAGACTTCTGGCGACAAAGGCCGCGGAAATGGGATCCAGAGTGAGGTTGTCACTGTGGAACACTCTGTGATTCTTTTGAACCCCGTTTCTTACATACTCGGATTGTATCTGCCCACCGGAGGCGAAACGAACGCGGTGAACCTTCTCTTTGGAATTCTCTTTCTGAACACTTGAAAAGCTCAGCGGTCGTAATGAGGAACTGTTAAAGAAGCTCTCACTGTGAAAGCGCATCTTGTAGAACAGATCGATGAGTTTCGCGGTCTTTGCTGAAGCTTCGACGCGAAGAAGGGAATCAGCGGCAAAGCGGTTCTCCTCAACCTGAACCTTTGCGGTCGCCACGGGAAGCCCCTGCCAGGTGACATCGTAGACATAGGTGCCCCGAGCGAAGTTGGTCTCTCCGGGAGCATACTTCTCAGTGTTGACGCTGACCTCGCCAGGCTCAATGAACTCGGCCAGGGCGTGAGGGGCAGAAAGCAGAAACGCGAGCAATACAAGGGCAAGGCAGAGTTTTGGACGAGGAGCTTGCACGCAAAGAGACCGGGAACTGCTGCTATGCTCACTACTGCGCAAACGTGATACCTTCATGCGTTTCTTCCTCGTTGAAAAGCGATACGTCTAAGAATACGTGCTATAAGATACCTTAATCCTAGGGGATAACCACGACTTCGGACAAACAAAATAGCGCGTGTATTTGCACATAAAATACATCAAAAACTAAAAAAGGCAAGCTTTGCCCTTAAATTAGGAGAAAATAAGTATTTTGGGTCTCTTACAAGAGCTTTCCCCCAATCTAAATGGGGTGCTTCAGCGCAGCTTTGACGAGGCTGAGCGAGAAAGCATTGAAGTATGCTTCGAATTTTCTGTGGAAGAGTCCGGCACAGGCGAGCTGGACTTTGTTCGCGAAGAGGGAGTTTCCTTCAACCCGAGACAGGCGCGGATACCTCTGATCCTTATCAAGGAGACCAGCGGTCGTAGCGCAGACGAGGTTGCGGCGGGAATTCTGATGAGCTGCCTGGAGATAGACAGCATCAGCGGGGCTGCTGTGAAGAAGACAGACACCCGTGCTCCCCTTGATACCTTTTTTATGAACGGTCAGCCGCTGGATGCCCTCCTACAGAGGGCCCGGGATGCCGGTGTGTCGGCTGCGGCCTGCGATATCGTCCGGGCCGTCCGGAGAATCAGGGAAATCAGTGGTGAAGACTCTGATCCTCAGCAATCAGGAATCCTTGCCGCCCTGTGGCTCGATCGCGCGCGACACCTGCACCAGGCGGAAGCTCAATCGCGAGAGACGTACCTGCAGGACTTTCGCCATGTCACTGAGCTAGTCATGCAGCTTGCCCGGCCTTTCCATGATCGACTATACCTCTTACTCACAACTTGGTATGAACGGTACTTTCCCTTGCTTGAGTCTCGTTCTTCTTCTAAGCGAACCTGCGAGGATCCAGCACAGTGAGTCATAACAGCCGAGAAATGGAAAAACAGCCCGCGGAAAATACTGAGGAAGCTCCCGCTGAAACGGGCCCTGCATACGCACCTCCCATGCCCGAAAAGACGCTTCTCGCACGCCTCGTCTATTGGCCCTACATGCTTATTTTTCTCGGCATACTTTGTTTTTTTGATCTCGGCCAGAGAATTGAAATCGCCCTGCGCGGCGCAAAGGCCGAGGTGTTTTATACCTGGCTAAACAAGGCGCTGGTCGCCTCACTTCGCTTGCTCGGTACAAAAATCTGTTTTGAACATGAAAGCAAATTGGATCCGAGCAAGGAATACATCATCGTTTCAAACCACCAGTCGATGCTCGATATGCCGCTGCTCGTTTGTGTGCTCGGCTATCTGCGACCCAGGTATGTGGCCAAAAAAGAACTGTCCCGGGGCAAACCGGGAATCTCTATCCGACTGCGTAACGATGGCTCCGCATTAATCGACAGAAAAGACGCCCGGCAGGCGCTTCCCGAAATCAAGAAGCTCGGCAAGCGGATGAAGGAATCCGGCTACTCGGCAATTCTTTTTCCGGAAGGAACCAGGTCGCGCACGGGAGCAATAAAAGAATTTCGACCTGCAGGCTTTACCACCCTGGCTAAAGCAGTGCCTGAGGCTGAAATCGTCCCCGTGACCATTGAAGGTTCCTGGCCGATAAATGCCTATAAGCTTGGACCGATTCCCCTGGGACTGCGCATTGTCGTCAGGGTCTCCCCGAGCATCTCTCGGGAGGAAGGAGATCTTAAGAAACTGCTGCAACGTGCGCAAGATGAGATCGTGCGCAATCTCGATGAGATTCGAAGCGGCTCCTGATACCAGCACCCCTCTCTCACTGCATATTTTCTGACATCACTTTTTCGGGATGGTAGCGCTTTTTCGTCTCCAGCAAAAGGAGGATGGAGCATGCGCACAGCACAAAGGCGATCCACGATATTGTGGATATGGAGTAGGAATCAATCAGCGCGTAAGCGCATAAAGGGGCTAGCACACCACGCACGCCGGTAAGAAAGGTGTGAATCGCCATAAAAATACCAGTCTGGCTATCCTGCGCGTATTTTGTAACCCAGAGATTCCAGGCGATCATAGCTCCGGCTATTCCCAGGCCGTGAAGCACGGCACCCATCACGATTAGCGGAATCGAGCGGGTATTAAAGTAGAGCACAAAGAACCCGAGAAAGATTACGTTGAAGCTTATTCTCAGTGAGATAAAATCCACGCGATCAAAAAGCCGCGCAAAGAACGGCATGAAAATCACCCGCACTGCTTCACTCACCGCCGAGGCGATGAGCACTATCTGAAAATTAGAAAGCGAGAAGCCAACTCTGGGATCTACGAGATACTCCACTTTTTGTGCCACGACGAGGTGCATACCGAAGCCAACGAGAAACCAGGCCAGTAGAATTCGCGCAAAAACGGGGTTCTGTTTCAAGGTCGCAAGAGACTTTGACTTTAACACATGCTCTTCGAGCTCGGGCATGGGAACGCGCACCATGCGCAGAATAAATATCGAGCCTGCAACGGACGCTGCGGCGAAGAATGCGAAGATCCAGCGATACCAGTTGATATTGGCATCAAGAAGGTAACCACCGAGCGCCGCACTTGCGATAGAACTCACCGCCGTACACCAGATACCAAGAGATACGAGCTGCCCTCGCAGCTGATCCGGGTACACGCTGCGCCAGATGGAAGTAAGCGCCGAAATACGAAGCGCCTCCGCACAGCTCATGATCATGCAACCGAGAACGAAGGCCATAGCATCGGATGCCCGGATGGCCATGAAAACACCCAGGAGATAGAGGAGCACCGGTGCTGCCGCCTGATAGTTTCGCGAAGAAAACAGCCGACGCGAAACCCGCTCGTATTCTATAGCGACAAGCATGCCGACATAGGGGCCAACCACAATACAGGCACGCTGAAAGGGACTGGCGTCAAAGACGCGATGCGCGATCAGCAGACCGAGGACGAAGAGTACGGAACTGCCCACGATTCCCTTGGATATCCCCCGGGCGACATCCCACTTCAGCGTAGAGCTGGCAGGAGCATCGAGTGGAGCAGTAAGGTTGCTCAGGTATCGTAGAAGGCTTGCAGCGGGCATCTGTTCCTGGCGAGGGCGATTTGATAAGCAGGCTCAGTGTAGCATAGTCAGGATGGGAAAG
Source organism: bacterium (assembly GCA_030433295.1). Lineage (GTDB taxonomy): Bacteria > Bdellovibrionota_C > UBA2361 > SZUA-149 > SZUA-149 > JAUIMJ01. The sequence goes on along the minus strand of JAUIMJ010000129.1, from coordinate 7,331 downwards.
AACACGTGGCTGAACTGGGCTTTAGCCAACCTTGTCCCCTACTATCACGTAGAAGTGAGAATGGTAAACGCGGTGTATATACTGAGCGCACTATAAACTTCTGTTTTTCTCAAGAGCGTTCGTCGCGAAGTATATTGTTCTGCCGGAGGCAGAACCAAACAACAAGTATACCCCTAACACCGATATCACAGCCGGCGCAGTTATGCGCCGACGACGTCAAAGTTATCGATGAGCAACGATTCTAACTCACCGTAAAAGCGCACAACCCCGCTTAGTGCCACCCCGCCCCGCGCTCAGTGTATCTGTCTTTTGGTCACACCACAGGCGTGACAATATCCCCCTAATCTATTTCGAGGAACGGCTGACGCCGTACTTTAAATCGTTAGGGGTATATACTCTGATATCCGCATCTTGTTTTCACCGGGAATTTGACTCATACTCGTGGGGACAAGGTTTTCGACACGTAAGCATGCATGTGATTGTCTTTTTGTCTCTTCGAAAGCGATAAGATGTATCAGAGGTTTCTTGAGCGGAAGCGGTTTTTAAATAAACGCATCGCTTTTGCCGTTGTTATTTGTCTCCTATTTGATTTGGTAGCAGTGTATCTTCTCGGGAAGTTTGTACTTCCCTATGTACATTTTGCGGTGTTACCGCTTTGCCTTCTCATCTCAATCTCAATTCAGAGTTATCTTACATTCACCGTGGTCATGCGACCACGAATGATGACTCCTGAATTTGTAGACGACTATGAACTTCAGCGCCTGTCAGATATTCTTGCATCCCTTCACAAGGAATATGGATTTCCGACAGCCGTCGCTTTGATTTCTGGCGTGATAGATATCTCGACAAGTTCCAGACTGAAGTTGCTTGGAACTGCGGGCCACATACCGAGCCCCTTCCATGAACCCACGGTATGGATGAGCTATGAATTGCTGAACGAAGTCAGCGATGAGGAGTTGATGTGTATCAGCGCTCACGAGCTGGCGCACATGGAGCAGAGCAAAATCCATATCCTGACGCGGCTTGTGGGATTCTCTAGAGGAGTTTTGGGAAAGCTTGTAGCCAGTCTCTCCACCTATGCTCTTTTCAGTCTGTTGATTCAGATGGCGTGGTGGAACCTTTTCCTTGTACTTTGCTTTTTGGTTCTCTACTTTCTGTTATTTGTGATTTGGGCCCAGCCCTACGCATACCTTTGCCGCCTCATTGAGTTTAGGACCGATCTCCTCGCCGCCTGGCGTTTGCGCGATTTTCTTAACGACAAACAAGAACAATTCATCGACGCAATTGAAAAAACGACCGATGTTGTTCAATCGTGTATGGAAAATCCTGAGCTAAAGGTAGATACCGTTCTACACCCTGAGATATCACTGCGAAGAAAACAGATACGAGAGCTGTTCTCCTAGACCACCAGCGAGGGAAGCATCCGCTTCCCTCTCTTGATTCTATGCTGCCGTCAAATCAAGGTGAGGATACTCGCTTTAGTGCCGGGTGCTATCTTACACAAAGACACCGACTTTTTATCAGTGCCTTCTCCAAATCGCATAGTGATCCTCCAGGACATTTGTCTCGCCTGATAGGCCGACCACAACGCCGAGGTCCTCACCTACGATGAAAAGGTCCTTTCTGTAGATACCTGGAACTCTCTTCATTGCTTATTTTCTCTACTCTTTGATTGGGAGGATGCAGGCTCCCCCTGACTTCGGATGCAATCTCGAAAATGGTGCCAAAGGAATTAGCACCGAAGTTTGGGGGATTGGGAAGCGCGGGCGAGACTATCGAGTCGCGCCTGTTCTGTTGTTCCACTGTGGCCAATGGCCGCTTGCGAGTCCGCCACCGACACAACGACACCAGCCAGTGTAGCCGTTTTGGTCGTACTCGTATTCGTATCGACCGCAAGTTTGCCAGCTCGTCATCTGTTTACGCTCCTGAAAGACCTTAGTTCTGTAACGCCGGGGAAACCCTATGTGCAGGTATCCTCTGGCACCATCACAGACGAGCCTAGCAAAGCCGATGAATATGGTCAAGATTGGCGCGTTAAGAAGGAAGTTTCCTGATACTGACCATCTTCGGGAGGACGCAGGAAAAAGGCAAACATCAGCAATGGGACTGGACTCAAATCAATCCCCATTCACATGCATTACGCTCCCGGATATATGTTCCAGTATTGCTTTTGCTATCAGACGTTGGCCCATTCGGTTTGGATGGATATTATCGCGATAGGGCTCAACTCCATTACTGATCGCATTTTTAAAATACGGCGCAAGCGATATCGGAGAGATTTCTAAAGATTCACATAAACGGCGTATCCGTTCATTCCCTGGCCCTGCTTTACCGGTCACGATCTCACCTCGCTCCCAATGCTGAAAAACCAAAACATAATCAGAATTTTCCTTTGCAAATGTCAGGAAGCCCTTCAAATCTTCGCTCGCTTTTGTTACTTCCCCAACCGGAGGTTCTGTGGGCTGCTCGGTTTTTCTGGTTTTGCGTGAAAGAAAATGAGGAAAATATCTTGGCACATACCGTGTGAGCCCCTCAGTCAGCGCTAAGAACGGTGTTTCCGTAGGGTGTGTATTCGGGTTGAGAGGTTCGAATGTAGGATTGTCCGCATAGTCGTGGCTTGAGATAATCAGCACAACGACGCCGGCATCAAAAAAACCGTATTTTTGGGCGTACCCCAGCCAATTTCCCGGTCCCCAGCTACCGGCAGAGATATTGCCAACCACGACTTCTTTTACAGTGATTTCACCCAGACTCTTCTGTAGGATACTTGTGGCAAGGTCGTTTTGATCAGTTAAATTTCCTCCATTCATTACAGAATCACCGAACACCATTACCCTAAAGTCACGACCCTCATTCTTCGTAGTGAAAGCATCGGATCTCATTCCGTATTGATTTGTGGCAAACTTATTTCCGAATCTTACGACGTCCTGGCCTGGCTTAAATAGGTACTCAATTTGAGAGTCTGTTATCGAAAGAGGTGGGGTTCCAAGGCCGAGATAGTATCTTGCAAATATCTCTCCCGCGACAACAATCAGAATTGCTGCAAAAAAGATAGTTTGGATTCGTTTTTTACTTGGTTTCATGTATTACTTATCAAATGCTTAGCGCATCGAACACAGGTCGACTCTACTTGATGGCAAGGAGAAACTCCACAAACAAGTGCCGGCTTACTTAAGAAAGAATCAGCACTCATTCCTACAGCGTAATACCAACTAACCTGTAGTATAAACTTCCATCGAACGAGGACGCCACGCAAAACGCAGTGCTCACTCCGCAACTATGGTATCCAATGATTTTGAATACCACCTGCGATCGTTAAATTCCTCAGGTATTTCATCTTCGCCAGGATCCTCAAAACCCAGAGCGGCAAGTTTTTCAAACCATGCTTCTCTTTTAGATTTCGGCAAGGTGGCGCCGCAGAATGGGCAAAACGAAATTAATACAGAGGAGCTACCTCCATCATGGATGATTAAACGATATTCATCGAATTTCGGGATGTATAAAAACAAACTGTCCGGGCAAGCGAAGGGATCGGAGTGGGAATCACAATTGAATTTCAGTGATTCGGACATTCTCTGGCAGCAGTGGGAGTTCGTCATTAAAAGTGCATTCCTTATAAAAGTCCCAATGTATTGAAAGTCGCTCTTTGCGGACAAAGACATCCTGGCTAAGGCGATGATCAATCAGCAAGCATCGTATCCTGACTAAAGCTGTTCTTCCAGACTCCGTCTGATTCCTGCCACAGAGAACTGACATACATCTTTTTCAAATCCGGACTCCCCGGTTGAGTCCATTCGGCCAAGTAGATAAGTATTACTGAACGCTGTGAGATGACGATGATTCTCGGGTCCAGAATTTCATAGTGCTGGACGATAGGACCGTTTTCCAGCAGATTACAGTGTTCGCTCTTCCCGAATATTCCATATTCATAGACTCCGACAAAGTCATCGGTAAGCGCTGCTGCATCTGCCTGGGGATCTCCGGCCACCAGCGCCTCCCAAACACATAGCTCGAGCTCTACAAACTGCTTTACATTGAGTGTGGAGGGAGTCGATTCATTATTCATGATGAAACTTTCTTCAGATATCCAGATTATGTTTTCTACTCAATTGCGTTAACCGAAAGAGCCCTTGAAAATTCTTAATAGGGCTCGAGCCCTTTCCGAGAATAAGCTAACAAGTAGCACCAGAGGACGTACGCTAGCTCCGTGCGACATCCGATACTTTTTTATTGGGAGGCGCCCCCTGCTCGGCCAAATCGCTGTTTGCTCCTAGTGATCAGTCCGAGGGAACCCAGTCCAACGAAAGTTCGTACTCCGTAGAAACATCTGTTAACGCACGTATCGTTTCTGCCATGAAGTAGTCGTACAAAGTTCCAGAGCGCGCGCGTTCAACACATTCCTGCATGGAAATCTCTCGAGCCACGGAAAGCTCATAATTTCGTTTGTCGACAGCAAGAATCTCGGTCTCGTCCTTATATTCGCCGAAGCGCAAGAACATTAAAAGGAGCGTCACAAAGCCACTCACACTCCCAAAGGGGATCGCAAAGATCTTTGGTTACAGCGACCATCACCGGATTGGCTGGCGGACGAATTCGCTGTTTCACGAGAGCAACTCCACCAATAACAAGATATGAACGTCGTGTTTTTTTCGTCATCGATTAACAGCGGTTCGGTCAAACGCATGTAACGTAGCCCCGAGCAAATGATTCGGTGCAGTACACCACTACTATCAATAACACTCACAAAAAACGGGGGCCATACGATCTGCTCTTCTCATTAGGTATGAAGGTTTTTCAAGTAAGGGTTCACTAAAACAATCTAACACCCTCCAAGGAAAGGCATCAAAAATAAGATACGAGGCTACAATTCTTTCTTGAACACTACCGCGTACTTTCCAAACTCAGATTTCTCCTCGTAAAATCTATGAGCATCCAAGCGGTCATCACGGGTATGGAGTAAGAATCTTTGGCAACCATGTTTCTTTGCTTGCTCTTCCAGGTAGGTGATCATTTTAAGTCCGAAGCCTTTCGATCTTTGTTCAGCCAAAGTCACAAAGTCATGCAACCAGAACTCGGAACCTCGCTCCACATGCGGATGAAGTGCATACCCTGCAATACAAACCACTCTCCCCTCGCTTACCAGGCCTATGAGGTGGTAACCACGGCTAATCAACGACTCTCGTCCCTCAAGAAACTTTTCAACTCTCAGATTTGGACGTAACTCCTTGAGACACTCAAAGCCTTTCCTCCATTCATCCTCGCTTAGAAGCTCGATTAACTCGTCCATAAGGTATCGTATCAGTTTATTCTACTTACGCCGCTACCGAGAAAAAGTAATCTACTTTACTGATAGTTTCCACTCTTCCGGCCTGAGAGCCTGTCGCGAATACCCGGTAACTTCAAATTGAATGCTTACATTCCCTGAGGGCAAGTTTGTTTCGGTGACAAATTCAATCACATCATCTTCCGGGTCTACGATTCTCTGCATGGCTACCCAATTCGTACTACCTGAGGCATGCACAATCTGGTAACGCACGCTTTGGCTTTCTTGTGAGACACACCCATCATCAAGCACGCCACCAGTTTTGATCGTGCTTGTATCGCTCGACACCGGGGGCCAGGGACTGAGAGACACTTCAAAGTCAGCATCACAGTCATCGGTCGAATACAAGTTTATGTGTCCGCCATCACCTCCCGACATCGATTGAGAAACATTCGAAGCTTTCTGCTCACAGCCAAGAAATATCTCGAAGTGTCATGTCTCCCTCGATAGTGGTGTACAAACATCTTAGGAATTGGATTCAATAGCAGCATGTTCTAACTCGAAGCTCGAGGCAACTACCACTTTGCACTGAATGTTTTTCGCACATGAGTCCGATAATCTTTCGCTCACGTTATGAACCACCTGACACTATTGAGGGAGGACAAGGGTCTATTCTTGAACTGGAAGCACTCGTAAAAAAAACGAGTTCTTCGTTTTCTTGGTTTAGGCGACGGCCACAGCGCCCTCCAGCTGAAGTGTAGGGCCGGTATCAGGTGCTTGCCTTCTACTAGAATCTGCAAATCAGCGTTTCGGCTCCGCCGCTCTAAGCAAACCAGCCGACGACTGTCAGATTTCTCAATCCTTACATGGGCTTATCAATATGGTTATTTTTGACTATTTTAGGCGCTTTTGTTGGGGTCGCTTTGTTTTGCGTTCATTACAAGGTTTGCTTGGGTAGTAATCTGCTGGCTGGCACCGGCACCTTTGTGCTGTTGTTACTGCCGCGGAGATTTCGTTTGAAAGGACGAAAATGAGTAATATCGTTTGGTCGCTCTCGTACTTCTATTACAGCGGTACTGGAGTCAGTTGTGACCACTGGTTGTTGTTGGCGATCCTCTGGATACCTTTTTACATCAAAGGAGCTCTTCGTATCTCAATCATAACGGATCTTCATTATGGTCGGGATGCCGGAACAAAATTCGGGAGCAAGGCACTCGACGTTCTCGGGAACTATGTGAGTTGGCTTGCACAGCACCCGCATGATTTGGTCGTCGATCTCGGAGATCGAATTAACGACGTGGGCCCGGAAGTTGACCCTTTACTGCTGGACAAAGTATCCGCTGTATTGAGGGCGTTACCTGAACCCAGACGTCACATGCTAGGTAATCACGACGTACAGTTTTTAAGCGCAGAGGAGAATGAAGCAGCTCTCGATTCAATTTGTCGGTCACATTCGCTTGATATCGAAGGCAATCATCTCGTTTTTTGGAATTGCGGCTCGAAACTCGAAAGAGGACGCGGGATCGCGATGGACCAGGACGAACTAGAGTGGCTAAAAAAGGACCTCGAATCAACTGATTTGCCTTCTGTAATCTTCCTGCACGCGCCACTAATCAGGAGCTGTATGCGAGGAAATTACTACTTCGAGCGCTCCGAAGTGAATGCCGGATACACGGGCGATAACAGCACAAAAGCTCTCGATATCATCGAGAGCAGTGGAAAAGTAATTCTGGTCGTTTCCGGTCACACTCATTGGTTCGACTTACACTGCTCAGACGGCGTGCATCATGTAACCATTCCTTCAGCAACAGAGAGTTTTATGCACCCCTCGGAGCCAGGAGAGGCATGGGCAAGCATCTCGATAGATGAAGAAATATCGATTGAGACGTTTGGCAAACGTAAATATCGGATGGAACTCCCTCTGCGGGAACTCGGACGACACTGGCAAAGAAAAACGCCAGCCGCGTTGCTCTAGCCAAAAACTCTGCAGATTAACATCCCTTAAAGTGTAAGAGACGCGACTTGATCTGACACCTACGTCCGAATTGAATAATAGTAGGTCATGGAT
>JAUIMJ010000128.1 GCA_030433295.1 bacterium | reverse complement strand
TTACTTCTCTCTTTCAGAATTTTTTGCTTCGACTTTTTTAGGTTCGCTGCTTTCAGGCTCGTCTCCGCGTTCGGGGGAAATAAGCTCGGTGGTCTTACTCGGGTTCCAGCCGCCACCCAGTGCGCGATACAGGCTGATATAGGCTTCTACCATGAGCCCCCGACTATTCGCCTGACTTATCTGTTGCGTGAACAGCCGTTGCTCACTGTCGAGTACGTTCTGAAAGTCCGTTAGTCCCGATACATACAGACTACGTACGAGAGCGGCAGCTTTTTTGCTCGCCTGAACTGATTTTTTTAGACTCCGAGCTCGTACCTTCTGTTCTCGAAGAGAGACGAGGGCATCTTCTACCTCCCGCACGGCAGTCAATACGACTTTGCGATGTTCGACCCGAAGCTGCTTACTCCTCGCACGCTCTACCTCGACTGCGTTGAGGACTGCTCCAAAGTCGAAAATGTTCCAGCGCACGGATGGGCCAATTGAGAACGCAAGACTCTTTTTGTTGAATGCATTGTGCACAGAGTTTAGCGCTTCAAAGGAAAATGACCCCGGAAGGCTTACGATTGGGAACAACTCAGCTTTCTTGGCGCCGATTCTCGCGTGCTGCGCCGCAAGGGATCGTTCTGCGCGTCTTACGTCAGGGCGTTGCCGAACGATATCAATCGGAAGCTCTTTGGCACTGAGTTCGGCGACTTCGGGGAGCGGGTTTTGATTTTCGACTATCTCCTCAAGGTTCTCAGGGAAGCCTCCCAACAACACCGCGAGTCGATGTTGTTCCTGGTAAAGCCGTATGCGCAGCTCCGGCAGGGCAGCTTCAGTTGTTCCCAGGTTTGACTCCGCCTGCCGGACATCCAGCTCGGGGGCGATTCCCACCCGAAACCTGTCTCTGGCAAGTCCCAGACTCTCCTGTTGGGTTCGAATGTTCTCAACTGTCGATGCGATCTGCGACTGGATTGTACGTATACGTATATAGCTAAGTGCGACCTCAGCAATGAGCGTGACCTGCGTTGCATGGTAATCTTCTACCGTTGCCTCAATCTCTGCATAGGCGGATTCATTCAGGCGGCGGATGCGTCCGAGCACGTCCAGTTCCCAGGATAATGCTCCGCCGAGAGAGAAGAAATCATTGTTCTGATCGCTTATTGCAGAAGCAACCCCCTGACTTCTGCGCCGCCGCTCGTAGGTAGCAACCCCGTCGAAATCAGGCAGGAATCGAGCGCGCTCAATTCGGTACAATGAAAAGCTTTCGTCAATCCGAAGCAATTTTTGCTTGAGGTCGAGGTTGTCACCAAGAGCACGTGCGATGAGCTGGTCGAGGACAGGGTCCTTGAGATTCTTCCAGTACTCAGCAAGCACTCTGCTGTCCGGCAGTTCCGGTTGCTTCAGGGCGGACTGCCATGTCTGCGGCAAGGGAGTCTCAGGCGGCGTGTAATTCGGACCAACTGAACAAGCGCTTAGTCCAATGCTGCTGAGCAGGAGTATTGCGATTAGTACTCTCAAGGAACCTCTGAGCCTATGTTAGTCCGTCAAGGGTCAATTCCCCGCACAGTAAACCACGGTAAACCATGGTTAGGTAGATACCGGGGATGTGGCAACTCCGCAAAGAGTCACAAGCCGGTCGAATCAGTCTTCATTGACTTCAAACAGCATTTTCTTCAAAAAACATCGTCTGCCGGCTTTCGATGCAGGTGGTTCTACTCTCAGCTACGCAAAATGGTCGAGGAACCACCTGCGGTAGTTTGGTGTAATTTTTGTTTATTGGCAAACGTCCACTGCCGATACCCCAGGCAATTACCTCAGTGCGTCCGCTGGAATTTCTCGCTTTTCTTTCGTTTGCCGCAATGTAATTGGCTAACTTTGTAGTATGGTGCAGGCTGGGTTTATGTCGTTACGCAGGAACGTATGATTATTAAAAGCAACGCCCTTGAGGCTCTCTCCCTGAAGCAATCCGCCCGGGGTCTGTCCCCTTCGTGGTTATCGACCACTGGATGTCCTCGCGTGCTGAGGGGCTCGGTAGTTTTGGTCTTGCTGTTTGCCGCCTTTGCGTCGGCTTTTGCTGATGCTCCAACCAGCGTGGTGGCCTACCGCTCTAAACAGGTTCCCTGGTCGGATAGCATCGAAGCACTTGGGACGCTGCGCGCCAAGGAAACCGTCGAACTTACTTCTCCCGTGACTGACATCATCACCCGAATCAATTTTGAGGATGGTCAGCGGGTGGAGCAGGGGTTTGTCCTTGTCGAAATGACGGATGCAGAAGAGAGCGCTCTCGTTCGAGAGATGTCCGTTCGGGTGCGAGAGTCCAGAAGTCAGATAAACCGTTTGCGAAAACTTCCAAAGTCCGGTGCTGTTTCTGAGTCACTTTTTGATGAGAGAGAACGCGATTACAAAGCAGCCAAGGCCCAGTTGGATGCCATGAAGAGCCGATTGGCGGATCGACTGGTGATAGCGCCGTTTGACGGAGTTCTTGGCTTGAGACGAATCAGCGTTGGTGCCCTTGTCGAGCCGGGAGATACAATCACCACGCTCACGGATGACTCCGTAATGAAATTGGACTTTAACGTTCCTTCGATTTTTCTCAGCTCACTGAAAATCGGACTCCCGATCAAGGCGCGAACAAGTGCCTTTCCCGAGCGCGTCTTTGAAGGAGAGGTGTCAAGCCTGGACTCGAAAGTAGATGTAGCGACGCGCTCTATTACGGTGAGGGCCCTGATCGATAACTCAGACGGAGCTTTGCGACCTGGTCTGCTGATGAAGTTACGCCTTTCGCATGGTTTTCGGGAAAGCGTGGTGATTCCGGAGGAGGCTTTGATTCCCTCGGGTGCGGCTCAGGATGTGTTGCTGCTGCAAGTGCCTGAGGCGGATACCGCGGCAGCGGCCGGTACTACCGGAGTCGTGGAAAAGCGTCGCGTAAAGATTGGCACCAGGATGGCGGGCCGGGTTGAGGTGCTCTCGGGATTGAAAGCCGGTGATTATGTTATTACCCACGGCACGATGAGCGCTCGACCCGGTAAGAATGTCAGCCTCCTGGCGGTGCAGCAGGAAGGTGAAGGCATTGCTGAGGTCTTACAACGTGTGCAGAGCAAGAAATGATCGTTTCTGATATTTCAGTACAGCGACCGGTTTTTGCCTCTGTGGTCGTGGCGATTATGGTCATCTTCGGCTATGTCGCTTTCTCAAAACTCCCCCTGCGAGAATATCCCGATATTGATCCCCCTGTGGTCTCCATTGAAGTTGCGTATCCGGGTGCGGCAGCAAACGTAGTTGAGACAAAAATCACGGAGCGCATTGAAGAGCGCATCGCGGGTATTGAGGGAATAACTTCTATTGAGTCGGAGAGTGTGGATGGTGAATCCACCGTAACTCTGGAATTCAGTATAGACCGGGATATCGACGGCGCGGCAAATGACGTTCGGGATCGGGTTTCAACCATCGCAGACGATCTCCCGGACGAAGCAGAACCTCCCGAGATTCAAAAAGTTGACTCGAATGATGACGTCATCATGTGGCTCAATCTTTCAAGTGATCGAATGAGCGTGCCGGAACTGACTGATTATGCGCGACGGTACCTGGTGGACAGATTCTCCGTCTTAGACGGGGTGGCTCGTGTGCGCGTCGGTGGCGGCCAGGAGTTTGCCATGCGGGTATGGCTGGATCGTCAGGAGTTAGCTGCGCGCAATCTGACTGTGTCGGATGTTGAGCAGGCCCTGCGCGCGGAAAACGTTGAGTTGCCTGCGGGTAATATTGAGTCGAAAACCAGACAGTTTACTGTTCGCCTGAATCGGGCGTTCCGCGAAGAGGACGACTTTCGGGCGTTGGCTCTGAAGCGTGGAGAGGATGGGTATGTGGTTCGCCTTGGTGACGTGGCGCGAGTAGAGCGAGGGACGGTTGAAGATCGAACCACCTTTCGCGGAAACCAGTTGCCCATGGTCGGTATAGGGACGATCAAACAATCTGTAGCAAATACGATTGATGTGGCGCGTGCCGCCAAGGAAGAAAAGGACAAAGTGAATAAGACCCTCCCTGAGGGAATGAAAATCAGTCAGAGTTATGACACCTCGGTTTTCATTGAAGAGGCAATACACGAAGTCTACACCACGCTTGCGATTGCTATCGTTCTAGTGATTTTTGTCATTTATATGTTCCTCGGTGACTTCCGGGCAATGCTCGTTCCCGCGGTGACCGTTCCGGTATCTACGATAGCGACCTTTACTGCCCTGTATGCGCTCGATTTCTCGGTAAATCTGCTGACACTCCTGGGACTGGTTCTGGCGATTGGGATGGTCGTTGATGATGCGATCGTCGTTCTTGAGAATATTGTCCGTCGCATGAAAGAGCTCGGGGAGACGCGCCTGGTTGCGGCATATCGCGGTGCCGGTGAGGTCGGCTTTGCCGTTGTAGCAACTACGCTTGTCCTGGTTTCTGTATTTGTCCCCTTGGCTTTTCTCGAAGGGGACATCGGGCGATTGTTCTCGGAGTTCGCCCTGACAATGGCTGCCGCGGTTTGTTTCTCTAGCGTTGTGGCCTTAACCCTTTGCCCGGTGCTGGCCTCGAAGATACTGTCCACAGAGGCGGAGCAATCAAAGAGCAGTGCGGCGATTGATAGGGTGGTGGGAAAAGTCCAGGACCTATACGAGCGGAGTCTCCAGCGAGTTCTCAAAGTCCCGGTATTGTCGTTTTTTCTTTTGCTCGGGATCTTAGTAGTCAGTTTTTCTATCTACAACTACCTCCCGTCGGAGTATGCGCCAAAAGAGGATCGCGGCGCGTTTTTCGTTCTCATTAACGGGCCTGAGGGGGCTTCTTATGAGTATATGTCCGGCTATGTCGATGAGATTGAGAAGAGGCTCTTGCCGTATGTTGAGTCAAAGGAGGTTACGCGATTGCTCGTTCGTGCTCCAAGAAGTTTCGGCAACTTGGCCTCATTCAACAGCGGTATTGTCATCTGTGTTCTCAACAGCTGGAGCGAGCGTCGAAGCGCATTCGTCATCATGGACGAAATCCGAGCGAAGTTGTCAGACCTTTCCGGCGTTCGCGCATTTCCCGTCATGCGTCAGGGCTTTGGTGCCCGAGTAAGCAAGCCGGTTCAGTTTGTCATCGGCGGTGGAACCTATGAGGAACTCGTAGAGTGGCGAGACATTCTTGTCGAGAAGATTGAGGAGAACAATCCCGGTTTTGTCGGTCTTGATTGGGACTACAAAGAGACCAAGCCTCAGGTTCGTGTAGAGGTCGACTACAACAGAGCTGCAGAGTTAGGGGTGAATGTTGCAGAAATCGGAAGAACCCTTGAAACGATGCTTGGCTCTCGTCGGGTCACTACCTTCATCGATAGAGGGGAGGAGTACGATGTCATACTCGAAGGAGAACGCTCGACTCAAAACACCGCGAGTGATTTGCAGAACTTGTTCGTTCGCTCCTCTCGCACCGGAGAACTAATTCCGCTCTCCAACGTCGTGCATGTGCAGGAGTATGCGGATTCTCCTTCGTTGAACCGCTACAATCGAATTCGCTCCATCACCCTGGAAGCCAACCTGGAGGACTCCCTTTCGCTTGGTGAGGGACTGGAGCATCTCGTGGGCCTGGTGCGTGAACATCTGCCAGCGACAGCAATCATTGACTACAAGGGGCAGTCTCGCGACTTTTCAGCTGCGGGCACTTCGCTCGCCTTTGTCTTTATTCTTGGACTTGTGATCACCTATCTCGTACTTGCTGCTCAGTTCGAAAATTATGTTCACCCCTTCGTCATTATGCTGACGGTTCCTACCGCTATGCTCGGGGGACTGCTCGGCTTGCTGTTGAGTGGTGGTTCGGTGAATCTCTACTCACAAATCGGGCTGGTGATGCTCGTTGGTCTTTCCGCGAAGAACGCAATCCTGATTGTTGAGTTTGCCAACCAGCTTCGGGATCGCGGTGAGTCTTTTGATACTGCGCTCGTACGTGCCTCGGTTACTCGCTTGCGACCCATACTTATGACGGCGATTACCACGGCTGCCGGTTCACTGCCCCTGATCCTTTCATCGGGTGCCGGTTCTGAGACCCGCAGCACCATCGGGGTTGTCGTTCTCGGTGGTGTCCTTGTTTCCACGTTTTTAACCATTTTTGTCCTGCCGGTAGCCTACGCCGTGTTTGCCCGGGGAACCTCCTCACCAGAAGCGGTCAGGCGACAGCTTGAACGTGAAATTGAGGCGGAAGAGGCAGCCTAGTCGCATTTTTTCAGCCTCTTCCACACAGCGTGCCTGCCTTAAGGCCCTGAAGCCGGTGCTGAGGGTCACAAAAATCTGAAAAGCAGAGAGATCTTGAGGACTTAGCCGGTTTCTTGCCTGCGCCAGAGAACAGATCTGCCTTAAGTGGCGATTACGCTTTAGCTCGTCATGCTGAAAAAACCGAGAATTTCAAACAATTTGATGCCCTTATCGATACACTTGCGATGTCTGCTGCCATAACACTCATAGATCAGATCCGCGGCGCGGGAGCAGCAGTCTCAGGCGCATCAGGCGGGCTTGTTATCGGTTTTTTTATCTTTTGTTCATTTAAGTGGTTTTTTGGAAAGGATAGCATGAACGTAGAACATCTTGGCAGGATCGCTACATCATCACGGCGATTGTTTATTACGCTCCTGGTCGTCTGTTGTGCTCACATCCCGGCTCTGGCAGAAAGCGGATTGGATCTCGCAAAGCGCGGTGACATAGACAAGGATGGTCGTGGAGACGCGATCGGATACCACGGTGAGAGTGGTATTGTCCTCGCCAGAAATAGCCGAAACGGACAAATCAATCGAATTCAGCTAGAGCGCGGCAGTCTGCCCCTCACGTATATCGCTAACCGCAGTCCCCTGGGTGACATCGTTACCTTCAATCCTACTGTCGCACGCTGGACCCCCTACATCGACGGAGATACCGTTAGTTCCTTCGTCTTCGGCGGCACCGGAGAATTACCGGTCAGCGGATATATTTCATCACAGGAATGCACTGACGTTGGTACGTACAACCGTCGTAACGGTAAGTGGACCATGCGCAATTGTAAGACCGGACGACAGTATCGTTTCACCCACGGTGACCACGGATCGCTCCCTGTTCCCGCAGATTATGACTGTGACGGAATCACTGATTACGCGACTTTTGATCGCACGAACAACACCTGGGACATCTATCGCTCAAAGAATCAGCGCCGCCTCAAGTACGCCTTTGGTCTCGGTGGAGACATTCCTCTTGCGGCTGATTTTCTCGGGCGCGGATGCGCACAGGCTGCGGTGTATCGTCCGGGGGGCAATGTCTTTTTTATCCGAAACCCCGACAACGGAAGTGCCATGGGGCCGTATCAGTGGGGACTTGGCGGTGACCTTCCCACGCTGACTAACGTGGACAAGGATAAAGCGGTTGACTTCAGTATCTATCGACACGGGGACAACAGCATCTACACCTCGACGTTGCCACGCGGTGCCTTTCAGCAGATAAGCTTCGGACCCGATTTCACTCTGGATCCGGTAACAAAATATCCGATTCGCTCCCTGTTTGCGAAGGTCCCGGGAAGCTACAACGGAGATCTTCGTTCCGACCTCGTGGTATTGCGCGGTAGTTCCTTTGATAACACCCAATGGTTTATTCGCACCGGTGATGGCAAAGTGAATAATTTTCGCTTCGGTAGCCCGGCGTCAACCTATGTCGCCGCGGACTTTGATGGGGACGGGGACACGGACCCGGTCATGGCTACCCCGCAAGACGATGGAGGCCTCTACTGGACGCTTCGATCCAGTGATGGTTCCGAGCGGGGTTTTAGTTTTGGCCTCAAAGACGATTATCCGCTCGCGGGAGATTTCGACTGTGACGGAAAAGCCGATATTGCAGTTGGTCGAGAGCAGGGTGGTTTGCTTCAGTGGTTCTTCACACAGAGCACTGGTGGGGGGACCGTCAGTGGAACCTTCGGTCTCGCCAACGCAACCCCCTTTGCTGCTGACATGAACGGCAATGGCTGTGATGAACTCGTCGTGGCACAGGAAGTCAACGGACTAACCTATTGGTATTGGATTGCTGTCAGCCAGCTCACAAAGGGCCGCACCCGTGCGGAGAGTATGCAGTGGGGACTTGCCGGTGACCACTATCTGACGCCGATGGATCTCAATGGTGATGGAAAGGCCGATCCCATGGTTGCCCGCGATGTGGGCGGTGCCAAGGTGTTCTACGGAAACATGCGTGAGGGTGGAAGCTTTGCCTTCCCCTTTGGTTTCCCCGGAGATGTTCCTCTTGTCGGGCACTACAGTGGTTCTAACCATGCTGAGATAGCGGTTTATCGTCCCGGTTCCGGCAATGTGCCCGGAGCATTTTACATCCGTTTCTCAAATGGCGGTTTCGTGGGAATTCCCTTTGGTGCGGGTTCAGATCGTCCGCTTCAGGCTGATGGTCGCACGCGCAACGGCAGGAGTGCCGGTGGTTGTGACGTCGTAAAGGATTTCTTTGACGGCCCTCAGGGTGCGCTTTGGAAGCCTGACTCTGATAACACCGGGCAGCCAGTCTTTTTGTTGCCGAGTGAATACTGGTTTGAGACCACCGATGTTAAGGTCTTTGGTCGCGATGGGCAGTTTATCATGGATGCAAATCGCAGAACCTGTTGTCCCAACGGAGGACGTGCCCACTGGGATGTCAGACGCTCGGGACATCAGTTGGAGGCCTTTGCTCCAATCCAGATTCGCCTGACGCTGTCGAACGGAACGACTGAATGTCGTGTTGTTACTCATCCTTCGAGGCGTGAAGACTAGCGCAGTCGAAGGATAGGTGCTTGTTACGCACAGCGTGCAGGGTGTAGAATGCCGACTGTCCCATCGTGTTTGGGCCTGCTATGGGGAGTCGGTTTCTATGCCCTTTGTCAGTCGAGGTGCGACCTTACTTTTCTTCAGTAAATAAGATTCAATAAATAAAAGACGTGAAATGAAAGAATTCGGACAAAAGCTTTTAGGCGTTTTCATTCTCGCGTTGTTTGCTTTCGTTATCTTCAAAGAAACGATTGGTTTCGGACCGGGCTACGCCAGCATGCGGCAGGTGAGCAACGGATTAAGTATTACTGACGCGGAAAACATGCATGCCGAACTCGGTGGCCAGCGAGGACTGCCTCCCGTGGTAATGTTTACGACGTCCTGGTGCGGAATCTGTCGTGCACTGGAGAAGGGGCTGCATCAGCTATCCGTTCCTTTTGTCTCCGTTGATATCGAGAAAGATCCGATTGCGATGCGCTACTATCAGGCAGTTACTCGTGGAAGGACGACCGGCGTCCCGGTTACGGTAGTCGGGGATAAGCAGTTTGTCGGCTATCAGATACGCGAAATTGTAGAAGCAATTACGGCCCTGCCGCATTTGCGTCAGCCCGGGGCGGGAGATGCTCCTGGCCAGACACCCGCCTAGCGCAGTTTTCCGATACCCACAAAGCGATTGTCTCCTGTTGCGAGGCATGAGAGGCCGAAGAGTCGGCCTTACATTCTCTCGATTGTCTCGATCCCGAGAAGCATCAGCGATTTTTTCAATACCAGTCTCGTTGCTTCAAAGAGCGCCAGGCGTGCGCTGGCTACTTCTGCTTCCGCATCCAATACTTTTAGTTCGAGATAGGCTTTAGAAAAGGCTTTGGCCAGCTCAAGCGCATAGGCGCAGAGGTAACTCGGTTCATTGTCAGCGACCGTCTTTTCCAGGGTCTCCTCAAAGTTCGATAACACAGAGCAAAGGGCGTAGGCCGAATCTTCGGTCAGTAGCTCAGGGCTAAAGGGATGGGAAGGATCAATGCCAGCCGCGATTGCCTTGCTTTTGATGCCGTTAATGCGTGCATAGGCATAGAGGAGGTAGGGTCCGCTGTCTCCCTGGAATTCAAGCGCGTGCTTCCAATCAAAGTGAACGTCTTTACCGTTTGTTCGAGCCAGCGTGCCAAAGAGAATGGCGCTGAGTGAAACGGCACGGGCAACTTCAGTCTCATCAAGTCCTTCGGGTCGTTTGCTTACCTGTTCTCTGTAGGCCTCCGTGGCTCGCTCGACCGCTTCGTCGAGGAAGGAATTCAATTCGATAAAGGCACCGCCGCCACGAGTTTTCATTCCGAGCACATGGCCAAAAGCTACGTGTTCAATGCGATCAGCGTAGGCTTTATTGAGAGCGGAGAGCACGCCTTTGATCTGTTGAAAGTGCAGGGTCTGCGGTGCGCCGACGACATACATTGCCCGGTCAAAGTTGAAGGTCTCTGCCCGGTACTTTGCTGTTGCCAGATCCCGGGTGAGGTACAGCGAGCGTCCGTCCGGCGTTGCGATTCTGGCAAAGCCGAGCTTTTCTCCGAGGTCAACACCGAGAGCCCCTTTGGACTCAAGTAGCAGACCGGCCTCACGCAACTCCTCCTCGACTGCCTTTAGTTTGTCTGAATAAAAGGACTCTCCGGTATAGTGGTCGAAGCTCACTCCCAGTCTGTCGTACGTTGCGCGGAGATAGACCAGAGAAACATCCACGCACATCTGCCAGAAGTCTTTTGCGTACTGTTTGTCATCCTCAAGGTCGATAAAAAAGGAACGAGCCATCTCGTTGACGTTCGGCTGAGCAAGCACCTCTTTACCAGGGTTCTCCTCTTCCTGGGACTCCCGCAGGGCAGTGGCTTTGCGATACAAGTCGACCAGGCTTGATACGCTCGGCTCCTCAGGAGTTCCCCATATCTGGCAGCCGGCCCAGACGAAACCAAACTGCGTTCCCCAGTCACCGAGGTGATTGATGCTGATTGTGTTATATCCCAGCTCCCGGTAGCAGCGATCCAGGCAATTACCTATTAATGTTGCGCGCAAATGCCCCACATGGAAAGGCTTGGCGATATTCGGACTGGAATACTCAACAATGATGGTTTTTGAGTGATTGTCTGACTTTTTCTGAGTGGCGCTCTGTTCTGGTAAGACGCCGAGGTCGGCGAGGGTTTCCCCAACGATCAGGCTGCGATCGTAGTGAAAATTGATGAAGGGCCCAAGGACTTCAAATCGGGAAAATCCCGAAGGTAATTGTAGGGATTTTGAAAGCTCAGCGGCGCAGTCTGCCGGACTCTTCTTCATGAGTTTTGCCAGGGCGAAGCAGGGGAAGGCGATATCACCAAATCCCCGCTTTTTGGGGGACTCCAGGAGTTCGGAAACTGCGCCCGCGTCGAGCGGAGAGCTGTCTGCGATTGCCTTGCTCAGATGTTCGCGAAGATCACGTATCATTTCCTGTGCCTTTATTATCAATGACCCGATAAGGCTGCGCTCAGCGCTATAGTTCCTGGGTCTCTGTGAGAGCGTCAACGCCGGCATCGCCAACGTGGGCCTTCACTAAGCATAGTTTGGACGGAATGTCTTGTGTCAGGCGGTCCTGATTAAAATACATTTCTTTACTCGGGCATTTCTTTCGCTGAGCTCGTAATCAGGTGATTTACGAAGGTCCCTTTTCCGTTCGAACCTCAGACTGAGGTCTATATCGCAGATTGAATTTTAAGGCGAAGAAAGCTTTGCCATGCCTAACAGCTATTCGCCATGGCTTCAGCGTTTTTTCAAACTTTTTTCGAGGCTTGTCGACAAGAACAACCCCTTGCGTTAATAGTCTGTTCGCAATTAAAATCTGCAACGAGTTGGTTTTACTGGTTCGTTGGTAGCCGTGCTTTTCCGTTGATTACTGCCTTACATCTGTTTCGCATTTCTGATAGGCATGGCGCAGCACTTGTCTAAGCGAGCGAAAGTCTTTTTGCTCAGCTGTTTGCCTTTTTGTTTGTTCTTCCCCGTC
>JAUIMJ010000127.1 GCA_030433295.1 bacterium | reverse complement strand
TAACAACTTTTTTGGGAAAAATCGTCGTGATGTCCTTAAGGGCATGCATCTCACCGTAGTGAAGATTCAGATCCCGCACCGTCACACAGGGCTCCAACACTTCAGCCTTTTCTCCGGTCACCGCCCCCTTGAAGCCTATCGAGCCAGGTACCACCCCACTCTCTTCCTGGCGTTTACTATCGGCCATCGATGATTTTTCCCTCTCTAAAACAATGTCTTCTGGCTGGCTACTCAACTTGCCCCCTTTTTCGACTATAATCCCCGAGGGGATCAAACGCGAAGCATTTTATTAGAACACTGCTCACTTGCTAAAGTTCCGACAATCGCTATCTACAACGCCGGACGAATGCGTCCCAATCAGCCTCCGCTCCCACAATAGAGCCGATTGCAACAAAAAAAGTCAAAAAAAACCAGACAGAAACATGCGCGGAATTCTAGACGCAGCACCATGCAACCTACGGTGTATCACCTAGATGAGCCGTCTTCGGAAAAACTCTTCCTATCTAAACGTACGACTGCTCAAGCTCCTCTTTAAACCGCCGATGAGACCAGAGATTTCTGAATGCGATTCCTGAAGTATACGGCGAACAGGTTCAGACTCACGACGATCAACAGCAATAGCAGCGTAGTCGTGTAAACCATCGGTCGAGCAGCATCGACATTCGGAGACTGAAAACCAACATCATAAATATGAAAACCGAGGTGCATAAACTTGCGTTCCATATGCACGAAGGGAAACGTTCCGTCTATCGGCATACTCGGCGCAAGCTTGACAACACCCGTTATCATCAGCGGTGCCACTTCACCGGCGGCCCGTGCGATCGCAAGTATCAAGCCCGTAAGCATTGATGGCATAAGCGCCGGAAGCACCACTCTGGTCATGACCTCAAACTTGGTGGCACCAAGAGCATACGCTGCTTCCCGCTGTTGTCGGGGAATAGCGGCAAGACCCTCTTCGACAGAAACGATTACCGTTGGCAGAGTCAGAAGTGCAAGCGTCAGAGAGGCCCAAAGAATTCCCCCCGTGCCAAACGTCGGACTTGGCAGCTTATCGGAGAAAAACAACTGATCTATGTTTCCGCCGAGGAAGTAGATAAAGAAGCCGACTCCAAAGACACCAAAAACAATCGACGGAACGCCCGCCAGATTGTTTACCGAGATCCGCACCAGGCTGACAAAGCGGCCCTGCTTTGCGTATTCCCGAAGGTAAATAGCAGCGATAACTCCCAGGGGAGACACAACAACGCTCATGATGAAGACCATCATCACCGTACCGAAAATAGCGGGCCAGACTCCCCCCTCAGTATTGGACTCACGAGGGGCATCACTGACAAACTCCCAAACCCGAGACAAATAAACCGATCCTTTACCGAAAAGCCCGAGCTTATTTGGCTGATACCAGCGAACGATGTGCGCTACTGGCACTTCCGCGCCGTCTTTGGAACTCGTTTCAAAAACAGCAGTGGCATTCAGGTCTGAGCGCAGACGCTTAAGTTGTGCATCGAGATTGGTGTACTCCGTGGAAAGCTCCTCGAGTCGGGCCTCAATCCGACTTTTCTTGGCCTCATCCAGGGAAGCCGACTTACGGGCTCTGACTAATTTAGCCTTTTCCACCGCTACCGGGGCAAGCCGCGTATGGCTTAGCTCTTTTATCTCCGCTTTCGTGCTATTTGCTCGCTCAAGCTCTGACTCAAGAGCGGCAAAGGCCGGTTCTCCCTCGATTATTCTGTCACCTACTTTGACTGCTTTCAGATAGCCGAAGAAACGACCCCATTCCGTTCTTTCTACGGTAAGAACATCCGTCGCTGGTCGACGTTCAGTTACGGAAGCTTCATCTAGCCAGACAAAATCGGCGCCAAGGAGCTTTCTGTTTCCCTGTTTTACCTGAATCCTGTAGGCATCCTGCTCTCCGGGCACGAGCTCTCGAACTTTGATTTCGCCGATTACCCGACTCCCGTCCTGTTTCACTAACTCGTGTACCTGGCTGGGCCAGAAATACCCGGCCGCGTGATAGCCAATCAGACCGAACAATCCGAACAGGAGAATGAGAATAAGCGCCAGCGCTCCCCCACTGAGCCAGATAAACGGATCACCCGACCTGAGGGCAAACTGAGTTGACGCTTTATCGCTCATTATCCCGCCTCATATTTTTTTCGCAGTCGGAGTCGAACCGACTCACTCAGGGTATTCACCACGAAGGTAAATACGAACAGTAGAAAGGCCGTAAGAAAAAGAATCCGGTAGAGCGTGCCGCCATGCGGGGCCTCCGGAAGCTCCACCGCAATGTTGGCAGACATCGCGCGAAACCCATTGAACGCCGAAAGGTCTATCAGTGGCGTATTGCCGGTCGCCATGAGAACGATCATGGTCTCACCAATAGCCCGCCCAAAACCGATCATCACCGCTGAAAAAATCCCGGGGCTTGCGCTCGGCAGAACCACTCTAAGCGCGGTCTGCCAACGATTCGCACCCAGAGCAAGGGAGGCAGCGATCAAACCCTTAGGCACGCTGGAGAGGCAATCCTCTGAGATAGTAAAAATAATGGGCACCACAGCAAAGCCCATGGCGATCCCGACAACAATGGAATTTCGCTGGTCGTAAACAATGCCAAAGGTGCTACGCAACGCAGTCTGAATATCCCCTCCGAAAAAAAGCTGCTCGAAGAATGAGCCCAGATACACCGCACCGAAGAGCCCGAAGGATATACCGAACACAAGAAACGCAATCGGACCACCTGCCCATTTAGCGACACGTGAACTGGAAGGCACCTGGCGCCAGAGAGACATAGCGATAATACTTCCGACAATCAGAGAGAGCGGAAACAGAAAGACCGCAAGAAGATAGCCATCAAGACGAGGCGCAAGCCAGAGGCCTCCAAGGAAACCAATAACTACACTCGGCAGCGCAGCCATTAACTCAACAAGGGGTTTTACGATGCGCTTAATCCGGCTCGGCATAAACTGAGACGTATAAAGCGCCGCCAGGACCGCAACCGGAACCGAGAAAAGCAGCGCGTACAGGGTGCCCTTAAGCGTACCAAACAGCAGCGGGGTCACACTGAATTTGGGCTCAAATTCATCAGAACCCCCGGTCGACTGCCAGATCAGTTCCGATTCATCCTTCCCTTCATACTGAACCGGGAGGAATAGCGTGCGAAAGGTCGCCTCCGGGTGGGGGTTGTCGAGAGCAAGCACATCAATAGTTCCCGTCTCTTTGAGAATCGCCACCCCATCCGATTTCAGCGTTAGCGTGTGGTCTATCACCCCCGCACCAAGTGCACGATCCGCGAGTGTCTGACCGGACGTTCCGTAATGAACAGCGAGCTCACCGTTCTTCGCCATAGAGGTAAATGTTTTATTGCGAGACGAGGTAGAGAAACTTCGAATGGCGTCTCCGTGCGGTTCGAAACTGTGGAGCTTCCTGAGCGAAACCTTCTTCTCAGACATGGTACGGCGAAGGGCATACGAGGTAACATTGCCTTCTTCGTCACCCACGACCAGCGTCTGTTCCCCGAGCAAGAGGGCGGTAGCACGAATTGTTCCCCCGGTCGCCAGGGTAAAAACTTCACCTGCTTCACCACCTCGTATATCCGCGGCAAACAATACACCATCCGCACTTCCCCCGATGAGCAGCTGGCCGTTGCTGGTAACATTTAGCTCGCTAATAGGTGCAACTATACTGCTTAGGTCCAGCTCGCTCAGGGTAACGCTGACTTTAGCTGGACCCATGAGGGAGCGCTTCCTCTTTTCACTTCTGATGAGAGTCTTGCCGGAACTCAAGGCAGCGACAATAATCTCGCGAGACGGCGAGTGACTGAGAACATCGACACCAGCAAGTGACTGAGATAGCGACCCGGGCGCGGCTTCGCTCGGTTCCGATCCTTCGACCTCAGTAGCACTCTTAGTTTCCGAGGTGCCCGAATCCTCCGATGTACCCGCGCTTGGGGATTCTGCGGGGACTTCCGGCAATAGGGCTATTCGTTCTAAAAAACGCACCTCAGGGGTTACGGTTCGGATATCACCACTAAATGAAGCCGTGTATTTCACGGAGAGTGGAAGAACCGCTCCCCGGGAGGTACCGAGAAGAAAATTTCCGGCCTTCGCCTCACTGACAGAGGTAAGCGTCTCTCCTTCGAGCAGCGGTATAGCTTCGGTCTGTATCGCCTCTCCCTGCTTGATATTTGATGGAGTTCCATCTGCGCCGGGAATCGCAATCCGGTAGGAACGAACCTCGGCCCGTTTGGCGTCGATTACCGTGGCGACCTCCCGATATTCATCGAGCACAATCGCATTCAATTCTCCGGGAACGACAGGCATACCACCGCCGGCTCCGAACTCCGAACCACTTGCAAAGGAAGTGTCAGGGATCAGCGATACCGGAGAGAAGAGAGGAATTA
This sequence comes from bacterium, assembly GCA_030433295.1. Taxonomy (GTDB): domain Bacteria; phylum Bdellovibrionota_C; class UBA2361; order SZUA-149; family SZUA-149; genus JAUIMJ01. Next base: position 7,402 of record JAUIMJ010000127.1, on the reverse strand, counting down.
CTTCGACGATAATGACAAGCACAATCGCCAGAATTGAAAAGATTACAAAATACCCCCCCAGAGAAACAAAATAACGGGCGAAGGTATCAAGCAACAGTCGCCGCATAAGCGACGAGGAAAGGACAGACGGAGAAGAAGGGTTTTGCCCCTCTTCCCCGTTGCCTTTATGTTTTGTCTCAGCTTGTCCCACTAGAGCTTACCGAGCTCCTCTTGGGCCAAAGAAGCTGAGATGGGGAAGTAGCCGTCTTTTACCACAGCAGTCTGTCCCTCTTTGGAAAAGATCAAGCGCAGGAACTCTTTAACCATTGGGTCAACGGTCTCGCTTGGCTTCTTGTTGAGATACACAAGTAGGAATCTCGCAAGCGGGTAGTCTCCGGAATACGCATTGTCCGCAGTCGCATCAACAAAGCTATCTCCACTCTCAGCAACGGGAACCGCCTTAACACCGGAAGTCATGTAACCGATTCCGCTGTAGCCGATTCCGTATTTGTCTACGCTGATACCCTGAACCACAGATGCGGATCCAGGCTGTTCCTTCACGCTGTTTTTGAAGTCACCTTTATCCAGAGCAACTTTCTTGAAAAAGCCGTAGGTTCCGGAAGCGGAGTTTCGGCCATACATGCTGATTGGCTTATCTGCCCACTCACCCGTGAGACCGAGGTCACCCCAGGTAGTGATATCCTTCGCCGCACCTTTTTTTCGGGTAGAAGAAAAAATCGCATCTATCTGCTCAAGAGACAGACCTTTGATTGGGTTGTCTTTGTGAACAAAAACAGCGAGGGCATCAACCGCGACTTTAACCGGAGTTGGCTTGTAACCGAAGCGCTTCTCGAAAGCATCAATCTCAGCGGCCTTCATCTCTCGGGACATTGGTCCGAGTTGAGCAGTTCCTTCAATCAGGGCGGGCGGAGCTGTTCCTGAACCCTTACCTTCGATCTGCACCTTTACACCGGGATACACGGTATTGAACTTTTCAGCCCAGAGCGTCATGAGGTTGTTCAAGGTATCCGAACCGATACTATTGAGGTTCCCGGAAATCCCACTGGCTTTCTCATACGACTTGAGATCTCCATCAACGAGGTCTCGTGCAGAAGCAAAAGGCACTACCGCCGCAGCGAGTGAACATGCCACCGCCATGCGCAGAAATCCTCTCGAGGATACTTTATTACGTAGTTTCAACATGCCGGTACGGCTGAAATCACTTGAACAATTGTCCATGGAAAGTTCTCTCCCTTTTCAATAATAATGAGAGCACCCAAGAGGGGCCTCTATTCTTGAAGCCACATGTAGTTAGCAAATAATCGGGCTATATTAAAAACCTGTTAGAATTTTGTTAAAAACCGCAACGTGGGCGCGCCTATACTCTCGCTAACCTGGGGACCTCGATGGTGAAGCTCGTCCCCGTCCCCACGGTACTTTTCACACTCACACTTCCCTTATGCACACCGACTACGTGCTTCACGATCGCAAGCCCGAGACCGGTTCCGCCGATAGTTCTGCTTCTCGCCTTATCCACCCGATAAAAGCGCTCAAACAAGCGGGAAAGGTGCTGATCCGAGATGCCCGGACCATGGTCATGTACATTGATTCGAACCGTATCTGTGCCGGACTCCACTTTTACGGTGACCTCTGTCTCGGCACCGCTGTATTTAACTGCATTCTCTACCAGGTTGAGAACCGCCTGCTCCATTAGTGAACGATCCACCTCAAACGTCGACTCCACGGGACAATCGACCTGCAGGCTAATGTTCTTCTCCTGAGCAATTGGCGCACAGGTATCAAACACGGCCAGGACAATGTCTTTGATTCTGTGTTCACTGATTGACAGTAGCTCAGGCATTCTCGCACTTTCCAGACGAGAAAGGGTAAGCAGGTCGTCGATGATAGAAGTCATTCGCTCAGACTGCCGAGAAATAATGGACAGGAAGCGCTCAAGATCCCCTCGCTTGTCCATCGCTCCGTCCTGAAGCGTTTCAACAAAACCCTTGATGGAAGTGATCGGGGTTTTTAATTCGTGAGAAACATTTGCCACAAAGTCACTGCGAACCTCTTCCAGGTGACGAAGCTGGGCCCCCATGCGGTTCATCGCCGATGCCAGGGCGGCAATCTCCCGAATTCTATAGTCAGGAAGACGCTCGTCAAATTCCCCTCGCGCAAATCGCTCTGCCCCAAGTCGTATCTCGTCGAGTGGCGGACTGATTTGCCTGAACAGATAGGTAGCGACAGCAAGAAGGGTTACCGCGCAGATAAGCCCAGCAATACGCATTCGTAAGATAGTCGAAGATAGCTCCTGCTCGATCACGGTCAACGGCATACTGAGTCTCAGCACGTATTGAACTTCCGTTCCATCGCGCAGCGGAGCCGCAACCGCAATAAAACTGGGCCCCGATGAATCATCGAAGATCGTCTTGCTGCTCACTATCCCCAAAAGCGCCTCACGAACCTCGGTCCGCCGGGCAAAGTCAATGCCCTCATCGTTCTGCGTACCCTCGGCATCTGCCGCACCCTTGTCGTCATCTTTCATGGAGTCGCAGAGAAGCCGCCCGTCGGAAGACAGCAGAAGCAGCCGCACCTGCCTAAGATTAGCATTCAGATGCTGACATTCCTGGACCGCCTCTGCACCACGATACCGTATGCTTTGCTGAATACTCTCACCGAGGATCATCGCCTTCTCAATGAGATCTTTTCGGACATACTCGACGACATGTCCTCTGACGGTGTTACTGGCGAAATGGGAAACAAAGAATAGAGTGAGCGCGAGGCAGAACACGGAGAATACGTAGTAGATCCAGAGGGAGGTCTTGGTATTCACCTTCTGCTTCATTGAATGTTGAAGACTACCGCGCATCACAGGAGCTACCGGAAGCTAAGACAAGAGAAAAAGTATTGATGGTTCACCTGGCTCGAGGCCATCCTGCTCCAGGGTGCTCTTTAGTAGATGCAGGCCCCAGTTGTAGACACCAGTTGCAGACACCGGCTGCAGGTGACTATCACATCGCGTACCATCAACTCACGTGGGTCAATCCTTGAAGCGATATCCTACACCACGCACCGTCTCGATCAAGGAACCGTATTCCCCAAGCTTCTTGCGTATTCCCACAATTTGCACATCCACGGCCCTGTCAGTGACGGCATAGTCCTGACCCTTAACGGCATCCACTATCTGATAGCGGGTGAATACCCAACCCGGATGTCTGGCGAGAAAATGTAGTATGCGAAACTCTGTCACGGTAAGGGTGACGCTGGTATCACCGGCGCGCACCTCAAAGCGACCCGGATCAATCGCTATGCCCTTGGTCGAAATACTCGAAAGTTCGTCAGACTTCTCCTCGCTCTGCCTCCGTAAAACGGCCTTAATGCGCGCGACGAGGATTCTCGGGCTGAACGGCTTTGTCACGTAATCATCAGCACCGAGCTCCAGACCTGAGACAATGTCAGCCTCTTCCCCTTTAGCCGAAATCATTACCACGGGAATTCCACGGGTTTTAGTGTCCTGCTTCAGCCGTCGACAAACTTCAAGACCATCCATTCCGGGAAGCATCAGATCAAGAACAACAAGTTCAGGAATATCAGAAAGAGCTTTGGACAAGCCCTCCTCTCCGGAGAGGACACCGGTTACCTGATAGCCTTCTTTTCCGAGATTATAACTGACGAGTTCGAGAATATCTTCCTCATCTTCGATGACGAGCACACGTTCACTACCCATACCTACCTTACTGATTGTGCAAAACTTTGCCAGACGAGCGGATGACCAACATACAGCCAAATGAGATAGCGCACGTCTTTGTTAGAAAACGATTAGCGAATAGACATTTCCGGCATCTCATAAGCCGCTCCATATTTACCACAAAGAAACCCCTCAAAACCACAAACCGGCAGTAGACATCCGAAGATGTCGAAGCAAATCTGAAAAAACGGCGAAAATTGCGTTGGTGTGAGCAAATCGGCGTCTGGAGCAGAGATAAAAAATTCCTGACAGGCACAGGGGTCGTATGCCCTGGCCTGAGTCGTCTCTTACACCACATCCGCAGCATATGTCACGTCGATGAATCAGCACACCCTGAGGAGAGCGCCAGTCTCAGTGCCAAAGCTTAGGCTTGAAACACACCGGGCATACGACGCCGGAATCAGACACTGTGAAAAAGACAATATGAAAAAATACCGGGAAAAAGACACTAAGAATTAAGACACTAAAGAATAAAGACAGGGCGTAACTATCGTAAGGGGTAGTGAAGCGAATAAACGCCAAGAGGTCCTGGCTGCCCACAGAGGAGCACATACAGAAGGAGACAATTGAGTATGTGAATGATGCAGGCCTCAGCCATAGATAGCATTTTCTTCACCAATCAGTTTAGTAGCTGGTTTTCCAGATGACAGGAGGCCCGGGTGGCCTCGAGCAGGGGCCGTCTCTCGAAGAAACCACAGTCAAGCTCATGCCAGCAGGAAACCTCGGTTTCCTGAATATGCCAGCACAGAAAAACTAAACGGTCCTCTACCAGACAGGGAAAATCAAAGAGGCCTTCTTCTATCCCCTTGCACTCAACGCCGAGCTTCTGGAACAGGCACAGTGTCTCTTCGACCTCGCGCAACAACAACCTTCCGACATCATCATCAAGACAGAGGTCGCGCACGCCGGGGTCATCAGAGGGAACATCATTGGTTCTGGCTAAATAGCGCCAACGCCTTTTAAGCCTGCGATATATGGGCTGAAGAAGCTGCATTTCCTTGCGCAGAGTCGGAAGCAACTCCTGAGCTTCGGAAACGGTAAAGGTCTTGTTCACTGCCATCACAGAACTCCCTCCAAGGGTGTGGTTCTCCAAGCAGGCCCGCCAAACAAGCACAGCGAAAATTTCGCCAAACCGAGCCACTCGTGAGCTGCGCATCCGGACCAAGTCTTGCGGCGCTCTGACTCACGTTAACAGCATGTGAAAAAACTATAGTACACGCCCGTACACCCCACAACAGTTTTTTGCGCAGTCGAAAGGCAAAGCTCCCCCCCCCCCGGATACGGTGTCAGGAGCGAAGACGCAAACAATGTAGAGGAGACAGAGCTTATGACTCAGAACTGCCAATCCGAGGAATCGGATAGTCGGGCAGCATTGCCCAGAGGAACTGATGGATATTGCGCATGGTCTCCACGATGGGACCGTTATCAATAATTACACCAATCATCTCACCGCTGGTGGAAGTAAGGGCGACTTTGTTGGCGTAGATATTTATCTCGGCAGGTATCTCAATGCCCTGAATCATCTTAACGCGACGCTTGCCGGCACTGCGCCGACGGAGTTCCTTGTTCGAAGTATCAGACTGCACCGCGATTGCATTCCACCAGATATCTAGTTCTTCCCGCCGTGAGATAAAACTCTTCACCCAGCGTCGCATATCCTCATCGTGACTGCTCCAGCTGTACTGAAGATCGACGAATGAATACAAGCCATCATTCGGGGTGCGCAGGATATCCTCAAAGATATCTCGAATACCTTGCTCACCCTGATAAAACTTCACCCGGGGCTGCCTGGAAATCCCGCCGAGCATGGTAAGCAGTTTTGGTATAACCGCCTCGAGCCGCTCCTTCTTCTGAGAAAGATCGCAGAGCTGCGCATCCATAAGGCTGATTAAGGAACTGGGCGGACTACAACTGAAGTGTCGCACGCCATTTTTTATTATCTCCTGCACAATCCCACGTTTCTGCAGAGAAGATAAAATATTATAGGTGTGACTGCGCTTCAGACCGGCTTTTTCGGCGATAATACTCGCCGGGCGCGGACCCAGGACCAATGAGGCCTGATAGACATCGACCTCCGACTCGCTCAGCCCAAGACCTCGCAGGGCAGCCTCGACCTCGGTCCATTCTTTTGCATCCTTCTCTCGAGCCAATCCCACTAATCCCTCTCCTTAGAGCATCGTTACATAACCGCAAAACGAGGAAGCGCGAGCGAGCAGGTCTACTGTATACCACCTGCGTCTTCCCGGGGGCCAAGCCCTATCCTAATAAGCCCCTATCACACGTATAGGCACTTGCGCTGCGTGTAAGGGCCCTGTTACTTGTGCAAAAACAGGCAAAAAGTGTGACCAATAATCTGCCATCTCATAATGCGGCCATCAAGAACCCCCTCCGGGATTAGCATAGCCCCCTCACTCCGTCGGTGAAAACTCATCAAACTTTAAACGTTGGAGCCCTCTTCTCCCTGGCCGCGGTAATGCCCTCAAGAAACTCGGCACCCGCATAATCCAGGGCCTGACACTCCGCTTCGCGCTCAAGCGCCTCTCGAAGCGCTTCAGCATCACCGTGAGAAAGACTTTGCTTAAGCTCGCGAATGGACTGCGGTCCGGCCGCAGCGATATCCGTGATAAGGGCAGTGGTCTCAGCCTCAAACTCAGCTTCTGGCAAGGCACGCGAGACCAAACCCAGAGCTGCGGCTTCTCCGGCGGTAACAATACGTCCCGCAAAAAGAAGCTCAGCGGCAGCCGCACGACCGACTATGCGTGGCAAAAAGTGGGTCGCACCCATACCCGGGTGCAATCCGAGCTTCACAAAGTTCACGCCGAGCTTAGCCCGCTCATTTGCAATGCGAACATCACACGCCATAGCCAGACAAAGACCGGCCCCGACGGCATGCCCGTTAATTGAAGCGATCAGCGGGACGGGAAGCTGAACGATACTCAGGAAGTCGTCGTAAAACTCCAGCATCTGCTTCCTGTTCTCTTCGTGACTCAACTTTGTCTTGGCAAGAAGCATATCGAGGTGACCACCTGCCGAGAAGGCGGTACCGCTTCCCCTGAGTTCCAGCACACGCAAAGAGGAGTTCGAAGAAAGCGTCTCAACCGCCTTCCTGAACTCTTTACCCATCTCCACGCTCATCGCATTTCTCGAATCCGGGTCATTCAGCGACAGTCGCCAAATACCCCCTCCGAAATCTTCCAATGTAACCAATGCCATTGCGCCTATCCTGTCCTCATGCCCTCTCAGTTTAAAACTCCCCGCAAAATGCAGGAACGCTCTAAACAGTAAAGCATTCGACAGATGGATAGAACAGATGCAGAAATAAGGAATATCCTCCGAAATCCGCCTAAGCGAAAAAAAACCCTTTCTAGATTTTTTCTATATGTTACATTACTCAGCGATAGGGCAGATAAGCGCCCAAAACACGCTGTAGGCCCATAATAGGCGCAGCACTATAGTAAAGATTTGGGGGATTCACCGTGAGTGCAAAAAGAGCAGAGCTTAAGAAAAACGCGGCAAACCTGGATGATTCTGAACACTTCTCCAGCCACAAGAGTCACTCCCTGGCGCCGGTGCAGCGACAGACGCTGGAATTCCTGAGAAACTTTATATCAGATCGCGGCTACGCCCCTACCCTGAAGGACATTGCCGCATACATCGGCGTTCGATCTCCCTCGA
>JAUIMJ010000126.1 GCA_030433295.1 bacterium | reverse complement strand
GCCATAAATTCTAAACCCTCAAATTCCTTGGTCTCGCCATCGGACGGACCGGCAAAAACAAAATCTCAAAACCTGCGAAACAGAGAGATCGCAGAGAAGAGCAAAGAGACCACTACGCGGGCGACACTACGAAGAAAGAAGCTCCGCTCGGCGCTTACAAACGACATCTAAAGGCCCGACCGACGTTCAGACACGATATAAAAATGGGCTCTGTTAATGTTATGCGGATTTCTGGCGTTATGTGATCTTTGCTGTGCTCAGCGAGCACAGAGGGAAGCGCCCAGGCGACTAAAGAAGGTTTACCCAGCTTTTTCAGGTGCTTAGCATATACACGGCCAGGACCCCGCATTCGCAGAGAAAAGACAGAAATCGCTACATAGATATGTTCTGAGAACTGAAGCGCGGCTCTAATCTGAGAGCGTCTCAAGCCAATAGGCAAGTATTGAGTCGATCATAGCTTCCCGCTCAACCCTGGGTTTCCAGCCAAAGTCGCGCTGAGCCTTATCGTAGCTTCCGTATACTTCGGGAACTTCACCTTCACGCACCCGAGAGGGGTCCTGAACGACTTCTACTTCGATTCCAGCGCGTTCAATGAGCATGTTGAGCAGCTCCTGAATGGAGACACTTCCTCCGGAACAAAGATTGTAGACCTCGCCGGATTTACCATTGAGGATAGCTTCCCGATAACCACGAACGATATCAGATACATCACTGTAGTCGCGCTTAACTTCCAGGTTACCCACTTTTATAATGGGTTCCGACTTGCCGAGTTTGATATTCGCAATTTGCTTTGCAAAGCTGGAGATAGCGAATCGGTCGCTCTGACCAGGCCCAATGTGCTGGAAGGGACGAATTCTAATCACATGTAAGCCATCGCGATACCCGGACTTATACACCTGAAGATCCGCTGTCACCTTACTCAAAGCGTATTCTGTGTTGGGCCTAAGCTCAGAAGCCTCGGTAACAGGCAAGGCGCCCGGTCGTGGCTCACCGTATACCGCAGAGGAGCTTACATACAGCAGGCGCGTCTCCGGAGAGCATTCACGAATTGCGTTGAGGAAGTTCGTTGTTCCGCGAGTGTTAACTTCAAACACACGCTCAGGGTCCTTTTCTCCGTCGGGAACGAAGCTTATTGCGGCGAGATGGTAGATCACATCGGGACGCAGAAGAGAAACGACTTCTCTAACGGCTTTTGCATCACACACATCCAGCGACAACATCTGGACTGTTTTTGGCAGGCCTACTTTGTTTTCAACATCCGTCTCAGGTTCGCTTTTCACTCCGTCAGCGCCAGGAACAGAGTAATAAGTAATCGCTACGTCATCTCCACACTGCACCAGGTGCTGCGCTAAATGACGTCCAACAAAACCATGACCGCCGGTAACTAATGCTCTCATCTACGTATCTAAATAATTTCTGTTGAATGACAATCTTGTTGGAGCAGGCTTCGGATAAATATAGACGATTTTATCCTACACCTGCTCCAGTTTCTCTTTTCCCGCGTGGACTTTCGTCCACGCTCGCAAGCATTTTTCGCTGCGCTTTATGAAAAATGCTCTGGAGCAGTCTTCGGATAAACTTAGACGATTTTATCCTACGACTGCTCCAGTTTCTCTTTTCCCGCGTGGACTTTCGTCCACGCTCGTAAGCATTTTTCGCTGCGCTTTATGAAAAATGCTCGGACGCAGTCTTAGAATAAACTTTAAGCGATTGTATCCTGCGACTGCTTTGGTTTGTTTATCCTAGCGAGACATCTCTTTGTAGCGTGCGATATCCGCATCGACCATCATCTTGACCATCTCTTCGAAACTAACTTCCGGCTCCCAGCCAAGCACGTCTTTTGCTTTTTTATAATCACCAATAAGGGTATCGACCTCGGCTGGTCGAATAAAGCGCTCATCAAGCGTCACATGCTTGGTGAAGTCCAGATCCACATGGGAGAAAGCGATTCGCACGAGATCTTCAACTGAGTTAGACGTTCCGGTAGAAACGACAAAGTCGTCCGGGGTATCGTGCTGAAGCATCATCCACATCGCCTTGACGTAGTCACCGGCAAAACCCCAGTCACGTCGTGCATCGAGATTCCCCATGGGAAGCGACTCCGCAAGACCAAGATGGATACGCGCGACTCCGTCAGTGACCTTACGAGTTACAAACTCCAGTCCGCGACGCGGCGATTCGTGATTGAAAAGAATCCCCGAACAGGCAAAGAGATCATAACTTTCTCTGTAGTTCACCGTGATGTAGTGACCGTATACCTTAGCCACACCGTAGGGAGAACGCGGGTAGAAGGGAGTCAGCTCCGTTTGTGGCGTTTCCCTCACCTTTCCGAACATTTCGGAACTTGACGCCTGATAGAACTTGATTCCCGGATCCACCGTTCTAATCGCTTCGAGCATCTTGGTAACGCCGAGTGCGGTAAACTCCCCAGTCAGAACAGGCTGCTCCCAACTGGTGGGGACAAAACTCTGTGCCGCAAGGTTATAGACCTCAGAGGGGCGATATTTCTTGAGGATGGCCGCAAGAGAGGACTGATCGAGAAGGTCACCCTGACATAGCTCGATGTCGTTTTTTATGTGCTGAATTCTTTCGAAATTCTCGCTGCTCGAGCGACGCACCATTCCAACTACGCGATACCCCTTAGAGAGTAAAAACTCTGCCAAGTAAGAACCATCCTGTCCGGTCACCCCGGTAACTAATGCAACACGCTGTCCCATAATCGCCCTATCATTCCAAAATCATTTACAAAAGTCTTGCAGCTCTACAGGAGATCTTCTCTGCCGCTTTTCTTTAGCAGATCAACTACCTGTTTAACATCCTGAGCGCTTGATTTATTGCAGACCAAAACCGCATCATCTGTGTCAACAACCACTATTTCTTCAAGACCAACAGCGGCGACCATGCGCTTATTACCAATAACTGCGCAGTTCTTGCAATTGGTAAGAGCGACTTCGCCCCTGGAGATATTGCCGTCTTCGCCGGCTCCTTTTGCGGCTACCGTATCGACCCAGGAACTCCATGAGCCTACATCGGACCACATGAATCCCTCACCGGGAATCATCAGCACGTTATCAGCCTGCTCCATCACGCCGACATCAATAGATACGGATTCAAGCTGCTCATACAGACGAGAAATATCCTCGGGGGACCCGCCGGACTTAAGCAGCGGGCCAAGCTCCTTAAGCGCCGCTCCGAGCGCAGGAACATAGCGATCAATAGCTGCCAGTACGACCGAGGGGCGCCAGACAAACATACCGCTGTTCCAGAAATGCTCACCCGAGAGCAAATACTGCTGGGCAGTTGCTCGATCCGGTTTCTCAACAAAGGAGGAGACCCGATAATGAGGCAAAGCATCCGACTCAGTAGCCTTCTGCTCTTCCTCACCGCAGTGAATATACCCATACCCCGTTTCCGGGGAAGTAGGGCGAATTCCTATGGTAACGAGAACATCCTGCTCAGCTGCGAGGCGAATCGCACTTTCATACACTTTGCGAATCTGCAGTTCACCGTGAATCACATGGTCGGCAGGCAGACAAAGCATGGGCACATCACCCACGGACTGCAGAATGTGAAGCGCGCCGTATCCGACGCATGCAGCGGTGTTACGGGCAAGCGGCTCGGCAAGAATTCTTGCTGAGGGAACCTGAGAGCGGACAAGTCCAACCTGATCCTCCGCGGTAATCACCAAAACTCCCTCTGCACCGCAAAGCGAATCGAGACGCTCCGCCGTTGCCTGAATGAGACTGGTATCATCGTCAGCCAGTTGCAGATACTGTTTGGGCATGGTGCGGCGACTGAGGGGCCAGAAGCGCGTTCCGCTGCCACCCGCCATAACCGCGGCAATCACACCATGCTCAGCTTTCAAAGAGCCGTGTATCAATTCTCGACTCATACCACTCCTTTTGCCCGCAAATGTGCGGCTACAGATTCTTTCCAATCAATACAGACATCCCCGAGCATCTCCTTTAGCTTGTCTTTGGAGAGGGAGGAATATGCCGGTCTTGGCGCGGGTCGGCCAAGCTCTTCAGTCGTCTGCGGCTCGACCTTCGTCTGATACGAGGCCTGCGCAAATATCTCCACAGCGAGATCAAACCAGCTGATGGTTCCCGTTGCGCTTGCGTGAAAAACTCCTACCGCGTCATTCTCCAGCAGAGAACAAATCACCTCCGCCAGCCACCCTGACCAGGTCGGAGAACCAAACTGATCATTAACCACACGCAGCATATCCCGCTCCTTGCCCACTCTGAGCATGGTGTCGATGAAGTTTGGACCAGCGATCCCGTGTAACCAACTGGTTCTCACAATCAGGTGTGCCTCGGGAAGGATTCCGCACAAAAGCTCATCACCGTAGTGCTTGGAAAAACCATACAAGCCGCAGGGTGCATGGACCTCATCTTCCCTATACTCTTCGCTGCGCGTCCCCTCGGGGTCATCTCCACCGAAAACATAATCACTGGAGACGTGCACGACCTTTACCTGATTCTGACGCGCAGCTCGCGCAAGATTCGCAACAGAATCTGCATTGACGGCGAAGGCAGTAGCGAAATCAGTTTCTGCGTCGTCGACACGAGTATAGGCTGCGCAGTTAACGATAATGTCAGGGCGCTCCGAGGAAACACATGCGGTGACCTCTGCCTGCTTAGTGATATCCAGGGGCACCACCGCAGTACCTTCTCGCTCCCCTTCCCGTATATCGGTGAGGACGAGCTCAGCCCCCCGGGCTTTCAGCAGGGGCACCACGTCAGCAGCCAGCATACCGAGTGCGCCAGTGACGAGAATTTTTTGTTTAGAAAAATCCATTACATCCTAATACTGCAGGCAATATACGCTTACCCCGCGGCCAGGCGCTTGCCGTAGTAGGTATCGTAAAAACGCTGGTAGTCCCCGGATTTCACCGATTGCCACCACTCGGTATTCTCGACATACCAGTTCACCGTTTCACGAAGCCCGTCTTCGAAAGAAACCTGTGGTGCCCATCCGAGCTCACTATTGATCTTGGTGAAATCAACAGCGTAGCGACGGTCATGGCCTTTGCGATCCTCAACAAAAGTAATCAGGGACTTCGGCTTACCGAGAACGGAAAGAATCTGCTCTGCGACCTCGATATTTGGCTTTTCGTCGGCATCGGTACCGCCGACATTGTACACCTCACCGGCCTTACCATTGGTAAGCACGGCCCAGATCGCTCGAGAGTGGTCATCAACATGCAACCAGCTTCGTACGTTTTTCCCGTCGCCATACATCGGAAGTGCCTGATCGTGAAGCGCGTTGGTCACAAACAGAGGGATAAACTTTTCAGGAAACTGAAAGGGACCATAGTTGTTTGTGCAGCGAGTCACGCACACATCGTAGCCATGCGTTTTGAAGGCCGCCAACACCAGGAGGTCAGCAGAGGCTTTCGACGCGGAATAGGCGCTACTGGGATCAAGAGGCGTTGTCTCGAGAAACTTTCCCGTCTCCCCAAGAGAACCGTACACTTCATCAGTAGAGACCTGAAGGAAGCGCTTTACGTTCTTTTCCTGCGCCGCGCGCAGCAGCACCTGGGTTCCTTCGACGTTCGTTCTCACAAACGCCAGGGGGTCAAGAATCGAGCGATCGACGTGGCTTTCTGCTGCGAAGTTTATGATCGCATCGATACGGTCATCGGTGATAATTCCCTCCACCGTCTCCGCGTCGCGAATATCCCCGCGCACAAAGCGCAAGACCGGGGACTCAAGCACATCCTCAAGATTGGCGAGATTCCCTGCATACGTAAGTGAATCAAGCACTGTGATCTGCTCGGCCAGTTTGTCCTGCGAAAGGAGCCAACGGACGAAGTTTGATCCGATAAACCCTGCCGCGCCAGTCACAAGAATTCTCATGGGATACCTCTTATTCTTTGTTTCTCGTTACCATCAGCAATGACGAGGACTACAGGCTGAGCTTATTAGCTCCGGTTTTAGCCACCAGATTGGAAGCGCGCAGTAGTGAGTTGAAGGTTCCGGCATCTGTCCACCATCCCTCCAGCTCACTGTACGTCAGCTGATTCTTCTCGATATACATGTTGTTGACGTCGGTAATCTCAAGTTCCCCGCGCGCAGACGGCGACAGTCCGCGAATCATGTCAAAGACCTGGGAATCATAGAAATAGATACCGGTCACCGCAAAATTGCTCGGCGGATCTTTTGGCTTCTCAATAATTCGCACTACTTTTCCGTCACTGAGTTCAGGAACACCAAAGCGCTCTGCATCCTCTACCTGCTTGAGAAGAATTTTTGCTCCGCCACCCTGATCGGCAAAATCTTTCACTGCTCCGACGATATTGCCTTCGATGATGTTATCCCCGAGCACCACACAGATGGGCTCTCCACCAGCAAAATACTCCGCCAGAGACAGAGCGTCAGCGATTCCGCCCTCACCTTCCTGATAGGAATAATTCAGATGCTCAAGGCCGACTTCTTTTCCGTTTCCGAGGAGCTTCAGAAAGTCTCCCGCGAAGTGTCCACCGGTAACGATAAGGATATCTCTGATACCGGCATTCACCAGCGCCATAAGCGGGTAGTAAATCATCGGCCGATCGTATACGGGCAACAAGTGCTTGTTAGTAACCAAGGTACAGGGAGACAGTCTTGAACCCAATCCACCCGCTAATATTACGCCTTTCATGTATTCTCCTTCTTTGGACAAAAGTCCCGATAAGCCTTTGGACCAAAGTCCCGATACGCAAAGCACGCTGGCTTCCGGCCCACGCGCGCCCCACTAAAACGGCTTACGAATTGTTCTCATCATCTGAAGCGAACAAGGTATTTCCAAGTTCACCCAATCCGACGAGGGTCAGCTTAAAAGAAAACTCCGTCTCATCGGGGTTAACTCTGTCTGAGACATCGAGGTCAAAGACCCAGCATTTACAGCTGCTGCTAAACCGCACGCCTGCTTTCTGCTCAAGAAACTCTCCATTTAAATCATCATAGCGACCGTAGTACCCAAGCCGAACTTCATCGGTCACCTTCAGCTCCGCGCTTGTTTCGAGTTGCCGGACACTTGAATCAACAAAGCGCAAACGCGTTCGCAGGCTGTCGCCACGCTTACTGGTCAGTTGCCCTTCAACCGTATAGGAGCTGAACTCCTTCTCTTCGATTCCGTAATCAGTCTGCGCCGAAAATCGCACGTGCTCGTTGGGAAAGAGATTGACCTTCGCAGCCAGATCAGAAAGTGGCTTGCGATTAGGGTCTCTGTCTTTTCGTTCCTCGAGTATGTCAAAGGTCTGGCTGAGTTCGAATGACGCAAGTTCAACTACTGAGCCCCTGCGCATTGCCTGGTATGCCTGTGGTTCTCCGTCCTGATCGAAACCAAAGGTCCCGGCCTGATCAAGGATACCAGGCGGACGGAGGCTTCCGAGATCGTCGACCTCCGGCGTGACTTCTTCTATTCCGTACAGATAGGGGTTGCGTGGCTCAAAGCGCCCGAAGAGTCTCTGTGTGAGCGAGTAGGTCACCACGTTCTTCTGTGCAAGTCGGTCGGAAGAATCAAACTGTGGATTATCGTCCTGATTTACTGAGGGGACGAACTGATGCTTGAGCTTTGGTTCTATCGTGTGTTTAAGGCGGACTATTTCCTCAGAACGGCCGATGCTTCCCAGTTCGGCTACCCTCTTTATCCAATCGCCCTCGGATAGGGAAAACACCTTCTCAAGGGCTGTCCCGGTTGTGGAGGTGAACTCGGGGATAAGACGGTTTGAGCTTTTATCCAGACGGACAACCTCCGAATCATCGAAGATACCATCGTCTGACATATCGTCAGGGGTGGCATCTTCGCTGGCATTTTCGGAAACGACTACGTCATCGGTGAGCTTGTAATTGGTTCCGCGAAGAGACGCCTTGAAGGAGCCGTCAAAGTAGTTTCTGAAATGAAATGGTATTCTCGCGCTCTCGTACAGCTCCGCGCGCATCCCTTCAAAACTCTTCTTCCGAATAAAATTTACGAAGGTAGCGGTAGACTCAAGAACGATCTTCAAACCGAACTGATTTTCGCCAAAGGGCTTAAACGTATTCAAACCGTCCAGAGTTATCTCCGGAACGCGCTGAAAGATAAAATCATCATCGTCCACAATCGCTTGGTTACCCTCTGCGGCGATGTCCAAAGAAAAGGTCTCACCCAGAGGCGCACGAACAACTCCTTTAGAAACAACAAATCGAGAGTTGTAATCCGCAATTTCATCCTTCTCGTATTCCCGGAGAAACAAATCGTCGCTCACGTAGTTCGCATCGACAATCAACTGCAGGTCGAGGTCACCGACCGAACCCTGCCAGGTCTGATCGAGATAGGCCGCTATCCGATTATCATCAAACTCGGGATCGTTGAGACCGCTGACGTTAGTACCTTGCAGGTCTCCGTCGCGAAAAGAATCATTCAGATAGATAACTCCGGCTTCCATCTCGTGCCGACGGGAAAAAATTTTGCGAAACTCAACGTCTGTTCCCGCGCGGGTAGAACTCTCATATACCCCGGTTATTGTCGCATCCGTTGAATCGTCAATTGCCCAGAAGAAAGGAACTCTGAGATTAACACCGCTTTCCTTTCCTCCTCCAACGCTCATGGGGATAAATCCGGACTGCCGTTCGTTCTTTGCCGGAAACACGAGGAACGGAAAATAAAATACCGGCACTTCGTTAAAGTGCAGAGTCGAATTCCACGCAAAGCCATAGCCTTCACGGGTTATCTCCGCGTCTTTGGCACGCAGCGTCCAGGGCTTACAATCGTCTCCTTCAGGACAACGGCAGGTGGTCAGTTCAGCGTCCTCCAGGAGAAATACGTCTCCGGGTCGGCGGTCTGCTTTACGCGCGGTAAGTCGGTAATCACCTTCTTCGAAAAAGATGCTGGCGTTCTGTAGTTCTCCTGCACCATCGTCAAGATTCAGATAGGCGGTATCTGCTGTCATATTGGAAGTGATGTCGCTAACCCGGACATCACCTTCGAGCTGGGCCTCACTTTTGGTGATATCGACTCGCCCACGCAGGGCTTCGGCGACCACCGAGGAATAGGTGATAATAACGTCACCCTCGGCGTTGATTACGCTACCCGTAGAATCAAACTGAATTGATTTGGCGTTTATATCGAAAGGGAGTTCTGAGGACTTAAGGGCGGATTGACGGGCGGCCTCCTTCTTCTTTTTTAGTTCCTTGCGCTTCGCTTTCTTAACCTTTTTTTCTTCCCGGTCTTCGATAAAGAGATAATCGCGATCCGGGCGTTCAACCTGAGCCTCAGCCGGGTTTGGATACGTAGTTTCTGATCCCACAAGAGCGATCAGACAGAAACAAAAACACAAGGTATATCTCACAGGATATCTCCGGAACTTTTTCAAAAACTTCGCCAATACCGCATCTACACAGCCACCTTCCACATCCCCGGCGAATATCGCGACTCAGCGAAATTCGAACATTCGTACCTGTTCCAATGACGCTGAATGTATTACCCGGGAAAAAAGAAACTACTACTGGCTGACCGTAAGGTAACTGATAAACCGAGAGAGCGCTTGCTTCAGCTCGTCTCGATGAACAATCAAATCAACCATCCCGTGCTCTACGAGGAATTCACTGCGTTGAAACCCTTCAGGGAGCGTGCTCTTGATCGTTTGCTCAATAACTCTTGGTCCGGCAAACCCGATCAGAGCCCCCGGCTCCGCAACGTTGATATCGCCAAGCATGGCAAATGATGCGGCAACACCACCCGTAGTCGGATCCGTTAACACCGAAATGTAAGGGAGCCTGGCCTGCCCGAGTCGCTCAAGGGCAGCGGTGACTTTTGCCATCTGCATAAGGGAGAACAGGCCCTCCTGCATGCGCGCACCCCCTGAGGCGGAAACGATTATCGCAGGGACTTTCTCCTCGAGGGCAATCTCGGCGACCTGCGTCAGTTTCTCACCGACGACAATCCCCATGCTGCCTCCCATGAAGCCAAAATCGAAAATACCTATTACGACAGGCTTGCCCTCTATACGGGCACGACCAGCTCGAACCGCGTCGGGGGCACCCGCCTTCTTTTCGGCGCGCTTGAGGCGCTCCTTATACTTAAGGGAATCTTTAAAGCTTAATGGATCACTGGACCGAAGATCCGCTGAGAATTCTTCGAAGGAATGGCGGTCGCAAATCAAATCGATTCGCTGCTCAACCGACAGGCGAAAATGATATCCGCACTTCGGGCACACCTGACGACTTCGCTCAAGTTCGCGCGAGTAGATCATCTCCGCGCAACCTCTGCACTTAGTCCATAATCCTCCGGGTATTTCTAAACGGTCGGATTCTTCCGTAGTAGGCTTCGGGGCCTTTCCCCTTGAGAACCAGGCTGCCACGTTTGTTTCCTTTTGCTAGCTGATTAGAACAAGATTACAAGAAACTGACCTCTGTCAGATTAACGGGCCGATTCAAACAACTTTGGCTGCAGGAATCAACTGCAACGGCAAAATTACAAGCCCCTAAAAACCGGAGCCATCCTGTCGCTGCTCGGCAAAAACCTAATTACCTACATATTTGCTATGTAGTGTGATTACGTTCGGATGAACTGCTCTAGTTGAAAATTGAAGCCGGAGCAAGTGCAAGATGAAATTGCATATGAAGGAGCCGATATGAGGCGCGGATGAGAGACTTGCTTAGTGCGCTCGACCGGCCTAGTTTTAGCGTGCGAGATCCGGCTTCGAGAAAGCGTCGGGGTTATACGAAATACCCTCGATTCGGGAGTTCATTCCCGAGCTGTCCAACTCAGCGGCTCTGGCGAGGAGAATTCCGAACTGCGAGCAGCCTTGCTCAGCATATGGATACATGGACCAGAGACCTTGGAATTAAATAACGTGGCGTCTACCGTACATCTCAATGAAATTCTCAGCTATGCAAATTCCACTCTAGACATTGCGGCTTTTAAGGACGCGAGCATGAATGGTCTGCAGATTGAAGGAGCTGAGCAGATTGGCCTGCTTGCGGTGTCGGTGGATGCCGGATTGTCCATTGTGGAAGAAGCTGCTGCCATGGGGGCTAACGCCCTCCTCGTTCACCATGGAATATTCTGGGGAAGCTGCTCGCCAGTCTCCGGTGCGCGCAAAAAACTCATCAAGACGCTGCTCGACAAGGACATAAGCCTGCTGGCCTACCACCTGCCCCTTGATGCCCATCTTAGTCTGGGCAACAACGCCGCCCTCGCTGACCTCCTCGAATTATCAAATCAGCAGGCTGCCGCCCCCTATCAGGGAGTACCCATTGGCTGTAGCGGAGATAATAAGGACCTGACTTTCGAAGAGATGCTCGCACGGCTTAAGAAGCTTGAGGGAAGCCCCGGAGACATCGTGAGTCTCCCCTTTGGCCCGAGCAAACCCCGGCGCGTGTGTCTGGTCAGCGGTTCAGGCGCCGACCAGCTGTATCGCTACAAAGAAGAGGGCTTTGACACCCTGATCACCGGAGAGGCAAAACAGTTTGCATATCACTTTTGCAAGGAGAACGGCTTAAACGCGATATTCGCCGGCCACTATGCGACTGAGACGCTCGGAGTAAAACGATTGGCTGAAGATTTAGAAGGCCGATTCGGTCTCCCCTGGAAGTTCATTAATGAACCCACCGGAATATAAATGGATACGACACTACAGGAGTTCATCAGATGAAATTTCTCAAAGACCTGGATATCAGCAAGAAGCGCGTCCTCATGCGGGCAGACCTCGATGTTCCCCTGAACGACAAACAGGAGATAACTGACGATCACCGATTGAAGGCAGCTCTGCCTTCAATACGCTACGTCATCGAACAGGGCGCGTCCCTCGTTCTTATGGGTCATCTGGGACGACCCAAGGGGGAGGTGGTTCC
>JAUIMJ010000125.1 GCA_030433295.1 bacterium | reverse complement strand
CTCATCAGTAGGTGTTCGCGGTATTTACCTGAGTAACTACATTCGCTGGGACTCGAAAATTCAGCATGAAAACATGATACAACAATATTCTTACGAAACAGCAAAACAACTGAGAACTTTTGACTCCTACAACGACGTTGATTGCTTCCATTACTCAGGGCTTCATGACCACATAAAGTTTCTTAAGTTTGGTTATGGGAAAGCGGTAGATCACGCATGCCGTGAAATACGCCTGAGGCGACTGAGCAGGTCTGAGGCGGTAGAGCGGTGTATGAACTACCTCAACGTAGAACCGCGGGATACTCACCTACTCACTGAGTGGTTGGGAATCGAGAGAGAGGAACTTGATGGCGTCCTTTACGCATTTCGCAACCCTACCATTTGGAAGCAGGGCGAGGACGGCCGCTGGGAACCCAAGAACGACCTCGCTCTTGAGATGACGAGATACGGCAGAGATGATGTAGCTCTGGACGCTTCAGATCTGTGCCGTTTTGACGACAGTTCGAATCGGACAGATGTCGAGGAAGACGGATACCGGCTTTTTGGACGTGGCTTTGTAGACTAACAGCACGCAGATCCTTACAGTCTGGTATCTGGTGGGGATATACCGATATTGATGTTTGGTTCGCGAAGTATGAGGAATACAACAATGACAGAAAAGTTCGTAACTTCCGGCCTCAGCCCGGTGGAATTCTGGAATCAAAGCGCAGATACCTATGTCAACGCGATGGAGAACGCGTACCACAAGGAGCGACTTGATATTATTCGCTCGTTAGTGCAGCAAGAGCCTTTGGCTGGTAGTGATGTTTTTGAATTCGGCTGCGGCAATGCATCGTTTCTTGCCGAACTTGCTGGGCACGGAGCCAGCGTTAGCGGTGTGGACATTTCACCAAAAATGATTGAGCATGGCAGGCATCAACTGGCGGACGCTGATATACCTGCTGAGTTGAACGTCGGCTCGCTTGAATCCCTCAGTGAATACGAGTCCGAGAGTTTTGATCTCATCCTCTGTTTAAATGTCCTCGCCTACCTTAACCCAGGGGACGAGCAAACGTTTCTGGAACAAGCCGCTCGCCTGTTACGTAGTGGCGGAAGACTGATAATATCGGAAAGTAACGAACTCTTCGACCTTTTCACACTAAACTCATACACGGAGGATTTTTTTGAGAAGAATTTCTCCCTGGAGCAAATCAAAGGCGCTGACAGTCTGATACGAAATTCAGGCAAACCCGGCACGCCAAGCTTTAACGTGCGCCTGAATCCCCTTTCATTTCCACAAAAAGCGACAGCCTATGGATTGACGGAAAGAGAACAGAAGTTCTTCAACTACCATGCGGCCCCTCCTCTCATTTTGGAAGATAAAAAGCACACACCAGTTCCCGAACTTTCGGCGGAGGACCAATGGAAGCTTAAGTTTCAATGTTCTGTCTATATTTCGCACCTTGAAAAAGCGTAAGCGCGCTCTTCGGCGAAATCTTCAGAGATACGCATGTATAATTATGCGTTCTTACGTGCGATCATCCACAGATGAGAGGACATATTGTTTTCTCGAAGGAACGTCTGCAGCTTACCGCCCAACTCTTGCCACCGCTCGATAAGGACGGAATGAAGAAAAGGTTGGCTTTCCAGAGAATACTCACCGGCAAGAACCTTATCGCGGACCAATTCCGCATCAAGATAACCCGGAGTTGACCACTCGAGCACACTGAAGTTCAAGCGCTCGAGAAGGCATGCAAGCGATTGCGGATTAAAGAGGTTTATATGTTCCGCGTCAGTGTTGTCGGACAGCTCCCGCAGACACTGCAGATCAAAGCCGTGCATGTTTGGACATGTCACAACCAGGATTCCGTCTTTGGCTAACATCCTATGGCAGTTCCTGAGAAAGTCCTCTGGTGAGAAAAGATGTTCAATAACCTCGAAACAGGCAACGATGCTTGGCTCTGCCGGAAGACTAGTGATTTCCTCAATCGGCTTTTCAATGACAGTAATTCCCGACTCCCGACAACTCTGCGCAAGCGCCCTTCCCGGCTCGACGGCAAGGACCTGCCCGAATAAGCCCGACTCAATCGCGGCTTCACAGAAGGTTCCGTGCCCCGCACCGACTTCCAGCAGGCAATCGAGCGGAACTGAAAATCGGGCGGCGATTTCGGCGATTCGATTCACCCGCGGCAGAGCTATCTTCTCCTTTCGGACGGCGTTAGAGGCGGGGAAAATGTACGCATTCCAGAATTCATAGAGGGCGGAAGAACCATAAAATTCAGCCAGTGTCTGAGCGTCTGCCCTGGGATTCATGTAGACTGTCGCGCAATCAAGGCATTCCACAAAATCAAAAGAAAATTTCGAGAAGGCGTCCTTGCGAAGACGGGAGCGACAGGCCGGACAATCGACCTCGACAAATTCTGATTTCCGCGCGCGCAACCAGCAAAGATCCTTCTCCAGAGCTCTCTTCTTACCTTCGTCGAATTCCTTCGGGCGAATGGCCTTATTACTGATCTTGTCGTCACTAATTGGTTTACTCATCACAAAAGCTCTACTAGCATGCTAAATTCAGTGCCAAGGACGCTTCGCTTTCCTCTCCCCGACCAAAGAAAGATTAGCACAGAACCATCGTTCGACAATCCTATTTCGCGCGATACTGGTAGTGATTACTCTCCCTTGAACAGAACTTCCCAGGCTGCTATCACCAGCTCGCGGGGTATGGATATCGACTATCAAAGCGTCGACAGTTTGCTGGCTTACAATACCTCTTGTCTAGCAAAGCAACGAACAGCTACATTAATCGCAGGATTGATTAACTTAGGACCAAGGGAAAGGACTCTCCCTGGTTACGATACCGACCGACAACACACTCCGGGACCATGACCATTCCAACTGATGCTGATGTATACGGCGAAGCGTTCGCACTCTACCGCGAGAAGATTGAGGAATATGATGTATTCACCAATTTCTTGAGGGAGCGACTGAGGGTCAACGACATCGACCAGGAAGTGTTCAAGGGCAAGGTTTGTCTCGATGCCGGTTGTGGGAGCGGCAGAGGCTCAATTTTCATGCTTTCGGCCGGGGCGAAGAAAGTTACCGGCATAGATCTCAGCCCAAAGAACGTCGAAACCTCTCGAGCTATGGCCCGGGTTAAAAACTTCGACAATGCGGAGTTTCTTGTCGGAAACGTTCACGAACTGCCGTTTGCTGATGAGGAGTTTGATCTTGTCTGGTGTAATGGCGTTCTCCATCACACTAACGATACCGACAAGGGCCTTGTGGAAATCAGTCGAGTATTAAAGACCGATGGATACATGTGGCTTTATCTCTACGGCTCCGGAGGAATTGAATGGGCCGCGGTGGATCAAATCCGAGAGTATTTCATGCAGGGCGTGTCGTACGATGTGTGTTTGCACTTCTTGAGAATCATCGAGTCTCATCTGGGCTCTATCTCTGAATTTCTCGACAACTGGTACACACCGCACCTAAAACGCTACACCCACAGCGACGTTCAAAAGCGTCTGGCGGAACTGGGATTCCCCATAGCCGAACGACTGACAAAAGACGTAGGAGACAGAAAAATCGACCTCACTAAAACGTCGGTTCTCGGTGATCAGAATCTCAGATATTTCACTCAAAAGAATCAGCATCCAATACCCGTCTTAAACGCGCATACCCTTCCCGATGTCGATAGTAAGGGCTCAGACTATCCCCGCAGCAAGGAAGTCGACACGGTCGTACATAAGTGTCAGGCTGTTTACCAAAGGCTCCTGGATTACGAGAAAAAGAAATCCCGCAAGGAAGTCTTTCTCCGAGTTTCCCTCGCTCGGACGATCAACAAGGTAATTCTCGACGCAATCGATGACGACTCTCTTGATGTGGCTGCGCTTGATGAGTCGACAAACACCCTTCTTGCCAGCCTCGATGGATTGCAAAAAGAGTAGGTCCCACATAAGGCTGGGAGATTCGTTCTTACAAGGTCATTATCCGCGCTTCAGGACTCAAGAATACAGATATGTTTCAGCACAGGATGAATAATATAGTAGGCCTGCCCACCAGGGGACTGCTTCTTTGTCTGCAACTTGCCTCGAGCGTAGTCCCCAACAACTTCAAGCATCAGAGCCGAGCGAATAAAGGGGTCGTAGAGATAGTCGATATCGGTCCGCTTCTTCGGCGGCTCGAAGCGACGCGAGGCTATTACATCGCCCTGATCTATCTTTGCGTTCAAAAAAATCGCCGTAGCCCCACAGTTCCCCTCCTTCAATAGACTGTAGTAGATAGTCGTACTACCTCGAAACTCGGGAAGAAGTCCGGGATGCACGTGGAGAAATTTTTTCCCAATCCCCAGTATTTCAGAACGCAGAATAGCACCACCCGCGGCAGAAAAAATAACCAGCTCCTCATGACGCTTTTGCAATGCCGCAATCACTGCCTGTGAGTTCACGTCCATCGTCGAAAGCACCTCATGCGGGACGGCATGCTCACTCAGGGTCTCCTCAAGCGAAATATTAGGGTAAAAGGCGAAGTCTTCGTGACAATGGACTTCCTTGCGCAGCTCTTCGGACACACGAACATCCTCAGCCCGCTGCCCGGCTTTTAAACCCGCTGCTTCGTCCTTCATTAAAATCACAAACGACGGACTTAGCCCCGCCCCCAGCAGGCGCTGCAAATACGCCTTGGAACGCGTATTCTCAATCGCAAGCATCACTATATCAACAGTCTTACTCACAGGGGCACTCCACATGCAGCTTTAAACGCCGTCCCCAGACGGTCCGGCAGGGTTCGAAGTTTAGCAATCAGGTGCAGCTCTATTCGAACCGAGAGCAGGGAAAGCGGCAGCTCCAGATCATCAGTCAGCGACTCAAAGCTAGCACTGAGAAAATCGTTAACTTTCAGCAGGACGTTTAAGCGTGAGAAGTCGAGTTGCTTTCGGTCGCAAAAGGGATATTCAGACACTCCCAGGGCCACTCCCAGGAGCGCATACAATACGAAATGATCTGCTGCGCCAAAGCCCTTTGCGACCCCTCGATGGTAGCGAGTGAAGACTTTCTTTCTCAGTTCAAACTGTTTTGCAAAGGCCGCAAGGCAGCGCTCCACATCCTCAGCAGAGTCAGAATCTCCCTGCGCCATCAAAACCAGCATGGCACGCAGCACCGTGTCGGTCTCAAGGTCGTCATCAACACAGCTTGAAAGCCTCGCCCTCACCTCCGCAAGATCCTCTTTCTCACCCGGTTTCCAGTCATCGAGTAAAAAGAAAACGGAGAGGACGTCTGCGGACACGAGTTTCGATAAGGCCGGAACATGCTTTTTGATGTTCTCGTTCGGCACCTCGAGGAACTTCATTCTATCGCTGGCGTACGCGTCGAAAAACGCCTCGCCGCAATACGAGGAATACATATACGTGTTCGGGGAAGCCAGAAGGTCGCCCTGCGAATACGGATAATCAGCAGCCATTCTGCAACCTGCTACTGAGCGCTTCAAAAATTGTGGACGAGAGTTCCTCCGGCGACTGCGTAAAGTCGTTTTTTATGCGAAGATCGCAGGTTTCAGGTTCCGGGAAGGGAAGATCAACGCCTACTACATCACGTAGTTCCCCACGCTGAGCCCTGGCATAGAGCCCCTTGTCATCTCTCTGCATTAAGGTCTCTATCGGAGCATCGAGGAAGGTCTCAAAGTAGGACGACATGTTCTCGCGATTCCATTTCCGGCTCTCCGGGAAAATGGACAGGATTCCACAGACAACATCCACGCCCTGAGTATCAAGATGCTTGCACAGACGACAAATACGGTCCGCATTCTTCTTTCGGTCCTCAATACTGTGCCCGAGGTCCGAGCCCATAATCTCCCGAACGATGTCACCATCGATAAACACACAGGCCCGACCGTCCTCACGAAGCTTATTCGCGAGCGAAAGACCCACCGTCGTTTTTCCCGCACCGGAAAGCCCAATTAGCCAAATAACCACAGTGTCTGACCTCGTTCCCTGAGCCCTACAGCTCCAATTGATAATTCAAGTCACTCGCGCAATCCACTTCCATCCATGAACCGCTAATCTCAACCGCATACACAGGTGCAACCCTGTCAATCAGGAGCTGCAAAAAATCGGTCATATACATATCGCGAACCGGCCTGCCATGGTGCCAGGAGGCTGTATCGATCTCATGATACAGGGCTTTCACCTCTGGCCAGGCGGACTTCCCAATCTTAAACAGCCCGATATACTGTGCCTCAATATCCTCCAGGCGCTCAGGCTTGCGTCCGAGCTCAAGGATTCTGCCTTCCTCATCCAGCTTCAGTGTCTCTGCATCAGCAAGGGGATCTTCCATCCTCTCACGCCAGTAGCGCTCCCAGTCCCTGTCGACAACAACCGCCACTTCCTGAGGAGCGGCTATGAGTTTCTGAAGCACTTCAGGGCGGTAGATAATATCGCCATAGGATACTATGACATCATCATCGAGCTCCTCTTCAGCACAAAAGAGCGAAAAAAGCATATTACTGCTTTCGTATTCATTGTTTCTTACACATCTGAGCCCCTTTGCCTCGATCATCTCACTGCGATAGCCGGTAATCGCAATCACATCACGAAGCCCCACGATGTTGGCCGCCTCCAGAGTGTAGTCCAACAGCGGCTTACCACGATACTCGACCAGGCATTTGGGGCGATCATCGGTGAGTGGAGCAAGGCGGGTGCCTCTTCCGGCAGCAAGGAGTATCAGTTTCACTTTGCCTCCCCGGAAAAGAATCTGGCCAACAATCTTAAATCATTTTTCGCAAAAGGCTCTTCCCTCTCGGGATGCCACATCACACCGAGTGCGGGCAGACGGGAATGGCGAAATGCCTCGACGGTACCATCCTCGGCTCGAGCCAGTACCTCAAGATCTTCACACACCTCAGTAATCACAAAGTCATGGTAGGAGTTCACAACTCTCCCAGAAGCGGCCTCCTCAGCTTCCCCAAGTGAGGCTGCGCACGAAGCAGAGAGCTCGAGCGCGTGACGCACCGCGACGTGTCCCTCTTTTCGCTCAAAACTCGCGCCAAAATACTGCGACAGAAACTGAGCTCCTCGACAGACTCCAAGCACCGGCAGTCCTCGCTTAAAAGCAAGTTCCAGCAGTCGCTTTTCCTGATTGTCACGAATCTCGGACAAGGCATTACTCTCAAGTGTTGAGAGACTGTTGCCTCCCGTAAGGAGAACCCCGCCTATCTCTATCTCATTCAGATACACCGCCGGGTCCGAGGATACCGGCAAAACGATCGGCAGCAGACTAAGTTCTGACAAGAGCGCAGCCCAGCGCACATCAATCGCGTCTCGCTTTTCCGCATAGGACTCGCTCTCCACAAGTCGAGGCGTCAGGAGTATTTTCTTCATCGAACCACCTCCACGGTTCTCGCCGAACAGTCAAGTTCCAAAACCTCAGCCTGTGACCAGCGCTCAAAATTTGCCTTACCAACGCCGATGGCGGCGGGAATCTGCAATTCAGCACATCGAATCGCCATATGCGAGTTTGCACCCCCATACATGGTGATAAGTCCGGCGATGCCGCAGGAAAACAACCAGTCATAACCGGGATCCGCGCTGGCAACCATAACGATGGCCTTATGTAGTTCCTGTGTGCTGAAATCCGACTCACGAACAATCCGCTCACATACCCGCCCGAGCGTCACGTAATTTGGAAATGAACGCGCAACGTGGAAGCGATAAATATCCGAGGGCTCTACAATCACCTGTGGGAACTGCACAACATTGGTAATCTCAAATTCTTTCCGATTACCTTCAATTACACGGTTCAGAACATCGGCCACATCCTCCGCCCGCAAACTGGAATACAGACTGAGAACCGTTTCTATATCGACAAAAGACATATCATCAACGCTCAGACCATGCCGGGCACCCAAGCTGCCCATCAGACGCAGGATCTCGCTCACATTCCTGGTAAAAACAAACTTTCCAAGTTCTCGCCCCTCAATCGCGGTCCCGATAAACTCAAGGAGTTGCTCAGGGGCACAGCACAGGTCGTGCTCCCGAAGGAGAGCCTCTAGCGCCGACCGCTTTTCAGCAGAAAGGGAAAACGCAGCTCCTCTCTCGGCCTGAACCGCTTCTCGATCCGTGGCGGACCTTCCAAAATAATCCTCGAATGCTTCATCATAGCGCGAGGAATTAATGTCATAGGTTCCCGGTCGCAGATAACCATAGCGGACCAAAAACTCCTCCTTTGCCAAGTCTCCGGCGTGCATTGCCGCGACATCCCGGGATACCTTCGCCGCAACGGTATTAAGCGATCCCATGAATTGCTGATAGTCATCTTCCGAAAATATACCGATATCTCGAATAGAGTGCAGGAGCTGCATCGCGATAAATCCTGCTCGCGCAAGACCGGCAAAGGGGAGCGTGCCATAACGCTTACAATCCTGAACCAGCCAGTAGATGGTATCTATGGTTGAAAGCTTCGCCGCTTTAATTTCTTCAAATCGCTGCTCTAGTGAGCTGAGCTTATCAAGATCATCCCGATACAAGCCATCCTCAGGCGAAATTACTGAGTTGGTAAGGGAGCGCAGCGCCGTTTTAATCTCGGCAGACTCCTCAGAAGTAAATCCGTTTTCCGTAAGAACCGAAAGAGCATCGTCTATGTTGAGGTGATAACAGGAAAAAAGTATATCGAACTCGACCTTATCGTGTGATTCGGGCTGTGCGATCAATCGAGATATATAGTAGCGCACAAGCTTTTCAGCCAGCTCATCGCCCAGGGATTTGGGGACGAACGAATTAAAACTAACCCGAACATCGATATAGGGAATTCCCAGGTAAGAAATCAGCAGGGGATGGCTTCGCAAATTCCGATAGCCGTAATTATCTCGCTGATACGCCCAGGTGCTGTCAGTTATCAGCTCCTTATAGAGCGTCAGAGCCAGAGTCCTTGGTCGAAAGCCAATCATCTCAGCCGGATTCCAATCCGACATAACGCTATACACACCACGGTCACCACATAAATCCGGATGGGGACGACTTAACTTCTTGGCCTTCTTAGCAACCTTTTTAAGGTACACGTCAAACTCAGCCTCGGCGTATCGCTCTGTGCGGGGAACGCCAGCGAGGGGACGCACCTGTAGCACGAACAATGTACCTGAGGCGTCGATGGCAAATTCCACGTCGATGGCGTCAGCTCCGAATACCTTTTCCAGCCGACCCAATAGCTCCACGACGGCCTCCAGCTCAGGAGTCGGTGGGGTAACGGGAGCCTTGCGATAATGGTAGTACGTGCGTAGCGCATTCGATGTCCCGGAGGTAACCGTATCGGTACGAGAAGACTCCGCATCGTAGTTCACTACGATGTAGGGCGCCCCGCTTGAAAGATCTCGCGTAAAGGCAACGCCACTCATTCTGGCAGAAAGCACCTGCTCCTGAACAAAAAACTGCTCGGCTTCATCAGGGCTCGGATAGGAGGCTATGACGGTATCAATTGCAGCAGAAAGCACCGCGGGATCTTCTGCGCAGCAGTCGAGAACAGACGCAAAGGCCCCGGCATTTGAAGCAGATGAGGTGTCCTCTGCCCGGCATGAGCTTCGAACGACGACACTTGAGCTGCCAAATACATCAGCTATCGAGGAAAGCACCCCCGCCCTGCCGGAGTTCCACTCTCCGATGGTGAATATTCGAAGCGGCTTTACAAACCCCGAAAGATCCGTTGCGATAAGACGGTCAAGAGTTTCTGCTTTGGTGCCAAAGTGCAAGGGCTCTTCCATAGTCACGCACTATTCCTTGGGGGAATGATTTGATTCGTACGTAATCTTATCTATACCCATGAATATCTTATCAAAATAGGAGTCGTCGAGGCGAAGTAAATTAGCGATTGCACCTTCAGTCGAAAAGCCGATCTTCTCATAGAGCTTCCTCGCTGCCTGATGCTGCTCATGCACACCGAGAATAACCTTGTTAAGCTCGAGAGTATCGAAGGCACATTGCAGGAGAAGCTGACAGGCTTCGCGACCACAGCCTTTTCCCCAGTAGTCTCTGTCACCGAGTAAGATGCCCAAGTCCGCAAAGCGGTGATACCAGTCGATCCCACCCAGCTTAATGTTGCCGATATGAAGGCCCGAATCATTCGCGATAATAGCAAAGAGGACGTTGTTACCTGAAGCAATCATTCCTCTACAAAACTTCCGAATATCCTCGATAGAAGTCTCCCCCCGACCCGACTTTAAAAAACGGATCACTTCCGGATCGCGCAGCCAGCCGAGGTAACGTTCGCTCACATCGCTCTCAACAATGCGCCGAAGCGTCACGAGCTTACCCTCGTATGGGCCAACGAGCTGCAGATCTACTGTTTTCATGGCTTCCATGTGAACTCCCTACGATAGAAAACTGACTTTCGGCCTATCCTTCTATCGAATTAAGTCTAGAAGATTCGTGATTTCAAGGCTATACTGATAAGATATAGCTCCTGTTAGATGCTTAATGCAAAGAAACTTCTTCGGATTTGGGGCTAATTGGAGTCCGCGGGTGCCGGTTTCCCGGCTGTAGTAGCGGTAGCGCTAATGGGACTCATACAACAGAGAAACACGAGCAAAATCGCGAAGGGCTGCGCCAAAGGATGAGCGTAATTAAAACCACAGTCTACATTCCGTCCCACAATTACGGACGCTTCCTCAGGGACGCTATCGAAAGTGTCCTGCGCCAGACGGTGGACGACTGGGAGCTGATCATCATCGACGATGCTTCCACTGACAATACCCCTGAAATCATCCAACTCTACACAGGACACGAGCGTATTCGCTCATTTCGGACTGATGGCATAGGTCTGCCTGCGGTGTGCAATCTCGCACTTCGTGAGGCGAAGGGAGGATATATCATTCGCCTCGATGCTGATGACATTTTTGATGAGAACATCCTCCTCGTGCTGAGCAACCATCTGGACCGCAATGCTGATTGCGGAATGGTCTTTCCTGATTATTTTCTTATTGACGAGTTCAATGAAATCTTCGCCCATGAGCGAACGAACAGAGTGTTCGACTCCAATCATGTCCTGGACAACGCTCCCAACGGTGCTTGCTGTATGATCCGGAAGAGCGCGCTGGAAGAAGTCGGGGGATACCGTGAGGACCTGGGCGCGCAGGATGGGTTTGACATCTGGCGCAAACTGCTTACCAACCACAAACCGGCAAACGTTAACATCCCTCTCTTCTACTATCGGCGTCACGGCGACAACCTCACCAACAGCTCTAATCTCATCCTTCTTGCCCGGCAGCAATTGAAGCTTGATAACGTGAAAAACGATATCGATCGCTTCCGCCCGATAACGGCCGTCATTCCCTGCCGCAAACACTATGACTTCGTGCCAGACCTATGGAAGCTCAAGGTCAACGGGAAAACGCTGCTTGAACTTGCGATAGAAAAGACCATTAGATCCAAATTGATCGACAATATCGTCGTAACTTCCGATACTGCGGAGGTAAAAGATGTCATGGCAAAGTACACCGATGACAGACTGACTTTTTTCGAGAGGAAGAAGGAGAACACTTTGCGTTCCCTCACGCTCGCTCGCACCTTATCAAGTGTTGGAGAGCGCTATGACCCCGAGTCGCGGGGGATTCAAGCTGTGGTGTACCTGCAGGCCCCTTTCGTGCGAACGGAAACCATTGAGGACGCAATCTACACGCTTATCCTTAACGGCGCAGACTGTTCACTTGGAGTTGAGGAGATAAAGGTCCCCCTCTACAAGCGAACCGCGCACGGCTTACAGGCAATCAATCCACCGCGAGGCATCTCAACTGATTTTGATGTCATATATCGAGAGGTGGGTACCGCGCTTGCCACGCAAAGCCAGAACCTGAAAAACGGTTCTCTCACGGGACCGGTTACGGTCAAGTTCATC
>JAUIMJ010000124.1 GCA_030433295.1 bacterium | reverse complement strand
TGTCCGACGTTACAGCTTCGAAAAGAGGAGAAATGTTGAGGAAATCTGGCAAACAGGGACGTTATCTGTAGATCGAGCAGTGGCCGCAGGAAGCTTAGATATTCAATTTCCGGGTGAAGGTAGCGACGGCAGTAGTCTCTAAAACGCGACTCGAAACGAAAGGACTTGGAGTATTGGTGGTTGATTTCCAGACCGTGAAAAACGGCGTTACCTTCACTGGCGCTTGATTCGTTTGAGGCAAGCACTCGGCGGTAGCCCTTCGCTGCGGAAGCCAGAACTCCCGAAAATGCAAGGAAGGCGGAAAAAGGTGTATGGCCGTTGAGGTAGCCGAGTTTATTCAGTTCGAGGAGCTTTGGATCAATGCTGCGCTTCAGAACCAGCGAATCGCGATAGCCGGCAATCTCAGCACTTTCCAGGGCTGAACGAGGCGGATTAACAAAAAGTGCCGCTGTCTTCCTTTCCTCAGCGGCAGGGTTAGATGCCGCCTGAAGGAGTTCAAGGGTAACGACGGAGTCCTTTCCTCCTCCCACCATGATGAGATCTGCTGCTGACACTGCGTTCGTAGATGGACTGAGTTCGCTGGAGTCCGCCGATTCTATGTGCAGGAGGTCAGGTATTCTAAAATCGATTTGATTAATGAAATAGAATTCACTTAAGCCATGAATGAAGAGGTCGTGCCACCAGCCTGCCTGTTCCTCAGACAGAGGCCCGGCCAATACTTTAAAAACCGGAGGGCAGGCGCATTTCCAATAGCTGATGGCTTCAACCATACCGAGGTTAAAGACGAGAGGACGGAGTGACTCAATATCAGTGTCCTCTTGCAGGGGAATAGAAATCTCCGGGAAGAACTCTATATCCGGTTCCAAAAGAAAGGAGTAGCGAAGGTGCAGCTCCCCCGCTGCCGGGGTCATTTCGAAGCTTCGGTAGTTAAGCGCGGGATGTTTTGATCGTAGTTCCCGAAATGTTTCACGCGAATCTTTCATGAACTAAATGTCGAGTTCCAGCGTTATCGGGCAGTGATCAGATCCCTCAACCGAGGCAAGGATTTCTGCGTTCTTCACTCGTGACGCCATTTCTTTCGCAACAAAAAAGTAGTCAATCCGCCAACCGAGGTTCTTTTTTCGAGCGCCTGCACGGTAGGACCACCAGGTGTAGGCATCAGCCGTACTACCCTGCGCATGGCGAAAGGTGTCGACGAAGCCCATTTCACATAGTCTGTCCAGCCAGGCACGTTCTGCGGGAAGAAATCCGGACAGCTCTCTTTTGGTCGCGGTCTCCGGGTGATGTATGTCGATATCCTGATGGCAGATGTTGAAATCTCCGCAGAGTACAACTTTTTCGCGCTCTTTAGCAGGCAGTCCTTTTAGGTGGGTGCTCAGGGTATCCAGAAAGGAGTATTTAAAATCCTGTCGTGCCTCACCTGTCGTTCCGGAAGGAATGTACATATTGTAGAGCGTAAAGTCCTCGTAGGGCGTGATAACAAAACGGCCTTCACTGTCGAATTCCTCTGCTCCGATTCCAAAGCGAATTTCCTTTTCCTTGAGCGGGAGTCCGGAGTGGGAGAGGGTTGCAACGCCGGAATATCCCTTCTTCTCTGCGTAAGAGCAGTAGGGCTGATAGTTGGGAAAGCTCAGTTCTCCGTTAAGTTGCTCCTCGTGGATCTTTATCTCCTGAAGACAAACGATGTCAGCTCCCTGCTCATTAAAGAAGTCGGGGAAGCCCTTGCGACTGGCAGCTCGTATTCCGTTTACATTCCAGGAAATTAGTTTGCGCATAACGTTCTGTGACAATTCTTGTGCAGACCTTCGTCTGTCGAGTGTAACTACAGGTATTGTTAGGGTAATTCCCGATTTTATACCTTCTCATTTTTCTGAAGTAAAAGCTCTACAGCAAGTTGGCTAAATAGTCGATTTTACAGGGAGAGTATTTGGTCATTTTATTTCAGGTTCGGCTGTTCGGGAGAGGATTTCGAGGGCGATCCCGGGATTTTTACATAGCGTTAACGTTCTCCTGGTACGAGCATGCGCATCCTTATTGCCGATGATAACCCGAATGATCGGGAAAGATTGCTCGGGGTTTTTAAGCCCCTGGGAACCTGTGTGCTCGCTGAAGGTGCTCAGTCCACTCTCGAAACCTTTGTGACTTCATTTGATCAGGACAAACCCTTTCGATTGGTATGTCTTGATACCAATATGCTCGACGGGCAGGGTATAGAACTCATCGAAGCCATCCGGCAGTTCGAAAGGGACAGTCTGATTGAGGCAAAGGACAAAGTCGTTCTCATGGTGGTCTCCGAGATGAAGAGCATGAAGGAGGTCCTCCTTGCCACCCGGGCAGGTTGCGATTCCTATGTGGCCAAGCCGGTGCAGCAGGAGCGAATTTTTATTGAGCTAAGCAAATTCGGTCTTCTGCGCCAGTGGGAGTCATTCTCCTGATCAGGAGCAGCAGAGGCGAAGAACGCACAAGCGTCCCAAGTAACTAGAGATTGTGGCAGGAAAGCCACGGTATTTACTCCTTGGATGATTTTCTATACCTTCTAGCCCCCGTCCTTTTTCATACCTCTCTGGCTTTCCCCAATGAGGAGAGCTCAGTCCCTTTTTGGTTAGAAGCAACGCTTCAACTGGAACCCCGGAGCCTGTCTGATGATGGGCCTGCTCCCGCGTTTTAGTTTAAGCTCTCCCCCCTAATTTAGAGATGGTTCTATGTTGTATCGACTACTAAAGTTTTGTGTTTCTGCCTGTAACCTGATTTATCCGGGACAAACACTGCAGTGCCAGCAAGGTACGCGGAAAGCGTTCATACACTTTTGGATGCGGCTGACGGTCTTCTGCATACTACTCCCAGTAATTCTCGGCATTTCGATCGATAGCGCCAGAGTCGCCACTCGCTCGCTGAAGTCGTTAGAGGATGCGCTCGATGAAGTTGCATCGTACGACACAGAGAACGGCCTGTCGTTTACGCTTACGCCCGACGAAAGAGACGCCAGACTCCTTGCGATTAAAACGTCACTTACGGGAGCATCGGATACACTGAGTCTGCAAATACGCTGTTCTCTACTTTTTTTCTTTCTGCTCAGTTTCCTTATCGCAAAGCTTTTACTGCGCGATATGAATATGATTTCAGGACGGGCGAACGCTGAGAAACTCATGATGAGAAGGGCACGTCTGGCGTTCCGGCTCGAGCGAGATGATGAGCGGCTCCCCCTTCTACATAAGCAGGTCGGAATGCTGATGTATCACCTGGATTGTTCTTTGGCTCTGATGCGCGATATCCC
The DNA here is from genome assembly GCA_030433295.1 of bacterium. Classification (GTDB taxonomy): domain Bacteria; phylum Bdellovibrionota_C; class UBA2361; order SZUA-149; family SZUA-149; genus JAUIMJ01. The sequence continues at coordinate 8,699 of JAUIMJ010000124.1, read as the reverse complement.
CTATGAGGACTTTGTGACAGACAGCCTTTATTATGTGGCCATCAAGGGAGGTCGAGAAAGTATGGCTAATACCGGCCTGCCGATCGTGCGTCCCTTCGAGGTTAAAGGCACTGCTGAGTATTCCTTCAAAGAGGCTGCTGATAAGCGAATTGCAGAGTGTGTGGAGCGTGAACATCGCTTTGACGAACTGGTTCAGGTCTCCGTTGCCGATGAACTGCGGCAGTACGATAGTCGTGAGCAGATCCTTAAGGAAGGAGAACAACGACTTGAAAAAGCGCAGCAGTCACTGGCGGCTCAGCGCCAATCGTTTGATGGACAGAAAGCCCAGCTCGCTCGAGATTTGAAAATACTGGAGAGCGACCAAAGGCAGGTGCAGCAGGAGATGGCGCGCGTATCGACTTTGGACGCAAAGCTTGCTGTCCGAGAACAGGAAGTCGAAGACCGGCTGGAGGAAACCAGAACGTGGGTGCAGCGGCTTGACGCATGGACACAGCAAATTGGCAAGGAAGCGGTAGACGAAAGGAAACCGCCTGCGCAGACGGAAGCCCAATAATACGGGCCCTGCCATAGAAAAATGTACAACACTAAGCGCATAGTCGTATGTTCTTAGTGTCATGGTGGTCGAAGAGGTTACCCCGGATGTTTTTGGAGAGCTTGCTAAAGCTTCCTTTAGTCTTCGTTTTCAGGTTTGCTGTTCTCTGCTTTTAGGGCCGCAGCTACCTTGTCGAAGGATTTCTGCATTTCGTTCCAGGCTGATTCTATTGTCTCCGCTAAGAACTCCTTTGCTTCCTCTCGTGCTTTCTCCGTCTTTTTAAACTTCTCTGAAAGCTCGGCACAGTTCTTTCGCAAGGCCTCATACTGGCGCTCACCGTCCTTCTTCAGCTCGCCTGAAATTTCCTTCACCGAGGCTTCGAGGCGATCAAGCTCTTCATTCCAGCTATCGAGTTCGGTCTTCAGCTTTTCTACAAATTCTTTTCTGCTCGTCATCATTCTTCCTCTCGGGTGCTCGTTCCTTGCAGAAACGCGGTAAAATTTCCCACAGATCATAGACGTGTGGGAAAATTAATTCCTTTGGAGAAAATTAAGATACTTGGCTAAAGCAGTTATTTATAGGCGCTGAGCGAAGTAGAATAGTCGGAATTAGAAAGGTCATTCCAGTATTTTCTCTGTCATTAGGGTATCTTAAGTGACTTATAAAATGTAGGATGAAGAAGCTTTGAGAAGATCGAGGTCCTACTCGATTGGTTTTTTACATGTTTTGGGGAGAACGCGGCATGCGCTGTTTCGCATTCTTATTTGGTTTTGCCATTTTTTCACAACTGCTTCCGCAGGATGCTTTCCCTATTGATTCCTCTGCCATCGCCCCGGGTGAGTCTCAGCTCAGCTGTAAACGCCTGCGTACCGCTCCCTGGGTCCGGGAGGTTCAGGAAGCCAGCTTCGAGTTTTCCGCAGATGAGTGTCCAAGTCTGGAGCGATCCCTGCTGCATTTTGCCGAGGTTGCCGGCAGTAAGTGTAAGAACACCTACCTGGAGAGTAGAACCAAGCCTTTGCAGGCTATCAGTGATGGCGTTGATGAAAAGAGGAGCTGGAATTTTTTTCGCTCCCTGCACCTCTGGCCAGGCGATCTCAGTCTCAGTAGTCTGAGAATGGATTCTACGATAAAGCTTGCTGCCTGCCTGACCCATGCCGCAGCAGAATCGGTGCCGGCCTCCCGAGCCGATCAGGCCGTCATTCGGGATTCTGTTACCGCCGGCTGGCATACCATTGCATTCTACTTTACCGCAAAATCTATGCTCATGGGCGGGCGCTGGAGCTCCTGGAATAAACTGCGCAAGGTTTCCTGGGGAACTACTCTGCAGAAGCGCTTTGAGGATTTCGAGAGATTGCGCGATGAGATCGAGTACTTTTATCAGGAGCGCTTGCAGGAACATCAGAACGAAGTAATTCGCATGTTGTCTCAGCAGTGCGATATCGAAGGAGCTAAGCACCTCCTTGGCCAGGTGAAGCAGATTCAGCTCAAGCACCTCGCTGACCAGCGTTCGCGATACTCCTTTGCGCGAAAGATGTTGTATTGTCATCGCATCAAGAGTGGCTCGAACTGGTATGACAAGATGCTTGACTCGTACTTCTTAACCAATGCTCGCAGTGCGTATAGATCAGAGTGCTCAGCAATGAGCGGAATTGCGGATACCTGGGAGGTATTTGAGCGCGGAGTTCCGCTGCTGGAAAAAGAACGACGCGTGGTTACGCGGCAGTATGAGGACCTGAGAGAAGACTACGCCACTGCCATGGCATACGGGGACTACGATGCTGCAGACGAACGACTACTGGCAATAGAGAGAGCCTCGCAGCAACGATGTGCCACAGGCTTTAGTTCGGATTCCGTGATTGAGGAAGCGCTTAAGGGCGACCTCAGTGAGCTGATAGCAGATAAGCGCGAAGAACTAAGCGAACGGGGTGAGGGGACGTCAAAACTCTCTTCTGTCCTGGGGGATATTCGTTACTTCGGCCCCAGTCGCTATGTGACTGCGCACTTTGCAAGTCCCGTGGCAATTCTTGCAATGCTGATTTGCGGGATATTCTTTTTTAAAGCAGGTCTGTTCTATCTGGTTCGCAAGAAGGAGAGCAGCCAGAACAGATCCTCCTCCCGCGAGTTGGTTAAGATCGACTAGAGGGAATTGCGCTTCCTGGCCTGCGCCCCGAGTGGCGAAGGTTACGTATAGGTGATAGTAATTAACTACTGAAAGGGTGTTCCGAGCGAATACGTCTAAGTAAAGGTGAACTGTGATTTCCTCTAAGAACAAAACAGGCCCGAAACAATGGCCGAAGTTTGCGCAGAAAACTTCCAGCAACAATATGCAATTGCTTACGGCAAAGAAGCTCTCCGAAATCAGCGGTGAGGACCCGGAGCGCCCGCCCCTTGTACGCGTCGTTTGTGTCGAGCTTCTGGAGTGGTCCTTTTACCTTTTTATCATCTACGTCCTCATTCGCGTCGTCATTGGCTGGGGGCAGAGTGTTGTCACGGCGATAAACAACTTCTTTGCCTACGTCGATATCGGCACTGTAGAAAACGTCGTCGCCCAGCTTCTCTGATCCTCCATCTAATGCCTCTGTAACTCAGCTCCCCCCTCTGCGTGCTCTGTGTTTCAATTAATCTAAAGCACAGAAAGCTATGGGGGCAGGCTTGCCCACACTGATGCTGAGGCGGCGGTGATGTCTGTGGGAGAATTTTAAACACAGAGCACGCAGAGCACACAGAGAGTTTTTCTGCTACTCGACAGCAGTTGATTCATGTTGCTGAAGCTACTATAGCGGCATAGGCCGCAACCCTACCCATTCCCGCTCTGCGTGCTCCGTGTGCTCTGTGTTTCAATTAATCCAAAGCACAGAAAGATATGGGGGCAGGCTTGCCCACACTGATGCTGAGGCGGTGGTGATGCCTGTGGGAGGATTTTAAACACAGAGCACGCAGAGCACACAGAGCGAGAATGGGTGCTTTGATGGGGATGTTGCTGGGTATCAGGCGTCGGCTATGGGTAGCCAGATGTGAAAGGCGGCGCCCGGGGTTTCGTTGGAGACTGAGACAAATCCGTCCATCTTTCGGGTCAGTTCCTGCACCAGAGCGAGGCCGATACCGGTTCCCGGTGTGGAGCGGGTCATTTCGTTCTCACCCCGGTAAAACAACTCGAAGATATTCTTTAGCTGTGCCTTTTCTATTCCCGGACCGAAGTCGCGCACAGTGAAAACACCGTACTTCTTCGAATTCTTCTCTTCAGTGCGAAATGAAAGCTCGACCTTCCTGCTTTCGGCGTCGCCTGAAAACTTAATTGCATTGTCCACCAGGTTGACGAAAATCTGAACAAATCCATCTTCGTCAACGAGAATCGCCGCCGCACTCTGATCATTGTTTAAAACGACCTCGAAATCCGCCGCTTCCGTCATTGACTGTATCTTACTTTCAATGAGGGAAAGGAGCTGCGAGGCGGTGCAGTGCTTGAGGCTTATCACCTCATTCTGTGAATCCAGACTCGAAAGTCGTAAGACGTTACCAATCAGTCGCGAAAGGCGCTCACTCTCATGAAAAATAAAATCGTAATAGGAGCGTTGTTTCTCGGGGTCCTGTACCCAACCTTCGCGCAACATCTCTCCATACATGCGGATTGAGGTGAGGGGGGTCTTAAGTTCGTGGCTGACCGCGGAAACGAAGTTGCTTCTCTGTTCGGCCAGCTCGATATGACCAATACCCAGACGATAAATGAACACCGTTCCCACCAGAAGAACAATGAGAAAGCTGGCTGCAAACGCGTGAATCACGAATACGCCTGCCGTGGTCGGAAGGGTATCAATGGTATACAGGAGTTCAAAGGACTCAAGAGGTGGGGGCAGGTTTCTACGAGCGAGTAGAAGCCTGTCTGAGCTTGGGTCAACCCGACTACTTTCCCGTATCCTGTTACTTCCGCTGCCAAAAGAACTTCGGGATGAGATCGTTTTTACGGCTGGCCGAAACGCGGTAAGCACTTCTCCTTCATAACCAATAACCAGTGTGGCTACTTCACTGAGCGCGCTTTTGGCGAATTCATCCCGGACCACTTCAGCGAAAAATGCCTCGTTCTCCGCAATGAATCCCTGAAGAAATCGACCATCTTTTTTCCACACACGGCGAAAGAACATCAGATACTCCTGATTCAGACGAATGCCCTGGAGAGGATCAATTGATGCGACGAATGTCTCAATACCAATCGGGGAGTTGCTGTCTTTCTCGGAATTGACTCCCGACACCCGACTCGCTTCCCGAGAGGGCTTGCGTTCTGATGCTGATAGTTCCTGTTTACTCTGTCGCCCGGCAACAGAATCCTGAATGTCGCCATCGAGCGCATCATCCTGAAACATCTCCTTAAATGTTTTTGACATCTCAAGAAGCGCTTTCTTCTTCTCTGCATTTCCTTCCACGGGGCCAGATGCCCCGGAGTCGGCTCGCTCCCGAGATTCTCTCCGCCGACCGCTTCCATATGCCGCCTGGGGAGCTATCTCCTCTTCGGCTCTGGTCCCGCGAGAGATTTGTTCGGACTTCGATTGCTGCAGGCTTCCCGACTGCCCGATAATCTGAAGCTTATCGACCGCTCCTTTTCTTGAGGGCACGACCACATTTTCGACACGAGCACTTCGCTTCTCCCGTACGCTGTTGCTCAGAGCGCGCTGTGCGACACTCTGTTCACTGTCTTCTGACCAGTATTTGGTATTGAGCTTCAAAGAAGAAATAGACTGATTATTCACCTGCTTAGAGAACTTTGACGGGGCGCTCTTAGCTTTCCTCTTCTTTTTGGTGATTGAGCGAGACCCAACCAGCACCGGGGGTGCCGGGGCCTGCGCTTCGGAACCGACTGAAGATTCGGCGGTGGCTTCTTGCTGAGATGCGGAAGCGCCGGAACTTCCAAGAATTTCCAGTTCAGGCTCCTGCATCAATTGGGAGGAGTCAGCTTTTGCCACGGCAGTTGCACCCGCAGCTTGCTCCTCCTCGTTGACGCTGCGGATTGCCTTCTCGATTTTATCGCGCAGGGCGCTCCTTTCCCTGATTGCCTCGGGGCTCAGTTTCGCGAGGAGAGAGGTTTGCGCAAGCTGTCGATCGCTCAGGCTCGGCAGATAGGGAGTACGCAGATTGTTCTCCGGCGTTAGTTCAAAATAGCCGAGTATCCCGGGGATACTACTCTGCAGCGGGAGTTGGGAGAGCGGTGAAAAGGCGATCTCTTTGGTCGCGAGCAGGGGGGCATCTTCGACGGTGAAGAACTGGTATTCGTTGTATGGTCTCAGTTCCTCAGGCGTGAGAACGCGATCGAGCTTGTCGTCGATTCTCAGCGCCAGCTCCTCGGCCTGCTGTTTAAACTGATAATAGGTCTCTTCCTGAAGTTGCGAATATACCCGGGCGAGAATTCCGAGAAAGGGAAGACCAAGGCAGAGGAGAAACACAATCAAGATTCGCCGCAGGCGACTCTTGGGGTGAGATGAAAAAAGCAGGGCCTTCATCGCTTACTCAGGACCCTGCAGGCGGTACCCTTCACCGCGGATAGTGGTAAGCAGCTTCGGATTTTTCGAATCCTCTTCGATTTTTCGCCGAAGTTTGGCGATATGAATGTCTACCGTTCTCGTTTCAATCTGTGAGGATTTCTTGTAGCCCCACACCTCCTCTAAAAGTTCATCCCGAGAAACCGGTCTGTCGGAGTGCTGGGTCAGATACTGTAGAATATCTATTTCTTTTCGGGTGAAGGTCTCAACGACCGCATCACTCTCAGGGTCCTTGCCTTCGAGCGTGGCGGTGTCAATACGTAATTGCGAACTGATTTCAAGAAAGCGGTTCCGCTCAACGATCTTTTGTGAACGCCGCAATACTGCCTCTACACGTAGTACCAGCTGTCTCACGGAAAAGGGCTTGCCCACATAGTCATCGGCGCCATGAGTGAGACCCGTGATGATGTCATCTTCACTGGTTTTTGCCGTGAGCATAATGATCGGTTGCAGAAGACTGTGCTTGCGAATTTCGTTACAGACGGTGAATCCGTCCATCTCCGGGAGCATTACATCCAGCAAGATGAGGTCGTATTCATCACTAAGACTTTTCTCCAGACCCGTTTTGCCGTCTGTCGCCGTATCCACCGCATAGCCATGATACAAAAACACGTCTACAAGTCCCGAGCGTATAGACTCTTCATCTTCAACTATGAGAATCGAAAGTTTTGTATCCATATACCTGTATTTGTGTCCCCTTTGTATATCTTCACTTCTTGAACAGACATGCGACCGTATCCTTTAGACGCGCCTGCCACCGTACAAGTATATCGTCTTTCTGTCATTTTTCCTTGTAAAAGTACTGTAAACCAGAGGATGGCGAGCAATTGCAGACTTTCGCAGCGGGTAGCATTTTCTATCGTAAAAACAATGTAAAATTCCACGTATTTCTTTTACAGCCTCATGTCTTCAAGGGCAGCGGTCTCTTTCTCTATACTGTCACTATGGTTAATGCAGAGGAGAGATTTCATGAGACAGGCCAACAAGAACGAAGAAACGAGTACAACACGCTATCAGACGTTTGCTCATGGTGCGTACCTCGTACTTTGCTGCGCGTATCTACTTCTTGCGACACTCGGATGCCGCATTGCTCCCGTTCAGGAAGATTCATCCGCTTCCAGCAAAAATGTGGTGCGACCAGAAATATACCTTACGCGGGTTTCAACGCAGCATAGCAGCCAACGAGGCATTCTTACGAAGTGGAATGTTGAGATACGTGTTCCCTCGCGCCACCGTGTTGCGGATGTATTGGCGCAGTACGGCACGCGGGCCGTACTTGAGGTTTTTGCAGCACCGGGTGTCCGGGTGCATGACGCAAGCACCTATGCGCAAAAAGAAGACTCAAAAGTAAGCCTTCAGCTCGGAAATCTTGCCTGGGGCAGTACTGTCAAAGGACATTTCACCCTTTCTGTAGACGGCTCTGAGATTCCACCACTGAAAAGCAGGCTGTTGTTTCGAAAGGGTGGCAGGAGATTTGCGGTTCACGTTGCCGAGCGGCGGGGCTGGCAGAGTAGTGCTCTGAAGAAGTCGACTTTCTTTCAAGCCTGGAGGAATCGCTCCCTGCGCGATGTTCTGGGCCAGCGTCTCGATAGATGGCTGAGTGAGCGACGGAATGAGCATGGAAACGGCTTCGTATACTAGAGCAGTGCAACAAAGAGAAGGAGAAAAATATGAGCCTACTAAAAAGAATACATAGACTGTGCAAAGCGGATATTCACGGATTTCTTGATACGATCGAGTCGCCGGAGATAATCCTTCGTCAGGCGATTCGGGAAATGGAGGAAGAGCTTGAGAAAAGCGCTCGAAGAAGTGCTGGCTGTGAACAGGCTATTAAACAACTGAATATGCGGATTGAACGCTGGCAGGAAAGCATTGCGGATTATTCGCGCAAGATTTCGGCGAGCTTTGATGCTGACAACCACGATCTCGCAAAGAGCTTTATCCGCAAGCGTATTGAGCTGGAGCACAGAAGCGAGGAGGGGAGGGAGAAGATAAAGGCATTGTTGTTGGAACTGTCTACTCTGGAGGAGAGCCGCGCTGCGCAGGAGAAAGAAGTCCAGGCCATCAAGGAGCGTGCTGAGATTATTTGCGAAGAGCGTAAACGAGAACAAGAAGAAGATCGGCAGCTTGAAAATGCACTTAAGGGAGCTGGTACAAGAAGCACCATCAGCGATGAAGAGGTTGAGCTGGCCTATCTACAGGAACTAGCGCAGCGCGAACAAGAGAACGCAGTATAGAGGAGTCGAGATATGAATACTATTGATACCGCTGAGCCAGTGGCAAAAGTTACACGCGAATTGGTAGTTGCTGCGCTGCTCGCCTTCTATACATTCTTCGGAGAGTTTTTCGTCTATGGCGGAGTATGGATAAAGCAGGCATTTCTTATCAGCATTGCCCTGCTGTACATTCTGAGTTTTCTCTGGCCTCGACGCTCTCAAGCGGGAAGTGTCGTGTTTTTTGTGGGTGCGGCGGCAGTGTATGTTTTCTCAACGCTGCTTTATCCCACTTTCATCGATTTCATTCTGATTCTGGCAGCTACCATCAGCCTGGTGAGAATTCTGCTCGTTCATCGCAGCCTGCTCGCGGCGATTGCGGATGCTGCTCTCGCGGTCAGCGGAGTTATTGCGGCAAGCATCGCG
>JAUIMJ010000123.1 GCA_030433295.1 bacterium | reverse complement strand
CGTCGATCTGGCCGAGGTCGCCGACCTCGAGGTAGCTCACCTCGATGTTGTCCTTCTCGTTCTGCTGCGCGACGTCCGGGTGCTTCATCAGGTGCTTGATCTGTTCGATCGTCCACGACGACACCTGGACGTCGTCCGCCGCCGAATCGCCGGGTGCGGCGGCTAGTTGGGCCAAGGCGGCAGCGATGCCCGTTGCGGTGTACGAGTTCACCGCCGCCGATTTTGTCAGAAAAGTGCCGGGTGCAGACGAGTCGGGCAGACGGTAGGTGAGAGAAATTCCGGTCGCACCGGCAGGTAGAATGGGCAGGTACTGAAAGTGGTTGTCGGCACGTGAAGCGGCCTGACGATTGGACTCGTCACGATCGGCCAACCAGATGGTCTCCAGTGTCGATCCGGCATCCACGTCAATGGAGCGCAGGTCCGTGCCAATGACATCGTCAATCCGCAGGGTATCGCCGCCATCCTTCATGGAGAGCGTCAGGGCTTCGACGGCCGTCAAGGCGACGGAGTCGAAACCCACCTGCAGAGCAACCGAGGCTCCACCTGAGAGAAGTCCGATTCCGTTGAACTCAGTGGTATCAGCAATACGCTGAATCTCGGAACCGAGTGCGACGAATTCCTGACTCAGTGCTGAGCGCTGCTGGGTACCGAGCGTTCCGTTTGCAGATTGTTCCGCAAGTTCCGCCATACGGGTGAGAACCGAACTCATTTGGTCAAGTGCACCATCGGCAATTGCGATGAGCGAGATACCATCATTGGCGTTTCGAATCGCGACCGAGGCGATACGAGCGTCTGCCCGCAAAGAGTCAGCAATCGCCAGTCCGGCGGCGTCGTCTCTTGCACGAACAATTCTTAATCCAGATGATAGTCTTTCGAACGATTGGCGTAACGCGCCAGTAGAACCACTTAGTCGACGCTGCGCATTCAGAGCCGCCAGGTTGGTGTTTAGAGTAAGAGCCATTTTATTATCCTCCGTGAAACAATTTCAATCCCTCGGGCCGCACTGAGAACTCTACCCCGATCAAGCCGTGATCTGCGGGAGAAACCCATTACCTTGTGCAACCTGGTGTACTGCTTTACTTCGATACTGCTAAGCGACGTTGTTCAACGTCTTTGAAATGACGCCTTCAAATCTTTGAAGACGCTTACTGCACCTGACCAAGAAGAGGTCTTTACTGCTGGTGAGTGAGAGAAGCATCATTGCTTCCATCGCCCAAATGAGTAATCGTCGGAGCAAACCCACGGCTTGAGTTTTTTTTTCAAAAAATGAAAAAAAAATAAAAAACCAAGCACACCCAATAGCTTGGGTGTGCTTGGGAGGGGTACAACCACGACTCTCATTGTGCAAACAAGAAGAGAATGCAGGGCAGAAGAGCTAGAACCGCTTCTCTCTTCCGCCCTGCTATGGCCCTTGCGAAATCGGTTATTATCCGAGTAACGCCAGTGCCAGTGCAGGCTGCTGATTCGCCTGAGCGAGAACGGCGGCACCAGCCTGTTGAAGGATGTTGAGTCTTGTCAACTCAGCGGCTTCCGAGGCAACATCAACGTCTCGGATTTGACTTTCTGCTGCTGCGAAGTTCTCACGAGCAACCTGCAGGTTATTTACCGCTACCGACAGACGACTTTCCGCAGCACCCAGTGTTCCTCGACTGGAAGTCAAAGAGCCAATGGCTGTTGTTACCGCATCGAGAGCAGAACGAGCAGCTCCCTGCTGAGCAGTTACATCACCGCCAGCGTTAAGCGAATACGTCAGCGTGCTACTACCACTTGAAGCCAACCCAAGTGATTCCAGGGTTCCCTGAACACCGGTAAAGGCGATTTGCGAGTTTGCACCGGAGTCAAAACCTACCTGGAGTGATACAGACGAACCACCAGACAGGAGCTGAATACCGTTAAACTCTACAGTGTTAGCAATACGCTCAACCTCCGAACCAAGCGCGATGAATTCCTGCTGAAGAGCGGAGCGCTGTTCAGTGGCAAGAGTTCCGTTCGCGGATTGTTCGGCAAGTTCAGCCATTCGGGTGAGAACGCTTCCGACTTCCTGAAGAGCACCATCAGAGATACTAATCAGTGAAATACCGTCGTTTGCGTTTCGGATTGCAACAGACGCGATTCTTCCGTCAGCTTTAAGAGAATCCGCGATTGCCAGACCAGCGGCATCATCACGAGCTCTGTTAATTCGAAGACCAGAAGACAACCGCTCAAAAGATGTTCTCAATTGACCAGTTGATGCGCCTAGACGACGCTGAGCATTAAGCGCAGCGGTATTGGTGTTAATGGTAAGGGCCATAGTTTTCCTCCATGAAACTATGCCTCCTCAGCGTACAACTATCGGCGACAACCTTATCGCCTTCCCCTTCACAACATCTGCAACAACACTAAGGGGCTACTACAAAACAACATTCCCGCAAGTTCCTACTTGCAGGGTCTTTTAGTCCTATCGACGTGCTGATCTCAGCGCTTGAGATGTTTTTTTACGCTCTTTAAAAAAACTTTAGAATTCGAGGCGCGTGCCTGCTTAAATAATTGCAATTACAGACAAATAAATTGGGCACGCCCTGCTCACTATCGCTGGAGGATGCCTGAAATTACCCCTTTGGCGGACAAAAATGCTACGGCCACGAAAGAGCATCGGATGCCTGAACCCGGGCAGTACAGGCTGTATATACTGAGCGCACTATAAACTTCGGTTTTTCTCAATAGCGTTCGTCGCGAAGTATATTGTTCTGCCGTAGGCAGAACCAAACAACAAGTATACCCCTAACACCGATATCACAGCCGGCGCAGTTATGCGCCGACAATATTGCTCTTTGCGATGAGCTGAGTGGAGCACTGTGCGTTCTTTCTTCGTCAGAAAATTCGACATACAGAATTCCTACTGCACCTTAGAGAAGCGTACAACTCTGAAAGTTGCCTCCCCGCCCCGCGCTCAGTATATCTGTCTTTTGGTCACGCCACTGGCGTGACAATATACCCCCAATATATTACAAGGAACGGCTGACGCCGTATTTTATATCGTTAGGGGTATGTATCGATTTCTGCAGGCTTCTGGAGCGGGCCGAGGCAATGCTGAGCCGGCACCTATGTATCCGCTATATATAAGGAGAGCGGATCTCTGTTTAGCCGCTTGAAATAACCTGCTATATAGTCGTCAGACTAATAACTTCCGGGTGCAGGTCTGATACCGCCATTTTTCTGCACCGGAGGATAGGCCTTAACCGCAAGGCTCGAGCCTCTCGAATGCTTTAAAACCTTTGGGGCAAGAAGCAGATAACCGTATTGCCAAATCGATCATCCGCATATGAGTGAAACAAGCAGTCAAAGCCCGAATATTCTCCTGGGAACAGGAGACCCCCTCGTAGAACGATTAAACGAGAGATTGGAACTACTCCGCTCCGAGCGCAAAGAAAACCGGCCTACCCTCAGCGAAACTGAAATCGACGACATTCGCAATCTCGATCACAGGCTGTTCCCCCGCGACTTCGAGCTCGGCAAAAAAGACACAGAAGAGCTAAGGGCCATCTGCAGCCTGTCTCAGACCGGCCTGAGACAGGTCCGTAAGATCAGCTCCCACAGACCCCTTATTGGACCTGCTATAGTATTCGCCAAGCGGATTTTGTGGCGAATCGTCCAGGTTCTTCTCAAAGAAACCTTTGACGGCACTCAGGAATTTAACGCCCGACTGGTCAAAAGCCACGCAAGAGCCCTGCTGAGCATCCACCGCCTGGAAAAGATGTACTCTGAGCAGCAGAACACCTCCGACAGAGCGGAATTTGAGAAAAAAAAGACCTCCCGGACCCGTCGTTAAGGCCGAAAATTGATTTGCCGGCAGAGGCCGTCGGGATGCTCAACAGGCTTTCAAGCCCATAAAAAGCTAAGCCATTGATATAACTTTGGATAAATATCCTGACATTTCTCTAACCATTCTTGAACGAATTAATTGTAGATTTTTTCACTATAAGCCTAGATTTCTAACGGTTATCTGCGTAAGATGGCCGAACGACGAAGATCAGGTAAGCGCCTGATGTGGTGTGTGCATCAGAGACTGGCTGATACTACTGTTGGGGTGCGAATTCAGCTTTGAGCCCGAGGGTCCTAATCGTGTTGGGGACCTCTTGCTTTCTTTCTCGGGATATCGCGCAAGCCCTGCTCAGAGTCGTTACGTTGTGTGTGAAAATAAGCTGTCGCCTGAAAAAATTGTAGGGACTACCCGGGTGCTTGCCGAAGGGCAGCAGGCCTTGCCGTGTGGATAGGCCTTTGTGGTGCTGAGTTCCTTACTTCGGGATGTGCGCGGCTTTGTGTTGGAAATACCTATAGAGAACTGGAGCAAGAGCCATGATTTTGAATAAGGGTCGTGTACTCCTGGTGGACGATGAACCTCTTGTACTCGAGATGTTTGAGTCAATCCTGAGTCAGGAAGGCTATGATGTATTCGTAGCACCAAATGCCAAGGAAGCGCTGTTTCATCTCGAAAGAACATTTTTTGATGTTCTTGTCTGCGATGTCATGCTCGAAGATCTCGACGGCTTTGATATCATGCACATCTCCCGCAAAAAACACCCGGAGATCGCGGTCGTGCTTATCACCGGCGCACCCACTGAGACCGATGCGGAGCGAGCGCGAATTGAAAACGCCTCGTATCTCTCAAAGCCGATTGGATTTGACCTGCTTGTATCAAGCGTAGAAGCGGCGCTTGGTTCCAGCGGGGAGCGAAAAAAGCGCGCTCAGATGTAGTTCCCAAGGAAATACGGCCCTTCAAAACGAGGGCCGTTTGTTCCTGATCTACTGAGTTCCTTAGATACTGTGTTCCTGCACTGCTGTGTTCCCAGGCCAGGGGAACCGCTGGCCAAACTTCTCCCGACCTTTTTAAGCCTTCCTCTCTTGAAGCCTTGGGGCTTGCCGCCACGGATTAGCTGTTAACCTACGTATCTCTTTTCTCGAACGTAGAACGAAGCACCGTTTACAGAAGCCCCGCTTAGAAGGCAGTTAGAATCTTCAACAGCTGTTTGTCCGCGGTCACCTGCCGCACTGCTTCGCTCATGCTGGTCTGCAGTACGCTCCGTATATCTGCCTCACTTATACTCGGCGCCTCAATGGAGGCAAATCCCTTATACACCCCGGAATACACCCGCTTGTTTGCCGGATCCAGTATCTCGACAAAGACGGCAGCATCACTTTCGAGATTCTTAGTGAAGCCACCAGACATCGAAGCCGACCAGTTTCTGACTTCTCCCGATAAAATCAGGGGGGCAGTGTCGGTCATTTCAAAACCATACATCGCGAGAGCCCGCTCGAGCCCCTCGGCCACGGATTTTCCGACATCACCCCTTGGGGTGACCTTCTTATCTTCGAGAATGACAATCGCTTTCTCCGCCCGCTGATCGATAAACTCCCCGACGTATACGAAGATTCCCCGAGAGGGGTCAGCAAGCATGGAGTCCTTTTTCGCATTGGGAAGGACCATAGGAATATCCATCGTGGATTTCAGGGTTGGTCCGCACGAAGAAAGAATCAGTAAAAATGCAATGAGGCCAAATCTGAATTTCATAGTCTCCTCAAAAAATTCTGCTAAAAAAACTCGGACAGAACAGTCGTAGGATAAGCAAAGTACACTCTTATCCTGCGACCGCCCCGGGTTCTGCTGCTTTGCAGGAGAACCTGAGTCTGGCGCGCTCTCGCATCTTAACGCAGGCCGCCGGCAAGAGCAGCAGATATTCTTTTTTTATCGAGACCATCTGCATGTTTCTCCATGCGCTGCAGGGCCTGGTAGGCATGGGAGCGCAGCATTTCCGACGAATCCTCTCTGTATAACTTACTCAGATCCGGGACCAGAGAAAAGCAATTCTGATTTGCCGCCACACAGGTAGCGTTTCGCAACAGGCCTGACCTGCCCGCGCGCATAAGGGGAGTTCCCGCGAAAACCGCGAGATACTCCGCAGCATCACGCAAGCCAAGCACCCTGGCGAGATCCACCTGCGGACCGACTCCCGATTCCGCTTTAAACTCCGGGATTTCGCTTTCCGGAACGGCCTGATGATTGAAGGGGCAGACCTCCTGGCAAATATCGCAGCCAAAAATCCAGTCGCCCAGCCACTCCTGCTCCTCAGAAGAAAGCGCCGTTTTTTTCTCTATTGTCAGGTAGGAGATACAGCGCTCCGCATTCAGCACCCTGCTGGAGACAAAGGCAGAAGTCGGACAGGAAGGCATGCAGGAATTACAATTTCCGCAGGAGCCTTTTGTGGGTGGCGTTTGTTTCTCCGGGGGAACAATAACAAGGGCGCTCGTTATCATTTCTGCAATAAAAAAATACGAGCCAAGACCAGGGCGTATCAACATCGTATTCTTTCCGACAAACCCCTGATTCGCATAGCGAGCCAGTGCTCGCTCAAGCAGGGGCACCGCGTCCGTAAAGACCCTCCAGGAAAAAGCATCACCATTCGAAGAAAATTGCTCCAGCCTTGCAGCGAGAGCCCTGAGTCGTTTTTTCAATACGCGATGGTAGTCTCTGCCCCAGGCATAGCGAGCGACTCTGCCAAATCCCTGCTTCACCTCTGGAACGCGTTTAGAGGAATGATAGGAGACGGCAAAACTAAGAATGCTTCTGGCACCGGGTAGAAAGTGCTCAGGATTGAGGAACAAGTCAGGAGAGCGCTGCATATAGCCCATATCTGCGGCATATCCGCTCTCCTGCCACAGTTGAAGCCGGGTGGTTTCGGTGTCCCGAAACTGCGAGAAGGACTCTTCGACCGAATCGGAATCAGCATCTATAAGGGGAATTGAAGCAAATAGGGACAGCCCGACCTCACTGGCGAGCTCGGCAATCTGATCAATGTGGATTTCCATGAAGACGCCGAAGATTGACGCTCACTATCCAGCGTCGTCAAACTTGTCGTCACTGCTGTACTCATCCTCCTCGTCCTTGTCGCTGTATCGCCGCTCGTTCGACTCGAGTTCGGTTTTACAATCGATGCAATACTGCGCAACTGGACGTGCTTCAAGACGAGCGGGAGCGATTTTCTCACCGCAATGCTCACAGATTCCGTACTCACCGCTTTCGATTTTCTCGAGTGAGTAGGCAATTTTGTTGAGAAGTTTTTTCTCGCGATTACCGAGCTTCTGAATGGAGGCCTGGGTAATTTCAAGGGCCGCCAGATCGACGGAGTCACCGCCCCCCTGAGAGAGCTGTGTTTCAGAAGCACCCTCAAGCTCGGCCAAATGCTTATGGATATTCTGTCGTTCGAGCAAAAGTAACTTCTTAAACTTTTCTAACTCTCTTTTTCTCATAGCAGGCAACTCACACAAAGCATTCGTCGAAACCGAAGTCAGCGGAATCGAGGCGTCATAACTAAATCCCCAGAACTAACTTACCCGTATCGTTCCTTATCCTATTCAAAAGCATTCAGGCAAGATAAGCCAGACGCTGCCATTGTAGAGACAGATACGAAAAGTGGCACTGTACTATAGCAGCGGACCATGGTTTTGTCCACATGTTGAGTTTCAAAAACGTGAAAGTTTCCAAGCGGATAGGCGGTTTATAGCCGCAGTTCTCCTCCATACCAACGACCCCTAATCCGCGACAGCCCTCCAAGTTTGTCCTCCGCGATTATCGGTGAACCGCAGCAGCTGCTGACAAACTAGCTGCCCCCGTACTCACCATAGGCCTCTCGCAGCACGTCAGAGACTTCACCAACGGTTGCCCGTGCGTCCATGGCCGCGCAGACGTACGGCATGATATTGCGGTCCTCAGTCACAGCTGAACGAAGCTCAGCCATTGCGCTGGAATACGACTTTGCGTCCCTGCCGGCACGACAGGATACCACTCGCTCAATTTGCTCCTGCTCAGCCATTTCGTTCTGCTTCAGGCTCCTGCCGGCCTCAGGAACAGCCCCGCCACCCTCTTCGAATGAATTAAGCCCCACGATTTTCTGCGATCCTTTCTCCACGGTAAGCTGATATTCATACGCGGAACGTTCAATCTCAGACTGGGGATAGCCGGCCTCAATAGCGGGCACCATACCGCCCATTGAGTCGATATATTGAATTATCTCGATTGCACCTTTTTCAAGGCTGTTGGTGAGCGATTCCACGGCGAAACTTCCGGCAAAGGGATCCACCACACCATCCAATCCACTTTCGCAGGCGATTACCTGCTGGGTTCGCAAAGCCAATCGTGCAGCATCCTCCGTGGGCAGGCTTAACGCCTCATCCAGGGAGTTCGTATGAAGAGACTGCGTACCTCCCATAACCGCAGCCAGCGCCTGAATTGTTGTCCGCACAACATTCACGTACGGTTGTTGAGCGGTGAGAGATGAACCGGCAGTCTGTGTATGAAATCGCAACATGCAGGAACGATCCGACTTTGCACCGAAGCGCTCTTTCATGATTCTCGCCCACATTCGTCGGGCAGCCCTAAACTTTGCGACCTCCTCAAGAAAGTCATTGTGACAGTTAAAAAAGAATGCCAGTCGAGGAGCAAAATCATCGACTTCCAGGCCGCGGCTGACGGCGGCCTCAACATAGGCAATTGCGTCGGCAAGGGTAAAGCCCAGCTCCTGAACCGCCGTCGAGCCAGCCTCTCTGATGTGATAGCCGGAAATGCTTATGGTGTTCCATTGGGGAACTTCGTTTTTGCAGAACTCAAAAACGTCAGTCACAATTTTTAGCGCAGGAGACGGAGGATAAATGTAGGTTCCCCGCGCGATGTACTCTTTCAGGACATCGTTCTGAACCGTGCCGCGAACATCGCTCCAGGCGATACCGCGCTTTTTAGCCACACTCAGGTACAGGGCAAGAAGAATATGCGCAGTGGCGTTGATGGTCATGCTGGTGGAAACCTCATCGAGAGGAATCCCCTTAAGCAGCACTTCCATATCATCCACTGAATCTATCGCCACACCTACCCGGCCGACCTCACCGGACGAAAGAGCGTGGTCAGAGTCCCGTCCCATCTGAGTAGGGAGATCAAA
The DNA here is from genome assembly GCA_030433295.1 of bacterium. GTDB lineage: Bacteria > Bdellovibrionota_C > UBA2361 > SZUA-149 > SZUA-149 > JAUIMJ01. The sequence goes on along the minus strand of JAUIMJ010000123.1, from coordinate 3,082 downwards.
AGCGACGCTGAGGCCGGTTGTCCCCTGCTTCAGTAGATAATGATATCGTTCATTTGCCTCTGCGGCTGTCCCAAAGCCGGCATACTGGCGCATGGTCCACAACTTGCCTCTGTACATAGAGGCCTGCACACCGCGGGTAAAAGGGTATTCGCCGGGGAATCCCAGCTCTCGAAGATAGTTTTCCTGCTGAGCCTTGTTCAGGTCTTGTGTTTCGGCAGGCAGGTATACGTCGGGATGTTCAAAGTCCGATGTCGTTGCAAAACGCTCTTTGCGCAAGCCAAAACGGGTCAATAGCGGCTTGAGCGTCTTCGTCTGCCAGTTTTTATACGCTTTTTTTAAATCAGCGGATGACACGCAAACACCTCGTCAAATCCAAACCACAGAACTGCAGGAGTTCTCCCCTATCGGGAATTCTTCCTCCTGAATGCCAATAGTACGAGTACGCAAAACGCTTTCTCAAGCAGGATACATCATAACGTCAGCCCGAGGCCCCAACCAGATAAACCAGCCAGATACTTCGGGGCATTACTACAAGACTAAAACGCCCTGGTTTTCCTAGAAATTGATTCAATTTACCTCCTTCTTCCTACCAAGAGATGTACACATTGCCTAGAAGAATCAGGGGTATTAGCAAAACCGTCTGGCAATAGACACAAAAGCCGTGCTTAACTATGAGACTAAGCTCCTGTGCATTCGTTCTGCCCGAGCACCTACTCAAAAAGTATCGAAGATAATCCTGTGTCTAAATCTATTTCACAATTGCGTCGCAACCATGAACTAGCCGAAGTCGGTGGTGGCGAGAAAAGACTTGAGCAACAACATGCGCGGGGGAAGCTCAGTGCTCGGGAGCGGATTTCCCGTCTTCTGGATCCGGATTCCTTTGTCGAGCTCGATAAATTCGTGCAGCACCAATGCCAGAACTTTGGCATTGAAGAGGAGCGCTATCTTGGTGATGGGCTCGTTTCCGGTTACGGGACAATTCATGGTCGTAAGGTGTTCGTCTTCGCACAGGACTTTACGGTTTTTGGCGGATCGCTCTCGGAGTCCAACGCGAAGAAAATTATCAAGGTCATGGATCTTGCGGCCGAGGTGCGCTGTCCCATTATCGGCTTGAATGACAGCGGAGGTGCCCGAATTCAGGAGGGCGTGCAAAGCCTTGCCGGCTACGCGGAGATATTTCTTCGCAACGTAATGTACTCGGGCGTTATACCGCAGATTTCCGCGGTCCTTGGCCCCTGTGCCGGTGGAGCGGTGTATTCGCCTGCAATCACCGATTTCATTTTCATGTGTGAAAAAGTCAGTCACATGTTCATCACAGGTCCCGATGTCATCAAAGCGGTGACGAAGGAAGAGGTAAGCAAGGAAGAACTTGGCGGAGCAAGAACACACAATGAGGTTAGCGGCGTCGCGCATTTTCTGCATCAAAGCGAGGATGAGACGATCGCTGAGATTCGACGTCTGCTTCGCTTTTTGCCTCAATCGAACGCGAGCCGAACACCCCGGCAGGAATGCAAGGACTCGCCGGAGCGCGAGTGCTCCGGCATTCAAAATATCATTCCCGAACAGGCGAATAAGCCCTATGACATGCAACACATCGTCACTGAGGTAATTGATGAGGGTGACTTCATGGAAGTTCAGGGTGCATTTGCCAAAAATATCATTGTGGGTTTTGCGCGGATGAACGGACAGAGCATAGGGGTGGTCGCAAATCAACCGTCCGTGCTCGCTGGCTGCCTTGATATCGACGCCAGCGTGAAGGCCGCACGCTTTGTTCGATTCTGTGATGCCTTCAATATACCTTTGCTCACCTTCGTTGATGTCCCCGGCTTCCTCCCGGGAACAAAACAGGAATTTGGTGGAATAATAAAGCATGGTGCCAAGCTTCTCTACGCATACGCTGAAGCTACGGTTCCAAAGGTCACACTCATTACGCGAAAAGCGTACGGCGGCGCTTACGACGTAATGAGTTCCAAACACATACGGGGAGACATCAACCTTGCCTATCCGAGTGCGGAAGTAGCGGTCATGGGACCGGAAGGTGCGGTGAATATCATATTCAGGAAAACACTGGCCGAAAGCGACGACCAGAAAGCCACGCATCAGGAACTTCTTAGCGATTATCGAAAACAATTTGCAAACCCCTGGCAGGTTGCTGCGCTAGGCTACATCGATGCGGTCATTGAACCGGCCGAAACGCGTATACATCTCATTCGCGCATTCGAAATGCTGGAGAGCAAAAAGCAGGACAATCCGAAAAAGAAACACGGAAACATTCCCCTATGAGCGTAGAACGCAAAGCTGAGACAAGTGAATCTCGCCCGACAATAGAACCGGAGATAATCACGGCGATCGGTCTTTTTTTGATCGGGCAGTATCGCGAAGGCCTTGGGCGCTATGGGAAAATCCGCTACACCCCGGTCCTACCGGAGGAAGCCCCGGACGAAAATGCAATTGAGCACAGCTAATATCGGGAAGTCTCTCTCGATCGATACTGAGTGACGAATGACTAAAGTAAAGACCCTGGTAAACGGAAACATCTATGATGTGGAAGTTCTGGAAAGAAACAGAAACTCGGCCACCTTCGTCATCGCCGGGCGAAGCTACACCGTTGAGCTGGCCGAGACCGTAAGCCCCCCAACTTCAGCAAACGAGAATACTCAGCCCGGGGCGAAGAAGAAAAAGAAAAACACTACGGGCAAGAAACAAAGCAGTTCTTCGGGAAGCACCGAGATCAGCGCACCAATTCCCGGCCTGCTCGTTGGAATTGACGTTGAGGTCGGCGAGTCCGTAACCGAAGGGCAGGTCCTGCTGAGACTCGAAGCAATGAAGATGGAAAATTCCATAGTCTCGCCAAACGACGCCACCATCACTTCCATCGAAGTCGAGCTGGGGGACGAAGTCAAAGACGGCCAGGTCCTTATTCGCCTCGATTGACCCCCAACACTAGGTATCTCAACACTAGGTATCAGCTTCTTTTTCTCAACACTAGGTATCAGCTTCTTTTTCTCAACACTAGGTATCAGCTTCTTTTTCCCATTCCAGCCTTTCGTCCTGCTTTCTCAAGCCGATCGGCCACTATCCC
>JAUIMJ010000122.1 GCA_030433295.1 bacterium | reverse complement strand
ACAGACAGAGGCGTCACCCGCGGAACCGTAATAGTCAAACTGCAGGTGCTTTTCTTGGTCTGAACCGTAGACTTCGGCGAGCCACGAAAGCGGTGATTCTTTCGACCGCTCTGTCTGCGAGAAGGCCACAAAGTGCAGCCGGGAAAGTTCTGCTGCCTTGTCAGTCTGCAGAGCCATGGATGCGTCTCTCGGGGGGCTCATCTATTGGGGACTTCAGCGATGATACAGTAGTCCTGATACCCGTAAATGAGCGAATTCAGAATCCGGGTGTTGTGGTTTATCGATGCCACGGTCGCATGCCAGCGGGGGGGGAGCTCCGGCGAAAGCTCTACTTCCTGTAAACACGCTGATTCGGGATAGGGAGAACGTCTTTTGACCTCAATGACCTTTAGTCCATGAAGATCCATGAGGTAGCGCAGCGTTTCGGGATGTAAAGGCCAGATGTGCGTGGGATCCCGAAAATAGTTGTGTCCCAGCGCCAGAAGGGATTCCGTGTTTATCGTCTCGAATACTACAAGGCCGCCCTGCACTACCTTCTTCGCACAATTCTCAAAAAGCGCTCTTAATTGATCGAGCGTAAGATGCTCTACCACCTGAATTGCGATGACTCCGGCAAGGGAGTGTTCGGGACAGTCGCTAAGGTGACTGAGCGCATCTCCCAGGGAGACGTCCAGGCCCTTTTCGCGACAGACTTCGACCATTGCGGCGTCCAGATCCATCCCGTAACTGGAAATTCCACGCTCAGCAAAAAGAGTTTGCAACTCCCCTCTCCCGGCTCCTATTTCGAAGACTTTCCCACTCTTCTTACTCAGGTCGCTCTTTGCGAAGAGTTCGGGATATTCACGCAAACGCTCGCGTATCTCTGATTCTGAACCGCGATAACGATTTTCCAGAAGAAGGTAATCGTATGTTGTGGTTTCCTCTGCAGACTCTGGCTGGTCTGTCGCGGATGCATCCGATGCAGTAGCTGGGGTCGGCCTCTTCGAAGAAATACGAGAAACTATTTGCTCCAGACCGCGAGAGACAGAATCAAGTGTTTCCAGTTGGGACCGATGCTGTTGCATGCCGGCTCCAAGCTCTGCAAGTTTCTGATCGTAGTTCGCCTTCAGCTCGTTTAGCTTGCGCGAAAACTCTATTTCCAATCGGTGCGCGGTGGCACTGAGCTCATCACTTTGCCGCTCCTTCCGAGAATCAAGTGCTTTAGCCAGTGAATTGATACAGCGAACGACATTTCCCTGGTGTTCCGCTTCACGGCGAAAGTAGTGAGAAAAGAGACGACTTTCCAGAATACGAGTCAGCTTGTCTTTCCAGCTACTTATTGCGGATTCAGGTGCGGCAGGGGCAGTCCCCTGCTGTTCCAGCGAATAGGAGTATCCCTCGTTAATCCGGCGAAAGCTTTCCTGCTCCATAAAAGAGGACGGATGACCCGGTACTTCTTTTTTTAGATTTTTCATCGAAGGACGGCAGCAATTCCGCAGAAACAGTGAACAAATACCCCGGCCGCAGTTTTTAGCACATGCAGTATCCTCTTGAAACTTTGCCTGTGGATTACGCAAGTGCTTCCAGGTAGGGCCATAAGCACTTTGTGAGTATATCCCCTTCCCCTGAGTCATGCCGCGCTAGACAAATTTTTAATTGAAGATTATTTTAATGAGCAAAATACTAGACTTTCTTTCGATATGCAGATACAATCCCCTCAGTCTTAGCACCGGGCAAATGTTAATGGGAAGCTGAGACGCGAGAGGGCTACCCTTCTCGGACCGTATCTCTATGTCCCGCAGGCTTGTTCTTCCGGGGCACTTTCATCGCCCACGTCGGAATCTTCCGACATTCTCACTTCTGTGTTCGAACTCGCAGAAGGAAACGACACATAGTCCATAGGGACCTTGTAAGCGAGCGTCGTTACGACGACGCATTCTTTGTCTTTTTTATTGGTAGGGCTTTTCTTCCCGTTCCTCTCTGGCACGCAGCTGAGGTGGGATGTCGGGAAAGCAATGTACGAGGGAGAACGTTATGTACGAGAGTGAAGCAAAACGTAAGGAATCATTTGTGAACACTACGATTGATGCAAAACGTCGTTCTACCTGGCGCTGGCCCTCCACGACAATTGCTGTTCCCCGTCGCTCACTCGTCGAATTTTCTCCCCTGCAAAAGCCAAATTTTGGTGACCTTGCGCTCTGTCAGGTGGTGAGTGTAGGAGCCAACACCTTCATCGAAAATAGCGTAGGCTGCAATATGTCCATCTTCCCGGGCACAGTCTTTGTCGGATGTTTTGCGCCTCGTTACGCCTTGGATGAGTTCGAAGGTCGTGTTCCGACAGTGCTTGATGAAGGTTCGGAAGTCGCATTACTGAATCGCGGTGGCACTATCGGTGAAGTGGTGAGCCGCAATAGTAACCATAAAGCGCCGACCATGGTGCGCGTGCTGTCCTTTTTTAAGGATCGTCACGGAAGAGTCGCTAACCTCAAAAACTTTGGTAAACGCAGCTCTTCGAACCCTTTCACCGAGCCAAGCGATCGCACGCTTATTGTAGTGGTTGGCACCTCTATGAACTCAGGAAAATCCAGCACCGCAAAAGCAATCACTTATGGACTTACCGCGACCGGGCACAATGTCGTAGCGGCCAAGGCTACCGGACAGGGTGCCAGAAGAGATGTTCTCCTGATGAAAGCTGCCGGGGCAACGCATATCTGTGATTTTACCGATTTCGGCTACCCATCCACGTATATGCTGGAGCAGGGTGAAATGAAGCGGCTTTTTTGGAAGATTTATAATGACCTCTACGCGCGGGCCGGTGAAGGTGGCTTCATGGTGATTGAACTTGCCGACGGGATTCTGCAAAGAGAGACTGCGATGCTACTTAGAGACCCTCTGGTCAGTCAGCGCATCGGTCACCTCGTCTTCTCCTGTTGCGATTCCTTGAGCGCAGTAGCTGGCGTTGAGGCGCTGCGGAAGCAGTTTGGCCTTGAAACGACGGCGATCTCGGGACCTGCAGCGAACAGTGAGCTTGGTCTTAAGGAGGTAGCACAGTTTCTTGGAGCCTTCCCTGCATTTAACAACATGGTAATGGACTCCAAGCTCATCTCGTCCTTCCTGACGAAGCCACGACCGGGAGGTTCAGCGGCGGTAGCGGGCAAGTCTGCGCAAACTATAGAGAAAATTGTCTCCGAGAAGGAATCCCTCGAGTTTGTCTACGCGCCGGAGGAGGCATCCCTTACGCGAGACGATTACTCGGCCTAGGTCCTGTCTGCGAGGCCGCCTATAGGCTTTACAGTATTGGAATTACAGGTGTATTCTGCTCATGGGCGCATGTCCCAGAGCACCTGCCTGAAAAGCGATACCGTATCACCACAGCGTTTCTGTCTGAGATTGCGGCTGTGTTTTGTGGATTGTGCCGGTTCTCCTTCTTTGTAATACGGAAAACGGTAGACTCTGCTACGCGGCTTTACCCTCTGTAGAAACATGCTCCGCAACATGCTCCCCCCGGCCTTATTCGCACGGCAGCTCCGCCCAGTGCGAGTGCCGTGCCCCCTGCCCTTTCTATAGAGTTAAAGCCGCAAACGCTTTTTGGTTTTACCTACGACATATATGTTCGTGGATTTCTGTCTTTGTTTTGCATGCAAATTCCCGCATCGTGTACGACATCCCCTGCTGCACCTTATAGCGCTACGTATATTGCGCCGTGTAGTGCCTTGTTTAACCGTGGCTGTTCCCCAGCGGTTTTACAAGGCGCTACACGGTTTGTGATTCGATAGCGATCTGGTCGTTCCAGAACACGTGCCCAAAGGGATCTGGTACTGCCAGAATCGAATCCACCTTCCTTAAATCCTTCGAAAGGAGCTTTACCATGCGCCGAACCTTGAGTTGGGCAGTTAACGTACTCTCTTTGGGCACCGTGCCCTTGGTGAGATACGTCAACTCGAAATTGGCCGGCACCAAGACCGGCAACGCGTTTTGGTGGACGGCGGCAGTCGCAAGTTTGGGAACCTTTTCCCTGGCGTATTACAGCGCCGTCGGCATTGCTTCGCTCTTTGCGATGGCGGACGAAGATGAACTCGACGACGAGTTCGAGGATGATGATGAACTCGTCAACGAGTTCGACGACGAAGACGATGATGATGAGCTCGACAACGAGTTCGACGACGAAGACGATGATGATGAGCTCGACAACGAGTTCGACGACGAAGACGATGATGATGAACTCGACAATGAGTTCGACGACGAAGACGATGAGGACGACGAAGACGACGACGAGGAAGAGGAGGAGGACGATGATGACGATCCTCGCACCTGGACTCAAGTCGCTGAAGCCCTCGAGGCCGAAGAAGCTGCGCAAAAATCGTCGAGTGAAAAGCCACAGTCGTACTCAGACTGCGGCCCTCTCGACGAAGGCCCGGACGCTAGAAGGCTGGAAGAGCACCTTGGCCGCGAACTGGATAACGGTTGCGATACCGACGACGAGCCTGAGGAGATTGACGACGGGAACCGACACGCCGGTGGTTTGCCGAGCAGCACCGCAGAAGCTTCAGACGATAGCGACGAGCCTGAGCGGCTTTACGTCCTGTTCGTCGAGGCCCGTCGCGGTAGCCGAATCTGGGAAACCATGCCGTGCGGCGCCACGTATCGACAGATCGCTCGTTGTGCTCACTCGCTGATCGCCACGCTCGAGCGCGTCGCCACCTGCGAGAAACATCCGGCACAACGTTGGATTTCCGATATTTCGCGTTTGCTCGAAACCTTCCGCGGCGGTGTGGAGAATACCCGCGCTATGCGTTCCTTGCTCGAAAATTCGGTGATTCCCGGACTGGTTCAGGGAGGCACCGGAGAGACGGAAAATCGCGCTATCATTTTCGCAGAACATTTGCTCGCAACCGTTACGGACGCGGAACAGATGGACTGGGATCGTGATGCGAAAGTGATGCTGATCGGCGATATCGAAGTTCGTCCGCTTCCGGATGAGAATGACGTGATTGAGCGACTGGCCGTCGCCTACACGGAGTTCCATCGGGAATGCGCGACCGATCCTCAGGTGCTCGCCGACGAATACGCCGACTTCATTCTGAAGTGGCAGATGGAAGTATGTCGCACTCGTGGCTTTACGCTCGACACCACAGACTATGGCACGCCAGTCGCAAGAGACGACAGCGGCGACGTGGTGTTTGTGTTCGAGTTGGCTCGCCAGGGACATCTCGCAACGGTGTTCCTCTCCGAGGCGGGTTTGTACTAGCTTTGCCTGTGTGATCTACATGTTCGAAACCCGTAGGCGCAAATTCCGGAGACCTCGTCTGAAGCGAGGTCACTCGTTTTAGATTAGGTTCTCCGGCGTTTGCGCTATCATTCTCTCGGTCCGTATGGGCCCCTTTTTGCTCTCTACTATACTTAGTGCTTGAAAAGAAATTGGTAGCTGTGGCGTATGCGGCATCCCGCATAGGCCACAGACACTGCGAAGGTTTACCGGCGACACATGCCTCAAGACTAACGTTTTGGGGCATGTGTTAACGGAATTTCCAACACCTACTTTTGAAAGGTTACCCCCATGTCAAAAACCAGGACAATCGGAAAGGTCGCCGCATACAGCTTCTTCCCCCTTGGTACCGCCGCGATGCTGACCCATCGCAGCTACCGCCGGAAGAGCGGCGACTTTCACAAGAAGCACCCCTTGGTGTACTTCGCCTTCACCTTTCTCTGGTGGTTGGCGGTCCTCGCAACTGCCGGAGTATTCGCACTGCTCTGGTACGCGGTGGAATGGTTGTTTCTTGCAATCAAAGGAGAACCCGACAACGTCGACGACGATGCAGACGAGCTCTTCGAGCAGACGTCATCGACGACTTCAGGCGCTGGCAGAGGCGCCGAGAGAGATACTCTCGCATTCATGATGGAGGTCTGCGCCTTGCGGCAACCGACCGAGATCAGAACGGAAGTATCCGAGGCGCGGCTCCAGCAAGAAGGTAGAATCTGTCTTGAGAACATGCGTCGTGCAAGACAGCTCGGTGTGGATCTTCGTAGGTGGGCAAAACGCCTCGAAGAGATTGTCGGGGATCCAGAATGGCTGGCAACTGAGGAGACACGTAGTCTTCTTTCCGCCGCGCTGGAGCAGTTTCCTGCGGATACCCAAAATGCGGATCTCAGGGAAATTCAGCGAAGTATCGAAAGCTTCCACGCCACGCTCTGCTTTGCGATGATGTGTGGTGTCGCTCCCGAATCCCTCGACATGCAAATCCTTCCCGGATTCATGCTCGTAAAGCCAGCGAGTTCGAATGTGACGCTTGCTGCTCGCATGATTCGCGCGTATGAGAAGTTTCTCTTCGAGTGGCAATTGCAGGCACTGCTCGAGGAAGGCTTTAGATTTGATCGCGACGCAAACGGTATTCCCGCAGCCTTCAACGAATACGGCGAAGTATGCCATCGTTTCTACGAGGCGGCAGACCCGGAATCGGAGCTCGGAAGGACATTTACCACGCATCTCGAGGACTATGAACCCTTTGTGTGAGGTGCGGAACACGTTCCCTCCTCTGCTCTTTCCTTTTGGGCCACGGTTGCTTCGCCTTGATGCGAAGGTTATCAAAGCAGTGACTGTGCGCCCAAAAGTAACTGTGCGCCCAAAATTGTGGAGCCATAATTCTGGTAGCGCCCGATTTCATGCTATCAAGGCCCGATTTCATGCTATCAAGGGAGGTGTAGTAAGCGGACTACCTTAACCTCGGCATTTCTGCCGAAAGCCCGCACGCAAAAGATACGAATTGAGAGTTGTATGAGGCTTATTTCTGAGTCGCGGCGGCAAACGACAGAATCCAGGAGCTAAGGCGATCAAGTATTCCCTCTGCGCCCAATTCTTCAAGGCGATTGTAGCCGCCGATATTGCCCGCGTTTATCTCTGACAAAATCCAGCTTCCGTCATCATCCATGAGAAAATCATAGCCAAGGGTATTGATCCCAAGCTGCCGGTATGCCGGAACCGTGTCAGCTATCACCTCTTTTTCTCGCGAGCCAATTTCCGAAAGTTCGGCCGTGCCGCCGGCAGAGATATTGTGTACCCAACCTTCCGAGGCGCTTTTTCTCACATAGCCGCCGTATATCTCACCATCAACTACGAGGACTCGCTTGTCCCCGGCCCCGATATTTTTAAGATACCTGACAAACTGGAACGCGTTCGCATCGCGAGATAACAATTCATCGATAAGCCCATCAAGACTGGAGAACTCCTGAAGTCCGCGCACAATATTGTCGCAGGTATAGCCTGCACCGGAACGAGTAATCTTACTAACTTCCCGTCCTCCGTAGCTTCCGCTCTGCTTTGCGACGATGGTGCCGTGTTGCCCGAAGAAGTCAGCGATTTCTTCTTTGTCTCGGCTAAAAATATGATCCGGTAAGTGTCCGGCAACAACTTTTTGTGAGAAGTCCCAGGAGCCGGCCTCTTCGACCCCTCGTGGCTGATTTACGAAGCGAACGACATTCGCGTGTGTTTCTAAAAAATCGTGGAATTTTGGAGGACGTGGCTTGTCTGTTCTACAAAAGGCCACGTCGAAAAACTCCCAGGCGAGATCTGTGGTCTCTGCATGCTCCAGCGCCAGGAATTCTTCGTAGCGAAGCGCGCCCGGAACCGCTACCACCGGTACGTTGGAGTCTGCAGAAACAGAAGTAGACAGCGCATGAAAGAGCTGAATGTCGGATGATTCTGCAAAATGCGAGTATAGCGACACCGTCGTATCAAAGCTGGGATGCGTTCTCGGTTCCGTTATGCAAAGCAGTTTCACCAAAGGTGCCTATCGGTATTTTCACTTGTGAACGCGTTCACTCTCCTGCGCATGTCATACGGCACAGCGTCCAGGATGTGCTCTAGATTCGTTTCTCTCAAGCAGACTTGTGTCCGACGCTAACGCAGCTGTTTGGCTGCCTCAGCAGCAAAGTAGGTGATGATCAAATCTGCTCCCGCTCGTTTGATGGAGAGCAAGGTCTCAAGCATCATGGCATCTCCGTCGACGAGGCCGGCCTGAGCAGCATTTTTAATCATAGAATACTCTCCACTAACGTTATACGCCGCAAGCGGAACAGAGAAGGAATCCTTGGCGCGCGCAATGATATCGAGGTAGGCAAGAGCGGGCTTGACCATAAGTATATCAGCGCCCTGATTGATATCCTCTTCAATCTCACGCATGGCCTCGTCCCCATTGGCCGGATCCATCTGGTAACTGCGACGATCGCCGAACTGCGGGCTGGAGTCTACGGCTTCCCTGAAGGGACCATAATACGATGAGGCAAACTTTGCCGCGTAGCTCATAATTATCCGGTCGCTAAAGCCAGAATCATCAAGGGCATCGCGAATCGCAGCAACCATGCCGTCCATCATCCCCGAGGGGGCGATGATGTCCGCACCTGCGCGTGCTAGCGAAACGGTTTGTTTCGCGGTTTCCACCAGCGTAAGGTCATTGTCCACTTCCCCATCAACGATGACGCCACAATGTCCGTGGGTGGTGTATTCGCAGAAACAAAGATCTGCAATGAGGCAAAGTTCCGGAGTAACTTCCTTCAGCGCTCGAAGGCCCTGCTGAACAACCCCGGCGTCGTCATACGACACCGCACCGATTTCATCTTTGCAGGGCGGGATTCCAAAGAGCAATACTGAAGGAACGCCAAGGTCCTGCAGGCGCTTTGCCTCTTCGCAAAGCATATCAACACTTAACTGATACTGCCCTGGTAACGAAGAGATTTCCTTACGCACACCGCTTCCAGGCACGATAAAGAGCGGTGCAATCAGGTCACTGACCGTCACCTTGTTTTCTCGCAGCATGTCACGGATTGCTGCCGTTTTTCGAAGCCTTCTTGGGCGGACGCTTGGGAATGACATTGTTCTCCTTCCTCGGTTATTGCTCGGTGCAGTATTCTATCAGCTTATTCACCAAAGACTCAACTGTGGCCTCTTTTGCAACAATCACGGTGCCAAACCCCAGTTTTCGTGCGACCGCAGTAGTGCGAGGACCTATACAAAACACGGGAATGTCATGTAAGGCAGTTTTCCACTGTGTGCATCTCCACTGTGTGCATTTCGACTGTGTGCCGCGATCAGCCGCAAGGCTCTCGAGCATCAGTTCGAGATTACTAAGGGCAAATCCGCTTGTCGCGGCAATAGCAACACTTGTCCCGGAAGCCTCTTTTCCGCGCAGTTCGAGTGACTCGGCCAGCCACTGTAGTTGCTCCCTTGATGGCTGGGGGCAAATGCTCTCGTAAACGACCTCACTTGAAAAGTTGAGTCCGGCTTCTGAAAGCAATGCCGGCAGGCTCTCCGTTGCCGTATTTCCCCTAAGCAGAAGAAGATGAGGCGGCGCAGTATGCATCTGTGAAAGATACGTGAGCATTTCAGAAGCAAGGGTCTCTGAGTTTGCCGAGGTAGGGCAAAACACCACATTTGCATTCAGGGACTCAAGCAGGGCTCTGGTCTTTTTGCCGATAGCTATGCACGCACGGCCCTCAAGTTGGAGATGCTCCTGCACCGCGGTTACGCCGTTCTGCGACGTGAACACCAGCAGGCTCTCGCTATGGCCGGCGACGAGCCTGGAACATAGCGCCGCGATCTCTGCGACCGCGCGAATCTCGAGGCAGGGTACGACTACCTCTTCCATCCCCGCTTGCTTCAGCAGAGCACTCATTTGCTCCGACTGCTGCATTGCTCGCAGGTTTAACACTCTCATGAAACATCACTCCTTCAGTATGGGAACGATAAGGCGTCGGGCTTTTTCTTGCAGCGCACGGTTAAGCACACGGAATTCCGAGAAATCGCTTGATGCTATGAGTGCATGCTCGGCAATTGTTCCGAGCAAATCACGGTAAACCGCTCCATAGTCAGTACCGGTTCTGCATGCAGTGCCAGTATCCTCTCGTTTCTTTGCTCCCTGCGCAAGGATACGCAGCTTTTTTAGCAGCATCTCGCGGCACAATGCAATCTGCTCAGAGCACAGGCGGGTTTCTCCCGACAGCAGACTAACAATCGCGTATACTCTATATCTATCAAGTGCAACCTCACTCCGAGAAAGCTGGTCAGCGTGTCCCCCGTGCTTGACGACAAGTGGTTTGTCGATAAATCCGACCGGATGTTCAGCGGTAGCGCGCAGCCATAGCGCATAATCCTCACAAATTCGCATCTCCGGGTCGAATCCACCAAGGGCATCGAATAGTTCGCGGGAAAGCATCACCGCGGATGGGCTTATACAACAAAGCTCAAGAGAACGCGCAAAGGCATGACCTTGCGCCTGAGCATGGTGTTTCTTCGGATTGACTCGCACGCCGCGTCTAAACCAGATCTCAGCACATTGACTTATGCGAATATCTGCATGCTGCTCATGGAAACGCATTTGCTCAGAGAGCTTGCTCGGCTCCCAGTAGTCATCGGAATCAAGAAAGGCCAACCACTTTCCTTTGGAGGCAGCCACAGCGGCATTTCTAGCCTGGGAGACCCCCGAGTGAGGTATGCGTAGGAACAAAGCCTTGTTGTCGCCCAGGAGCTCCTCCAGCGCTCGAACACATTCAGTCGAGCCATCGTCGACAAGCAGAAGCTCGTAGTGCGGGAAGTCCTGAGCCAGAACCGAACGCACAGCCGTTATCGCCTGTGCCGTACGGTTGTGCACCGGAATAATGACGCTAATCCTCGGAGTCGGATTCATCAGCGATAAATGGATATATTCGATTGCGAAGCTTGTCGATGCCGCGCAATTTGCCGGATAAGGTGCTGGTCAGCATAATTTCATGTTCAGGAATGAGCAGTGATTCAGAAATTTCCCTCTTTCGCTTTGCCAGCTCAGATTGTTTTAACTTGTCAGCTTTTGTTATTACCGCAAGCATTCCACCGCTTCTGCCAACGTCAGCCATCCATTTTTCTTTCTCCCCGGGTTCACGCCGAGCGTCGAGGAGCAGGACGACCAGTGCCAGTTGATCCCTCCCGAAGAGATATCCCTCCAGGAGACGAGACCATGCATCACGCTGTTGCTTTGAAACCTTTGCAAAACCATAGCCAGGCAGGTCGACAAAGGTGCAGGGTGTACGCTGCTCTTCCTCGTCCGGAACCGGGCGCATGCCAAAGGTTACATCGAAAAAATTTAGTGACTGGGTTCTTCCCGGCATCTTCCCGGTCTGCGCAAGGGAGCGACGAAGGCACAATGCATTAAGTAAGGAGGACTTCCCTACATTTGAGCGACCGGCAAAGGCTACCTCGGGAAGCGTGCTATCCGGTAACTGCTTCAGTTGATGCACCGACGTCTGATAGCTGGCGTCTAGTATGCGTATTTTAGATTGCTGATTCACGAATTTATTTCGCTATTGCTCGCCAGGGGTGCTTTTTCTGTTGTGCCGTCTTTTAAGCCGGATAGCTCCTGAGAGACACGGCGCTGCTCGGCTACCATGCGGATTAGGAAGAATACGACCACGAACCAGATTGTTGTGTATCCATAAAAAAGGAAATTATAGGTGTCGGTTGCTTCCATGAAAGTATCCCCTGGGGCAAAATTACATTCTATACACTACAAATTAAAAGGTATCCGTGGTTCTGCCTATGAGCGTTCTCGCTTGTAGCCTCGGATCTCCTCATCCAGTAAGAGGTTTGTGGCCTTACAGACAAGTAGCCATAAGGAAAATACGAGCATCGAGACTGAGGTTATCGCAAAGGTGTATTTGTAGCTTGCGTCTCTCAGACCCTGTCGTGCAATGACCTCCGGATGTAACTGCTGGGTCTGGTCCAGCAGCTTAATAGAGTAGATTACCAGAGGCACATTGAGTGCGGCGATTATGCCGAGCACTGCTGCAAAATTGCGCTGCCTGGATAGATCGTCTGAAAAGGCTCGCAGGGCGACATAGGACATGAGAAACAACCAGAGGACGAGAAAGGAGACCAATCGAGGTTCCCATCGCCACCAGGTATTCCACGCCGAGCGCCCCCAGATCATTCCGGACAGCAATACTACTGTACAGAGCATCAGTGCCACTATTGCCCCACTATGGGCGAGGATGTCCCATTCTGTCTTCTTGCTACTGAGGTAGAACACACTCCCGATGAGCAGAACCGCTATCATTGCGTACGATGCCATTGCGGAAGCAACATGGAAGTAGAAAATGCGCTGCACCGCGCCCATAACCTCTTCGTTCGGGACGACCATGAAGACGAGATAATTGGAGACGAAAATACCGAGTGTGGCAAGTAGCGGAATT
>JAUIMJ010000121.1 GCA_030433295.1 bacterium | reverse complement strand
ATCGCGCAGCTCACCTCCTGACTCCTCAATCAGGTTCAGAGCGTCTTCAGTCCGCGCCGCTGCGATACGACTCGTTGCCTCCAGACTATATCTGCCGTAGAGAAAAAATGTAGCCATTGCGTCCCCTCAAAATTGAATGAAATACCGCTCTTTGCGAGCAGTATACAAAGCTCACATGCCTCAAGCAATGTTCGATACAAAAGCGCGACAATCTGAGAAAAGAATCACGTATCCGAGATGCATAAAGGGAATGAGAGACAACGCTACATCAATAGACAGAGAGTTTAAGATATAGGGAAAAAGTGGGTCATCGAGATGCAGAGCAACCGATGACCCAGAGAGCTCAGAACGCGACTGAGCTCCCCCACGGGCAGAACCAGGGAAGGTTCTTATTCGAAGCTGTCGAAGCGCTCGTACTGCGCGTCTTTCACCATTGACGCAACACAGCGCAGGTTGTCGTGATCCGAATCTTCGAAGAAGTGGATCAACGCAACATCTGCGGGCGTGCGATCGTCGGCGATACCGCGCATGTTAGCAACTTCCATCAGCGTGGCAGTGGTGGCAAGCTGCATGTTGAGAGACATTAAGCCGAACATCTGATCAAGATTGTTCAGACCGTCTTCGTTCTCAAACAGCATGCTGTACCAGTCTTCACCGAATGATACCGGCTTTCCGAGCACCTCGACCTTGGAGGCGAAGCCGACGGGCATCAGGCGAAGTCCCTGCTGACCGATGAACTGACGGGTAAACTCGACAGGGAACTCGATCAGGTGAGTGACGAGCGTGTCCACGAGGTTGAAGACGTACCAGAGGGCGAGCAGCAAGCCGCCAATCATGGTCTTCGGAATTCGCGGACCCGGCTTTGTCGGCGTAATCAGATTGTCGATGATGCCCCACTCATCGGCGGCCATCAGGATGGTCTGAATACGCACGGACAACTTGTAGTAGGAACCACTGTACCCGTTGAGCGCAACCATCGGCAGCGCACGCAGGGCCATGTCGCTCGGCAGCACTCGGAGCGCGGCGGCACCGAGGTAGACGTTGAGGCGGCCGATGACTTGTGCCGAGATTCCGACGAGGATCATCGCAACGGGATAGAGGACCGCCGCGACCAACAGGATTGGGAGGCCAACCAAGGCCAACGGCAATCCGATGATGAACGCGAGGAACTTGCCTCCCGAGCTTCGTTTGGGTGCTTCATCGCTCGGCGAACGTGCCTTTGCGGAAGCGGGTCGGTAGAGGGCTGATGCAGCTTTCATTGAAATTCCTTCCATGCATGGAAAAACGGGGAACGGACCTTTACCCGGCCGGGTAACCTAAACATCTGAGACCGACGCAGTACTCAAATGCTCCAGTTACCCGAAGGTATGACCGTAACAACCATAAACATCTCGAATGACCGTATGGGAGCTGCGCCGAAGACTTCGGCACAAGCAGACGCTAAGAAGGAACAATAGCCAGGAAATGGCGACAAGGCTCAGTCGCATTGCCGTTTGGCCATTAGAAACTGCCTTAGCCAAAGATACAAGGAAGAAGGGCCTCAATCGACAGTAAATTTGCAAAAAACATGGGGAAAATCAGGTTCCTCACCCTGGTACACACCCAGAGACAGAGTTCAGGAATGAACCGCAGCCGGCGAGATTCCCTACCTCAACCTGCGGCATTGCTGCAAAAAAAAACCGCGGGACCCAAAATGGGGCCCGCGGTTGCCATTCTGGAGTGAACGCCAATCGTCTAGAAAGAGAATCCCCGCTTCTCAGCCTGCATGCGAATGCTCTTTTTCATCGCCTGATCCAGGCCGCTGTCTCCCTTCTTCGCCGCCCGCTCTTTAGCGATGTATTCCTGCCGCTGGCGGTCGAGTTTGGAAATCCTCTTGTTCAGTTCGGCGCGTTTTTTCGATAGCCCCTCGATATGCGCCTTTCGCTGCTCCTTAGACATAGCCTTCATCTCTTTAGGCAGCTGTGCCTCTTCGAATTCCTCGACTTTTTTACCCTCGCGAACGGCACCGACGATATCCCAGTCTGCACTACGATATACCGATTTACTCTTGGTAATGACCCGACTGGCTGCGGCAGAGCCGCTCATACGAGCCGCATTGCTGTCCTGACGCGCCTGATTTGCCTTTCGACGCGCACCGAGTTGGCCGTAGCCGACATAGGTTCTGTTCAATTCTGCATTTAGCGCGACGATTTCATCATCTACCGGCGTTTTAATCTCTGCGACCATGGCAGCATTCTGGTCAATGCTTGCAAAGGTGCCATCGGTTTTCAGGGCAAAGTCCTTCCAGCCAAGACTAATCGGACCGCCGACGTGACCACAAAAAATAGTATTTACGAAAATTCCATTGCTCGATGCCAGGGAGGTCGCAGAGGTAACGCTTATCTGCGGATCCTGATTTGCGCCCTCGTTACCGGCAACAAAAACGATTTTTAGAGCATTCGGATCTTCACTCCAGGAGAGCTGCTCTACCGCCTTGGTTACTACCCGACTCACATACTCATCCCCTCCCGAAGTGGTCAGAGCAAAGAGCTTCTCGTTGATCTTATCCAGATCATGAGTCAAAGGAGCATCCAGACGAACGTAGCCATTGTCTGAACCATAGGCAGGGTTGCCATAAGTAAAAAGGGCAACTCGGAGGTTCGGCTGCGGTTTAGCTCTTCCCATTTCGTTTACGATGTCCCAAAGACGCTGCTTGGCTGATTCAATCAGCCCGGACATGGAACCACTGACATCCAGAGCTATCACGATATCCACATCTCGCCCTGGTTTTGGCTCCGGAGCCGCATGCGCCAAAGACGGTAGGACCAGTAGGAAAGCGACCACTGCCCCCAGGGCTCTCTTAAAAATACTCTCTGCTCGATTCATGAAATTCTCTCCCTTGGGTTGTTTCAATACGTTTCAGTATCAAGGATACGTCATTTCTTGTTCCACCTGCAGACATGAGATGGTAAAATAAAGTGTGGTGTATTTACATTGAGTTTACGTTTGAGCTAATGCGCGAAACTCCCGGCATTTTTCGCCCTTCCAGCGATAAAGCAAACCCGGAAAGGGGCATCTGAGAAGCCCGCGCAGTGAGGATTAAACGATTATATTTGGAGGGGGCGAGATGGTATTTACTTGGTACGATAACGGTATCCGCATCCAGCCGGAAAAAACTAGCGATCCCTATCCAAAGGAAACCGTCCCCGTTACTCCCATCAAGGGCACGTCTGAACGAGTACTTGACGGCACCGAGGGAGATGAATCCGCGCTCTCAGAGGAGTTCAACAAAGACTCTGCCCGGCACGCCTATGCGAAAGCACAGGGTCTGGACCAGCCGAGAGAAAAGGTGGTGTATGCCGAGCAGATAATGTCTAAGAACGTGGAGACCCTTCTGCCAAACACCCCGATTCCCGTAGCACTTAAGAAAATCAGAGAGCGGCGCTACCGTCACTTTCCGATCGTCGACGATAAGGGTGTGCTAAAAGGAATCGTTTCCGATCGTTCACTGTTGGCCTATGTCGCTGATAAAAAATCCGCTTCCTGGGAGGATAGCTGGGACGACACCAGTGCTCCGGTATCCTCCATACTGGCTCGAAAAGTTCTGACCGCAAGACCTTCGACTTCGATTAGAGAAATTGCAAGAATCCTGTTTGAAGAGCATATCGGAGCCATGCCGATACTCGACGAAAACGAAAAGCTCGTCGGTATGATCACGCGAAGCGATATTCTTCGCGCAATCATACAGAACGCCCCCATGCAGTTCTGGGTCTAAGCCCCCGGCCTCCCCATTTGCCTTCAGCTTCCGGTGACCAGCGCGCCAAGTGAGTCGAACTGCCGCCCGAAAAAACCCTGTAGCCTATCGAGCTGATAGCGCCCCTCAGCGGCCAGTTGCCCCAGGGCATCATACGCCTGTCCGGCAAGAGCCCCGCCGCTAATCAAAACCTGCTCAAGAGACTCTATCGCCATATCCCCGTATTCCCAGGCCACGCGCCCCGTGGCACGAAGCACTTCAATGCTGCCCTCTGCACCGAAGTTGCGAAGCAACATACTCAGGCCCGCCCCGGGAATCGCCAGGGACGTCGCACCAATGATCGCCCGCATTTCATCACTGGGGACAAAATTGCCTGCGGCAATCTGTTGCTCTATCCCGGTAATGTAGAACGCCAGCGCAAGCTGAGAACCGCCAAGTCCGAGGTCTAGCGCTACACTTGGTGGCGCCCCAAGGGCTAGCACCTCCGCAACACTGCTTACCGCATCAAGACCGGCGAGACTCCCGGCCAACTCGGCAAAATAACGAAGCTCGGGCTCTCTGGCGGTACTGGCAAGCTCTGCCATGGCGGCAACATCAAGAGCCGCCGGAACTGCGCCAATTCCCGGTAAGAGCTTTGCAAAACCGCGCAGAAAGCGCTCACCCAGTTCGGCACTTGCGCGCACACCGGTTCTGGCACTTACAAAATCCAGAATGCCGAATGAGGCATCAAGCGCTGAAGAAAACACGTCTGCGGGCACGCCGAGATTCCTGGCATAGGCAGCAAGGCGAGCGGCGGTCTGCGTATCAGATAGAGAAGATAACTGCGCAAAGCGCGAAAGCCCCGCAGTATTAAAATCCCCCAGGAGACCACCGAGTGCTTTCACCGTGCCTGCATCAGCCCCCCGGGCGATTTCTCGTAGTGCACTCAGCCCGAGGTCATCGCCGCGCAGCGCAAGGTTGCCCAGCGAGTCTCGCAGTACCAGAGTATCCAGTGACGACGCAAGGGCGATGGCATTTTTTCTTGCAAGCGGAGTCTCTTCAGCAAGCGAAGCGAAAAGGTTTTGAACCCCCTGTCCCAGGGCCGGGTCCCCGGCCGTTTTCTCAAAGAGAAGATTTAGTCGAGCACGAGTTGCCGGATCTTTTGCAAGTTCAAGTATTCCCTCTACGGATTCCGACGGCAGCCCACGCACGATTGAAAGCGGTGCTTCGACTGCACCTTCGAGCAGGATCCCGGGCACATTTTGCTGCACGGCACTGAGTATAGGCGTGTATGCGGCTTTATCGAGTCCAACATACTGAACAAGCCGGTCCAAATTTTTCAGGTCTTCGTAGCTACGAATTGAGGAAACGGCAAAGGACGCCATCGCCTTTGTCTTATCGAGGTCGCTGGCCTTATCGCTGGTCAGCGTAGACACATTTGAAACAAGTGAAAGAGGGCCACGTATCAGGCGAAGTTTTCGGGCGTAGTCCGGATCAATCTTCTGCATCGCGGTCAGCAGACGTGCCGACTGTGTGAAAACCTGGTCAACAGATCCTTCTGCTGCCTGCAGGGTATCCAGCAGTCCGAGAAATTCCGTAGCCGCCGGCACACTACTGCCGTAGGTTTTCAGGACGGTAGATAACCCACCCGGGGTAAGCTTTTCCGAAAGAGTGAGCACCGACTGCAGGCGTTTTGCCGGGGTTTCTTTATCCGAACCCAGGGTCTGAAAGGCCGAAAGGATTTTTTT
This sequence comes from bacterium, assembly GCA_030433295.1. GTDB lineage: Bacteria > Bdellovibrionota_C > UBA2361 > SZUA-149 > SZUA-149 > JAUIMJ01. Next base: position 6,784 of record JAUIMJ010000121.1, on the reverse strand, counting down.
GGCGTCATTCGCCTGCTGCGCCGTGGGGGCATAGGCCTGTAGTCGCGGACCCAGCATTGCACTCAGACTGTTTGCCAGATACTGCAGGGAGCCAAGCCCCTGCATCACACTTTGACCACCCTGTGCCAGTCCCTCAAAAAAATACGCCGAACTACTCTGGCCTTGCTGTCCACCGGAAACGCCATACGAAGCAGCCGTCTGATTTTCCGTGTAAGGGCCGTTTGCGGTGGGAACGGCGGACGCTGCGCCTATGTTGTATATTTCATCCATTTTGCTCGACTCCATGCGGTATAGCGAAAATTCCTACTACCCTTGTAGTCGCTGGTTCGGGAAAAAAGTTGCGTACCGCTAAAATTCTTCCGCCACACCTGAGGTGGGGCACACGTAAGCAGGGACATGTGCCTCGCTGTGAAAACAGGAGAGCCAGGGGCGGTAAATCTGCATGAATGGCGGGCAGCTAGCCGATGCCGGGACGAAGGAAGTCGTAGATAGAGCCACGATTTTCGACCACCAACGAATAACCGCTCAGTGAACGAGTAAATCAAGAGTCATATTTACCACTGTTCCCTTCCGAGAGGCTGAGAGTATGCTGAATCTTGAGTCCGTAGCGAGCAATCTAATACTAGAGAATGCAGGACGAAGCTGCAGAACTTTATACACCTCTCGATACGATACTGCTTCTGGCTGACCACATGAAGATCGCCTTTATCGCCCATGTTTTTCCGCGTCTGCACAACACTTTCATTCTCAATGAAATTGTTGAGCTGATCGAACAGGGGCACGAGGTGCACGTTTTTTCTATCTATCCTTCAACAGAGACGACGATTAATGCGGATGTAACATCCTACAATCTCCTCGAGCGCACCTACTACTTCGCTGACTTTTCCCGGAGTGCTCCGCCGCCCGATTTTGCTCCCTACGCGGAGAAGCTTGAAGAAACCCTTCCCTACCTAAAGGCGGTTAGCGAAAAGCTGAAAGAAGAGCGCTTTGATGTAATCCACGGTATTCTCGGCAATCGACCTGCGACCGTGTGCATGCTGCTCTCAAGACTATCGGGTATACCCTATACCTTTGAAGCCCATGCCTATGATCTTTTTGTCGATTTTCCTTTTGCGAAAGAGAAAGTTGAAAACGCGCTCTTTGTGTCCACCGAGTCAAACTACAACCGCAACTATCTAATCGAGGCTGAAGGAGCGGATCCTGAAAAGGTACATATCGTGCCTCTGGCTCCGAACCGAAAAATGCTGGACCGCGTTGAGAATAAAGAGCCAATTCCCAATCTTATCGTGTCTGCTTGCCGACTCCATCCAATCAAAGGACTCACCTACGCGCTTCAAGCAGTCGCGAAAGCCAGGACGCTGATACCTAATCTTCAGTACATCATACTCGGCAACGGAGAGCTGAATCAGAGTTTACACCAGGAAGCCAGGTCCCTCGGTCTTGATGGCGTCGTTGGTTTTACCAGCGATGTGACCAACGAAGAAGTCTGTGACGTGGTAAAGCGTTCTTCGATTTTCATTCTGCCCTGTGTAATCAGCGCAAACGGCGACAGGGACGGAACCCCTACGGCAATCGCAGAAGCACAGTATCTCGGCGTGCCGGTAATCTCCTCGAAGATTAGCGGACTTCCTGAGTTGGTCGAAGATGGTGTAAGCGGAATTCTCACCGAACCAGCTGACGTAGACGCAATCGCTCAGGCCATTGTCACCCTGATGCGTGACCCGGCGCTGCGGGCTAAGATGGGTGCAGCCGGACGCAAAATCATTGAGGAAAAATACAATATCACGAGCAACGTGGCCAAACTGGCTGCTCTCTGGGAGAATGCGCTGAAGTGACGTTGCCCAAAAAATTGGGCAACATCATTCAGCACGTTTTATCACGGTTTTGAAAACTCGTGACGAGAATTTTTACCGCAAATTTCAGCGCAGACAACGATACTCTCTGGATTGCTCCACGCCGGTATTTAGTGAGACCGCGCCATAACTAAGGCGAATGCAGTCACTGGGACCGCCCGCTGTTGTAACCCAAACTCCATCGAAGGTACTGCTGCCACTCTGAGCGTTAAACGGGGCGTAGAAGTTCGAGGACCATTCAGGCGCCGAACTCGACTTGGTAAAATCTGCGGGATTCAGTGACTTGCAGGCAAATTTCCATTCCACGGCCTCAGGTAAGCGCTTAGCATCCTTAAGGCAATCATTACGCGCATCATCCCAGGAGGCAGCACTCCGAGCTGTTTTCTCGATGCAATACCCTCTTCCCGTCTCCGCGATATCCACGAAAGACTCAGTGCCCGAATCGCAGTTGTCGATATGCGGGACATACAGACCGAGCTCCGTCTGCAAGGTGACAAAACTATCGGTACCGAGTGCCGGACCCGCATTTACCGGCCCGGGGGCCAGGGTTGATCCTTCCACTTTCACCAAACGTATCGCATCGGCTATCACATAGGTATCACTGGCGGTGGTATATACACGTACCTTCGTTGGGTTCGTAAAACTGGTTCCAAGCTGATTGAAAGCATTCATACCAATATTTTGATCCATGTATACGGTGGTCGTACCTCCGCTATGATCAATTTGGTATTCAACACTGGAAGCTCGGTTGCTTCCGCTCCCGTTCCACTTGGCACTAATCTCATACGTAGAACTCGACTCAACATACGCAGCAAGATCCCATTCTACGAATGAACCGTCATGCGCGACATTGTCGTGTACATAGTCATTATACTGCGCAACAGAAACAAAACCCTGCCCGACTCCCCAACTGCTCGGAACAGTCGCAAGTTCCTCGTCCAAAATTTGGCTTTGCGCTGCCGCCGAAGCCAGAACGCCTAAATGTACAATACCAAAAAGAACGAATGATAACGTTCGCATAGATCCCCCCCCTGAATATTGGGTTATTACAGTCTTTCTCTCTGAAAGAATGATGCAAGGATAGCGGGGGCTACGTCGCTAATCAAAATTAAATTCTTGTTAGCAAGAGGAATAGTTTCGTTCTTTGTTTCTCGACAAACAATAATACGCTCACTGTAGCTTCACTGGCGTACCATCAGGGAGATAGGTTGGACTTTCCTTCGCCTGACTAATCTTATCGCGATAGTGCGCGCTGATCGCCTGTTGCTCGAGATTGTTCAGGATAGCGAGAGCCTCATCTTTTGCACCAACATACGCAAGTGCAGAGGCGTGCTGCATCGTCGCATATGCAATACCCCGGACATCGCCGATATCAGCTGCGTGCAAGATTAACTTAGGAAAAAGCAGGTTAAAATTCTCTCGACCAAAGTCAGATGGCTGGTCAGGGAAGCGTTCTTCAATCGTCCCGGCATCAAGGGGTTTTACGAGCCGAAATGCATAGGTACTTTCAACGAATGAAATAACTTCAAAAAAATCTGAAAGCTGGGCCCAGAAAACTGGAAGCCAAAAACAACTCCTCCAGCCAAAATCCTGAAAAATGTAATATGCTCCTGGCTCTGTATTTTTCACCACCTCCTGCATGAAATGCTTTGTACCGTACCACGACTTACAACCATCAATGAAAACGACATCATAGCTCGCTGAAGCATCGGTCCGGAATAGATACTCGGTTGTCGGCATTTCTTCTCTGGCACCGGGTAGCACGCTCTTGTGCGCAGAGAGTATGGAACTATACGGAGTATTCGAGTGAATCTCCTCAAATATCTCCATGAAGTCAGGCAACTCAGCCAGACCCTCCAGCCTCTGATGCGCTGCTCCAGAAAAGGTACCATTGTCAATAAGTGGCTTCAACGTCTGAAGAAGGGCTTCCCGTTTGTAGTAGGAACCAAACCTATCGTGGGTATACAGTTTTCTGTCTGGACGTCGATTTCGGTTTTCCAGCATACCAAACGCAATGGCTCGAGTGGTTGCCCCAAGAAAGGGTCCTATCTCGATAACATCTTTTTCCCCGGACCAGATTGCAGCAAAAAAATGATAGAGGTACATCCGCTCCTGCCGACTCACCTCTCCAGGGAAGGCAAAGAGATCGCTCGACAACTCATTGGATTCAAAATCAAGTCCGTAGAGCTTCCCAAACAGTTTCGCGTAAGTGTCAGTAGAAAGGGCTTGCTTAATCTCTGGATCCTGTAGCCACCTGGCTATCTCAAGTACCATGTTTGAAGTCATGTAGATCTCCAATTGTGTCAATTATAGTCCGAAATCAGTCAGAAGGATAAAACTGGTACTAAGAACACGGCTTAGTACTCGACCACTTGAATATCCTGCCGCCCATATGGAGCACCGCCATCAATAGGGTCTTTGTTAAGAATAAGATCTCTTGAATAATCGTACATTCTGACAAGGCCTGTGTACGATGCTACCGCGGTTGTATTTACGGAACTCCTATGCACCAGGTTATCTTTAAACACCACAAGATCACCGCGTTCGCATACCATAGCGACCTTTTCGAACTCAGTCAGTTCGTACTCCGGTGTTGCCGCTTGGAAATAGGCATTACCGGAAGTCGTATCACCTCGATAGCTTGTATATTCGTGTACTTTAGTCTGCGAGCCACGACATACATACATAGTCCCATTGTCAGCAGATTTTCCTCGAAAGAGAGGGAACCAGAACGTGAGGAAATTCCTTCTACGAGGGATATAGCTGCGCTCCGAATGCCACTGATACAGTAAACGGCTGCGCGTCGGGGCGCTTACCTCCGGCAAATTAGCTAAGACCGATGGACTAGGTGGGCAAACGACCAGGTCCTCCGGACATGCCATCAAAGACGCCGCAAGAGCATGTAACTTCGCTCCAACAACAAAGCGAGCTGCAGCGGGAGAGTATTGAATCAGGCCGGACGCAAAACTACCGGCTTTTGTATCACCCTCTTCAAACAAATGCAGGAGCTGATCAAGGTCTTCGACGCGGTCGTAGTTCAGCGGGTTAGATCCCTTTCGCATCTGCTCGCAGATGGCGCCGACCTTCAGCCCCTGAAAGGCATGGACCTGCACTACTGCTCTCTCAAAGGCATCCAGCAATTCATTCGGGAAATAACCTCGCAGGATAGTATAGCCATCCGTCTCGTACTGATTTCTCGATTCATTGTCTATTTCAGCTTGCATTCGTCCTCGCATACTCGGGTAAGTTCGAATAGGTCAAAATCTTCGCTTGCACGCCAAGCTCAGTCAAATATTCAGCGATCTCAAGTTCAAACCTTCCCTGGGTCAAAACAAAAACCAAATCCGGAGCATCACTGAGTAACTTCTCCGGGGCTTTAATGGTAATGCCTTCAAAAACTCGGCCCTGTTTCTTGGAATCGATATCATATATCCCACTAACCTTGAATTTGGGTAAACCCGTTTCGCGTAAAGCGGTAAAGGTATGGGCCGCGCCCGGATACAAGCCAATCACAGTGTCCTCCGGCAAACGCTCCAGGATGCGATCCAGGGCCAAAAAAGACTCCATCTTAACGCGATAGTGCGCTCGAAAATCCTCTATGATTTTCCCTTCGCCCAAACGCGCAACTGAAGAGCGCTGCGCGATTGCCCGGATTACTCTATTCGGTGTGGCAAACTCTTCCCACTGGGATTTCTCCAAATGCTCCAGCACAAATCCATTTCGCTTCAAGAGAGTGGTTAAACTGTTCGAGTTAAATTGATTCAAATGCTCAAAGTTGAATCCGTCGGTGTTCTCATCGAGGTGGCTCCAATCCGGAACTTCAATAAACAGGCAGCCGTCCGGCTTCAACAACGATTCACAGTAGGCCAGGAAACCGTCAAGGTCGAAGATATGCTCCAGGACATGACGGACGACGATCACATCTAACTCAGGCTTCGATTCCAACGAAGAGAACTCTGGCAACAGACCCTGTTTCTCGATTATCGCCTTCGCTTCGATCGAAAGTTCATCGTAATAGACTTCGCAATTGAACGCATACTTAAGATGTAGCAAGAACTGCCCCGTGTCGGCTCCAATCTCTAAAACCCTGTTACCATATAGGGGTCGATGTTTCGAAAGGAACTCCGATTGCTGTCGAAAGGCGATCATCTCAGAGTTTGTTATCTCAGACCGTCGCAAATATGAACCCTTTCGGTAGTACTCCTCGATAAAATCGTCACCAACGTAATCGGCAAGAAAAATAAACTGACAATCGCCGCAAATCGAATAGGAGAGCTCGAAGAGCTGATCCATGTTCAGAAGATAAAAACTCTTTGTGACTCCAGTTTCAAGAATATTCCTTGAGGAACATGCTCTACAAAAATCTACTCTCTGCATCCTACCAGTCTCGATATAAGTGACCCCTGAAATCAAATCAGCACTCGTGTCTCTTGTAAGTACTTCAAAAAATGAATCAACGAGTACGGTGTTCGAAGAAAGCTCTGGAGAACTCGCTTCACCCTGAGTCCGCATTGAGGGATTCGAAGAACGCGTCAACTGAAGTGTATTGATCAGCACATTCTCCAGATGCAAACATCGGTTTACGATACTTCGAGAGAGCCCTCTCCTCCAGTAAGCATTGCTTTAGTTCCCGCTCTTCTTGTACAATTTCTTGTAGCGTCAGCGGTTCAGCAAGAAGAAAATTCGCACGGAGCTGCCTGGTCTCCTTGTTGTAAATCGCCGAGTTCGTCTCGAGAAAGAGGCTTTTCCCCGGAAAGCTTCTTTCCAGTTCCTTAGAAAACGCCGCGTAGGAAAGCTTTACGACACTCTTGCCCGTGCCCAGAATCTCATTTTGAGGCTCGCCCAGGACGAAACTATAGTCAAAAACGGCACACTCCGCCCGACCTAGAAGCGACGCAAGGGATTCAACGTTGTCAATTGCGTAGAGCAGG
>JAUIMJ010000120.1 GCA_030433295.1 bacterium | reverse complement strand
TAGCGCTACGACGCGAGGAAGTTCAGACAGCTTCCCGCCTTGAACCAGGCAATCTGAGCCTCATTCAGACTGTGGCGCAGACTGACCTCACGGCGCGTGCCGTCTGCTCGGATGAGTTCGCCCTGAACGTTCTTGCCCGGTGCAAGCTGACTCAGGCCGGAAACACTCAGGCGAGCCCCTTCGCCGCCTTCAAGAACAAAGTCAAGGTCGCTTTCGTCGCTAAACGTCAGCGCCAGTAGCCCTTGTTTCTTGAGATTGGTTTCGTGGATTCTCGCAAAGGACGTTGCAATGACCACACGGCAGCCAAGCCAGCGTGGTTCGATCGCCGCGTGCTCACGCGAGCTTCCCTCTCCAACGTTGCGATGACCGACGACTGCCCAGGGAGTGTCGTTCTCGCGGTACTGCAGCGCGACTTCATGGTATTTCCCACGAGTGTCGGACTGAACATTCAGCGCGTCGTCCTCGACTTCCGTCCAGGGGTTGGTCACGCCCATGCAGTAGTTGGTACTGATGTTCGCAATGTGTCCCCGCCATCTCAGGAACTTTCCTCCTTTCGAGATATGGTCCGTCGTGAACTTGACTGGCTTTCCTTCAGCATCCACCTTGGCGGATGTGACCAGAATCGGAATCTCGACAAGATCCTTTCCGTCCCAGGGAGCGAAACGCTCGAGGAGGGCAATCCGGTCGGAGCCCTCAGCGATTTCAAGCGGGACACTCATTAGCTCTTCCGGCGGCGCGATGTAGCCTTCCAGACTCATGACGTAGCCGTCATCCGGGAGATCGGCGCCATCCGGTTCAGACAGTCGAACCTGACGATCTCCGGCATCGAGGGTATCGCTCAGGGGATTAAACCGAAGCGTACCACCGAATGCCATGGCGACGGTGAGCTCGACGGACCCGATGTAGTTTCGGGTCTGCTTACTCCCGTCATTTCGTCCATCGAAGTTCCGATTGTAACTGGTGAAAATGACGTTGTCCTCGCCGGGTTTCACATCATCGCGCTGCCAGCGGCCGATGCAGGGACCGCAGGCCGAGGCAAACACCGTTACACCGGCGTCCTCGAAGACTTCGAGAAGACCGTCTCGACGCATGGTTTCCATCACAGTGTCCGAGCCGGGGCTGATGCCGAGGGGCACCTTGAGTTCCAGACCCAGGGCACGTGCCGCCCGAATCATATTGGATGCTCGCACCATGTCGGAGTAGTGAGAGTTCGTGCAGGCGCCGATAAGGCAATAGCTGATCGTCTCAATTCCCGCGTCCAGGTCTTCGGCAGCGAGTGCCGAGATGGGCCGCACATTGTCCGGACTGTGAGGACCGGAAACGTGAGGCTCGAGGGTCGAGAGATCGATTTCAATGACCTGATCGAAGTACCTGTCCGGAGTCTCTTCGATCTCCGGGTCGTGCTGCAACAGATCGCTGAACTCATCCATCACGGGAATCCAGTCTTTGCGATCGGTGGCGACGAAGTGTTCCTTCGTCCGTTCATCGAAGGGAAAGATCGAAGTCGTTGCACCGTACTCGGCGCCCATGTTTGTCGCAGTCATACGTCCTGCTGCGGAGACATGGGCTACGCCGGGACCGAAGTATTCCACGATGGCGTTAGTGCCACCTTCAACGGTCATGATGTCGAGTAGTTTGACGATGATGTCTTTCGGGGCTGCCCATCCACTGAGCTTTCCCGTAAGTTTCACGCCAATTTTCTTCGGCATCAGCACGTTGAACGGAAGGCCGGCGAGTGCATCAACGGCATCCGCGCCGCCAACTCCAATCGCAATCTGAGCAAGGCCTCCTGCATGAACGGTATGCGAGTCGGTACCGATGAAGAGCGCACCGGGAAATGCATAGCGCTCGGCGACGAGCGTATGAATGATTCCCGACTTTGGCCCCCAGTAATCGATGCCGTATCGAGCTCCGGCAGAGCGAAGGAAGTTGTAGACTTCTCCGTTCTCCGCGATGCCGCTGAGCAAATCTGCGGTCGCGCCCTTGCGGGCGGTAAGCAGATGGTCCATGTGGAAGGAGGCAGGGACGGCCGCGGGTTTTCCGAGGTGTTCAAACTGCAGGGCAACCATCTGAGCCGTGGCGTTCTGCATTGCGACATGATCCACCTCCAGATCGATGAACGATCGCTCGCACTCGAGCGAATTTAACTCCGAGGCTTCGAGAACGATGTGTCCAAAGAGTATTTTTTCCGCAAGGGTCAGGGGGCGTTGTAATTGCTCGCGTGCAGTCGTCAGACGCGCTCGCATCTTCTCGTAGATAGCGCGCAAGCCATCTGGCGTCTGCTGAGCGGTAATGGCTGGTTTCATGTTCAGTCCTTTAGCAAAGAGGGGAAGGGGATATCTGATGTAAACGCAACATCAGCATTCTGTTCATTCACCGAAAACGTTTCAGTGAAATGAATCGAATGCTGATGGCTGTTTGAAGAATCAGGTAGCCCCGCTAAAGGAAAAACCCTAATCTTGAAAAACTGTCTCTACTGACTCATGCCCCACAGCAAACCCGCTACCGGAGAAGGCGCAAAACAGAAGGTAGTAAAGACAGAAAAGGAATCTCACAAGGTAGACTGGTAAAAGAGCAGTTTGAGCTGAGCTGATTAGCAAGAAGCAGAGGAAAAAGCGAGATAATTCGGGGCAATAATCCTCGGAAACCACGTGCCCTGATTGAGTGTATGGGTGTAGCTGATTATGCTGCTCCTGTAGGCTGTCTCCGCGAAACCAGGGGAAATTGACGTATTTCCAATGCCTTGGATTCTCGGAAGTGCGCAGGAGCCGCAATATTCACCGGCAGGATTCCGGAGCAGAAGAGTAATAGAGAATTATATATATTGACATATCGGGATATAACGATATAAGGTGAAGGTATGGGAAAGAAGAACGACGTAATGAGTCTTGAAGCACTGGGGGAGGCTGCGGATTGTTTAAAGACATTGGCTCATCCCTGTCGTTTACGCATGGTGCAGATGCTGCTGCGTGGTGAATACACCGTTGGCGAGCTAGCTGAAGCCTGTGAAATTCCCAGCCATATGGCGTCCGAACACCTTGGTCTGATGAGAGACCGCGGACTGTTGAGCAGCGAGAGAAGGGGCCGCTCGATGTATTACCGCATCGCTGAGCAGGGTCTTGAGAGTATCATGAGCTGCATAGAGAAACGCTTTGGCTAGCTTTTATTACTCATTCGCTCCTCGGGACCGTTAAGGTTCTTGTAGCGATGCATGAAACAAAGGGAGGTGCCTGGTATGTATTGGTCCTGGATTCGCTCAGGCCTCGCACTTGGGCTTAGTTTTTATCTGGCAGTGGCATTAGTGAAGCCGATCGGAGTGTCCACTCAGTTTGTCATTCTCGATGGCGTCGTAGCCAGCACCATTAATTCCGACCTCGTCGTTAAGGATGAAGCTGCGAAGAACGGCTACAGCAGCACTAACGCGTACCTTAATAAATCAGGAGGGAAGTACGCAAAGTCCGTGGCTAACCCATTGAACTACGGCTTCGTGTTTGTTCTGAGTATGCTTATCGGTGGCGCACTCGGTGCTTTCTTCCAGCGAAAAGCGGGGTCAGCTTTGGCGGAAAACTGCCCGCTGTTCCACAAACGACGCTTTGGTGACACTGCCTTTTCGCGCTACAGCATCGCCTTTATCGGCGGGGCGATTGTGCTCTTCGGTGCTCGTCTTGCCGGAGGCTGTACCAGTGGACATATGATGAGTGGGATGATGCAAACAGCGGTCAGCGGCTATTTGTTTGCGGTCGCAGCCTTTATTGCGGCCATTCCTACCGCGAAGATTATGTATAAGGACTAGGAGGTAGCTATGAGTATTGTATACGCGATTGCCCTGGGAACTTTGTTTGGTTTCGTCCTGCAGAGAGTCGGTGCGGCAGATCCCCAGCAAATTGTAGATATGTTGCGGCTGCGGGACCTACGTCTTGCAAAAGCGATTATGTCCGGAATCGGTATCGCTTCTGTGCTGACATTCCTGAGCGGCTATGTCGGTCTCCTGGACATGGGCCACCTCAGTGTGAAGGGCATGTATTGGGGCGTTCCCATTGGCGGTCTGCTTCTCGGCTTTGGCTGGGCTCTGTCCGGCTACTGTCCTGGCACCGGAGTGGTCGGAGCGGGAGCGGGTCGTAAAGACGGACTTTTCTTTATCGCGGGTGGTCTGCTTGGCGCGGGGCTCTATACCCTCATCTATGGTACTATAGCTGATGCCTGGTTTATGCAGGACGTGTTTGGAGGAAAGGCGAGTATTGTCTCTATCCCGGGAGCAGCACCGATGTTTGATCAGCCCTGGAGCCTGCTTGTTGCGGTGGCTATCGGGGCAGTGTTTGTCCTGCTGGCAAAGGTGGTGCCGGAAAGGCTCAGCTGAGGGCCCAACCACTGCGCGATCAATCCTTAGGGCTTGATCGCCTCTGGGGCTTGAATGCCCCTTGGGCCTGAATGCAAAGGAGCCGTGGGCTCTGAGCATCCCGGAATTTGTCACTAAGGCCGCGTGGGCCAGCCCCTCTTGCGAATGAAACTAGTTAATCAGGAGACTAGTGGATAAGAAATTTGGGCAGGTCCTTCGGCGTTTCACAACATATCTGCTCCAGGACTTGTTGCAGTTGTGTCTTTAGCATGGCGACCGCATGGTCTCCGCCTGCCGCGCCCAGAGCCGCAACGCTATACATAAAAGTGCGACCAAGAAAGGCAAAGTCTGCGCCCGCTGCAAGGGTCCTCGCGATATCCGGTCCGGAGCGGATTCCGCTGTCCATCATGATGCTGATCTTGTTCTGATGATTTTGTACAATTGTCTGCAGTGACTTAATCGTAGACTCTCCGGCATCCAGCTGGCGACCACCGTGGTTAGAAACAATGATGCCGTCTAGTCCAAGTCTGATGGCTGTTTCGGTATCTTCTTCTGTGGCTACGCCTTTTAAAACAAGCTTTCCCTTCCACAAATCACGCAACTCTTTTACGCGATCCTCACTGAGTCGGCCGGAGAAGGTCCGGTCCATGTAGATCCCCAGGTCCTTCATCGTAAGACCTTTCGGTAGATAGGGCATCATCGTGCTGAATTCAGGTTTACCCTTGATAAGGGTACGAAGCGCCCACTCCGGTCTGCTCATGATCTGCATGATATTGCGCGCGGTCATGCGGGGCGGCATGCCAAGGCCGTTGCGGATATCTCGCGGTCTGTAGGCAAAGGTTGGAACGTCACTCAAAATTACTAGCACGGGATAGCCCGCGTCTTCGGCTCTTTTTATTATCGTGTTACGCAGTTCTTTTTCGGCAGGATGATAAAGCTGAAACCAGGCCTTTCCCTCGGTCACCTCCGCAATTTCCTCGATAGTTGCTGTCGTGACGGTGCTGAGGATAAACGGAATATTGTGCTCAAAGGCAGCACGAGCGAGAATTTTCGGTGCATCCGGCCACATCAGTCCCTGTAGGCCAATCGGGGAAATACCGAAGGGTGCGTCGTATGTCGTGCCGAATAGTTCGGTCTTTATGTCAGAGCCCGAGTGTTCCCGAAGATAAAGAGGCTTGAGTTCTACCTCGCGGATCTCGTCGGTGTTCTTTCGAAGATTAACATCTTCATTACAACCGCCATCGAGGTAGTCAAAGGCAAAGCCGGGAATTTTCTGTTTCGCACGACTGCGCAAATCGTCAATGCCAGGATACTTCGAATTATACTTCCATCTCATTGGTTGAACTCCCTTGAGGTTGGCCCGTTAGTACCAGGATGAGAGTAGCATCAAACCGCCGTGATGCAAGCCGAGACTCTTATAAGTAATCAGGAGACTCGAAAAAGAGAGGCGAAAAAAGAAAGGAGGGAGAGGGAGAGAAGGAAAGCGTTCGCTGGTTCAAAACCTGCACTCGCGTATTGCTGCCAGGGGCAGATACTACGCTTTTCCCTTTCGCGACGAAGCCAGAGCCTCATCGCCGCGTTTTCAGTATCGTGTGTGAGTGGGAGCGTATAAAACCCTTCGAATCACCTTCCAGGGCTACGCTATTCCCGAATCACGTGGGTGTTCTTTGACGCAAGGAAGAGCAATGACTTGCTATTTCACTTTTCGTTTGCGTCTATTATGCGCCGCAATAACTCTGCGGTAGACACCCTGATTGACCGAAGCAGTTCCGAACGAATTGAAGACAGCTCTTACGGCATCGTTATGCTTTGAGCCGGTCTGACAGATACGGTCGTATTCTCCGATAATACTCGCTGCGGTCACTCCAAGCGCACTGAGTTGATCCCGATCCTCCTTGGTCAACACAATAGCTTCCGAGCCTGTAGATGTACCATCCATATCCAAACCTCATTGAGGAAAACAAAAGAAGAGTACGGCAATGCCGCACTTCGTGACGAACGCCAACCAACAAAAGAATGATAAAGAGGGGGACTACGATAGCTATCGCGAATGCCTCAGCAGGTCAACGCATATGGTCCTCGGGAATTCTGCTGCGCGTGCACGCAAGAGCATTCTCTTAGAATAAGCAGTATTATGGCCTTTACTACTCCTATGGTTATAGCAACCTGAGAGCAAACCTCTTTGGGCTGATTGCGAACAATGGGGACAGCACCTGATTCAGCAACGCCGAATCAGGGCCAATCCCATCGTTTGCATAGCGTACATGTCCGGCTTGCATCAGCACGGCAGAATCAACCGAGGCGTGATGCCTGTGCCCGGAGTTACCGGAAATGCATCGCGCGTGAAGTCCTGCGTAATCGCCAGGGGTTTGGATCTTGAGGTATTCACGATGGCAACGTCCTCACGAGACTCATCGGGAACAAATCCGTTCTCGTTGTAGACCTTACCAACGGTGATCCGTGGTGCCAGCGCAATGTTGTACTTGTTGACCTTTCCCTTTCCGCTGTTGATGTGGAAGAAGCAGGGAGCCGGATAGCGCATCGTCGCCGTGGCACCCGGTTGCACAATAGTGCGCATCGACGTGAATTCCTGTACGCCACCGATGGCGCCGTAAATGATGAAATTCGTGTCATACCCGTCACCGGAAAACTCGGGTGCATGCAAGGGTGGCCGCACGGCATCGCGCGAAAGACAGGGGTCCTGGTTCCGAGCCCAGTCGAACTTGTTCCAGACGAAGTGCTCCCAGTTGCCCTGCAGGGCCTTGGGGAGATCCATCGGGTCAACTGCGCCCATAGCATCCGCAAGAGAAAGACGACCGTCAGCGGTCATATTCTCAAGCAGGATGTGCTCATCCATCAGGAGATGGATTTCCTTGGTGGCCAACTCGACCGGCGCGTGGCCGACCATGTTTTCCATCATGAAACCCCAGCCGATCATGATACGCACTGCCGGAGACAGCTGCCGCAAGTTGTTGTACGGAGCATCGTCTTTCTCAAAGTACTTGAGGGCTTCGAGCAACTGCTCCTTTGTCACCCAGGGATACAATCCCATAGCGGTGCAGAAGTAGTTTGCGGTAAGCAGCCCGGGATTCAGGTACTCGTTTGGATCATGCGCTTCCTTTTTGCGGAAGTGCAGATGCCAGGGGATCGGGTTAAGGTTGTCGTAGATTTTGGACACCAGAGTCCATGTCTCGTAGCCGAGAATGGCCTTTGAGTGTTCGACCAGGGCCTTACCCAGAATGCGCTCCGGCGCTGTGGCGATTAGCTCGTGGAACATAAGGAGATGCCCATCGGGCGTGATCGTCGTTGCCATTCCCTCATTCACCGGAGGTCTTCCGGTGGAGCGCAGAACGCTGCCGGTAACGATCGGTTCGTTTGACGCATAGCAACCCCACCATTCGTCGAGCTGGATCAATTGACCATCCGGAGTTACAAGCTCCTGGGGATGGTAATCCTTGTCGCGAAGACGAAGTCGCTTACCGGCGCGGCAAAAGGAGCGTCCGGCGTACCGCGACAGCAATGGAATGACTCCGCCGGAGTCATTGAGGATCGCGTCGAGCATTTGCGCAGTGGCTGAAAGCCGAAGTTTGTGCTCGGGATATTCGAGCAGCCTGGATTTGTGGAACGTCGCCATGGGTGACCTTCTTTCGTAGAACAGTGAATAGTCGGAAGCGATGCAACGAGCTGCATCGACCTGGTGGACTGCGGTTGATGCCTTTTAACAGGGGTACCGGAACGATTGTTTCGCTTCCGGTAATAAACCTTGGAAAAGCATAGAAGCAGTGCAGGCAATATGCACTGTGGCGCTTCTACTAATATCGGGGATGGGGAGGTCTCAGAGAGCGGCTATTTGAGCCCGCAAAGATAGTAAAGTCGTAGGGGAAAGTAAAATACGAGAGCGTATGTGGGCGAAGACTATACGCAATTTTCGAGCCTCAGGGTTTGTACGATTCTGCGTTGCGCTTTGAGTGCTCTCTTTCCTCTTCGAGAATACCGTCCGACAGATCCCGTGTTTTGAAATGCGTACCCTTTTCCCTGACTTCTAAACAAAGCAATTTGCCCTCGACGCAGGGAGGCGGCACGGGGGAGTTTGCGCAAAGAGAAATTTGGGGCGTGTAGCCGATAGTAAAAAAAAGCAGTCGAGCGAGTATGCACCCACTCGACTGCTCCCAAATCCCCACAAGACAGCTCGCTAGCGCTGGGCCAGAGATCCTCCGCCAGCGGGTCGCCGCGGTTGTTTCGGCGCACCGGGAGGATGCGGCGTCTTGGGGCGTACGATCTTCAGCTGGATATCCGGACGAAGCTTCCGGAAAGTCTCGACCGCTTCCGCACTCACCGTGGCCCCGTCCTTTCCGGGAGGCGTTACGCCGATAAAGGTAAGCGATTCGATCTTCGCCAGAGCGAGAAAGCCTTCGTCGTCGATCTTCGTCTGATAGAGGTGCAGCCGCGAGAGCTTGCTGCAGCCCTGCAGGCTTTGCACGCCGGCGGAATTGAAATCACTGTTACCGAGGTCGAGTTCCTCGAGGTTTGGCAGCGTCGGGAAATGCTTCCAGTCGGCGCGAAGACACTGCGCTCGCAGTCCGCGAACTGTCTTCACCGTACCGAGAGCTTCAAGCGCAGCCTGGTCCCATCCGTCGCCGCTGATGTACAACTGCGTAAGTTTCTCCAGTGCTGACAGCTTCCCGATTTCCTTTCTCTCGAAGTTTGAGCCTCCGAGGCTCAGAAGGCGCAGGTCGGGCACGGCGCTGACGAAGGACATGTCGTCGAACTTGCGCTCCGGAAAATGCATGACGTGCAGCTCATGAATCTTCAGATCTCCCTGAGCGGCCTTCAATGCGGTGACGAGATCCGCTGTGCCTTTCACGCCCTGAGCATCGGCGTTGATCAGGCGAACGCATAGTCCGCCGTAATTTTCCGGCTCTTCGGCGACGTAGACAAAGGGATGGTATGCCCCGAGCGCTTTTTCCGCATCGGGCCAATCCGCGGCGAGCGTCGGCACCGATGTGCAGGCGCATGCCAAAAACAGAAGCAGGACAGAACACTTCATATCAAGGTCTCCTCAAACGACATTCGAACAACAAACCGGAGTATTGCGACACAATGCGCAATCAGTTTGGACTCCCTGGTGGTTGCTCTCAGGGCCAGCAACGCTGGTCCAAAGAACAACCCGGGAGGTCAGAGTGCGGAGGTAGTTCGACGTCGCCAAAACCTTCACTATCGGCCATTGCCCTGGCGACTTCTGAGTCGACAGAGCAACAGCGCTACTCTACGAAAAATCAATGTGAGGAAAAGAGCCGTGTAAGCACTGATAAGCTTTATATACCACCCACGTACTCATTCACAAGCTGAGGTACCGGCCGGGGAAAACGCATTGGAAGCCCGGGCGCTTAAAAGAATATGCTGCGGATATCTGCTGGACTACAGAGCCTCTTCGAAACGGCTGTCTAGAAAAAGTTCGAGTAGTATTGGTAGCTAAGAGCAGTGGTTTCATACTGCCATCCACCAATCAGACTATGACTAAACTGATAGTATCGGGTTTCTTTCGAGGCTCCCGGCAACCTAAAGGTGACTTTAAGAATCGCTTTCTGATTGTTCGAATAGCTCAATACGGGTTCACTCACGTAGATTGAATAAATCGTGATGTTATCAGCGTCGGCCAGCTCGCTTAGTTCTTCGTAATCCCTGTCCGCATCGCTCTCATTAAGCTTCCTTTGCAAGGCTCCACCTAGCTCGTTACGAAGTTCGGCCATGACCGCTTCTCTGAGCTTCGGGTCCGTGTTTTTATCAAAGGTCATAAACCTGAATCCGACAAAGGCGAGAACCACAAACACCGCAGCGAGACCACTTTTTCCAGAAAGCTCAATCGTTTTTTCAGCCATAGTTCCCCCAAATGTGCCGTATCAAAGCGTATTCCGCAGAGAATAGCGCAATTGTAGCAGCTTGTGCACGGGGGAATTTGTCCAGGCTCATGTTATGCAGACGGCTTTTCTGGGCGAGATAGCAGCGCAGGAGTGAGAATTGAAATTCAGAAGTGAGGAAAGAGACGGCTAATCGGCCCACTGCGGGTCTATGTCTTTTACCAGAATATTGTTTTCCACCGGAATGCCACGAGAGAGGGCCACGGCAATGCGCTCTGCCTCAAGTGAGGCTTCAGCTGTGTTAAGGCTCCCATGCAGCAGTATTATGCCATCCTGAATGTCGATACTCACCTCCCCGGTGGTGGCGGCGTTGAAGGACACAAAGGCGTCTTGAATATCCAGTTCAACCATAGCTTCAAGTTGCGGGGTTTGAGGCGGCAGGGGCTCTACTGCATTCTCTCGGGGGAGTAGTCCATCCTCGCTCTCTCTGACATGCGGCGCGAGTGCGCGCGACTGCTGTCGGTCGGGGCTTGCATTCTCATCATAGTCCGAATGCGCATGATCCGAGCCATCATGGTCTTGCATGAAGCCAATAAGGAGCAGGATGACAAATGCGCATCCGATAAAGGCGAACATGCGCAAGAATAGTCTATAGAAAAATGCACTGTCAGAATTCCCGTCCATCCGTATCTTGTATCACAGTCGCGAAACGATTGCATTAGTCGCACTGCCAGACCGCGAACAGTGATTTTAGAGTATTTGCGGGAAGGGCGGAAATCGCATCGCCCGCGACAGCGATGGGAGCGTCCTTTCTCCCCAAAAAAACCTGTCCTTTCATGTTTGCCTAAGAAAACGATCATGCCTCGGGCTCATCTTCGTTTTCTGTGTCGGCGCTTTCCTCGACCGATGATTCTGAAGTGAGCGAAAAGCCGTCCGCTGCGTCCCGAAATGACTTCTGCCGGGCCTCGTAGTTCGACTTCAAACGCTTCTTAACAGAACCCACGATGAATTCAGTGAGTCCCTGTTCGGAAATATGAAGCTGTTCCGGATTGGGCTCTCTCGTCACGATGAGAGGAACCGAGCCCGTGTAATTGATGCAGAAGCGGGCGTTAACCTGGGTGCCGTCAAAACGCAGAAAATCGGCCCGATATCCGTACCATTCGCCGAGGTCTACTTGCCCGAATTGTTGGGAGAGCAGCTGATACATCCAGCGTATCTCAGCGGCGCCAATCGCTTCGTAGCTCTTTATCTGTATTGATGTCAGCGGGTCGTCGTTCTCAATGTCCGCGCCGCTTTTAAAACAGAGAGCCAGTTTTCCAACCAGGCCAAGGGGATCGCTGTTGTCAGCCTCGAAGATCGGCTCCCAGCAAAAGTGATATGGATTCTTCTGTCGGGACTTCTTACGTCTCGAACGCGTATCGGGCACCTTGCCCCGTCTTTTCTTATTCACGATGGTACCTCACGATCGGAAGTGGAAGAAGGTATGTACAACGTTGGGGGGAGAAAGCATTGCCCCTGGCCGTCAGTGTTCGGCCAGAGACAGGCTGCTGCAGGTCTGCACGTGTGTGTTTGAGAAAGAGGAAACAAGAAAAGCAGGATTTTCGAAGGAATACCAGCGCAGCAGGAGAACAAGCTACGAGTACGGAATCCTTGACAGAAAATACCGAGTAATATAGTGTTCTTGAGCCTTTTTCACGCTGACGTTGCGGGTGCAGCGTCTCCATGAAGAAGGAACGGTGTATGGTTTTTTGCAGCTTCTGAATTTGAGTTTGAATTGCATCTCCAGGTTGCGCTTCAAACTCGAATTCAGGACGTCCCCTGAGAATTCTCGCTCGACTCTGTACGAAAGGATTTGCTTTGATGGGAAACGAACATGCTGCGGTGATGATTTGGCTTGCGATTGGCACATTTGCTGTCGCAGACAACGGAGATACTCTGCGCGCGAGTATCAAGGGGCACTTGGGCATCGGAAGCCAGGTAAAGGTCATTGTTGGTCTGGCTTTCTTTGGTCTTGCGTGTTGTTTGCTGCTTCCTACCATGGCAACGGCGATTGCGTTGCTTTTGGAGTGGATTCCGGAAA
>JAUIMJ010000119.1 GCA_030433295.1 bacterium | reverse complement strand
CTTCACACACACACACACACACACATACACACACACGAGTCTCTAGTTTTAAAATTGAAAGAAAGAGATCTAAGATAAAAAAAAAACAAAACAAAACAAATAATATTTTCTTGGTGTTTAATGTGTATATGACGAATGCATGCTTTTTTTTGTCATTTGTCTTATCTCTTTAAAAAAAGAAAGAAAGAAGAAGCGGAGAATTTCTCTAAAATTAATTTGTGGGGAATTTCGGGGAAATCTTCAATTGAGAGCCAACCATCTTTTTGGATTGTAAATTCAACCAAAGTTTGTTTTGCTCCAGAGGAAGTAACATTTTCTGTAATAGTAGAAGTTGCTGCTTGCTGTCTTTGTATTTTTACTGGCAGAGCTAGTTCTAAACTTCCTTTAATTGGAGTAAGGCTGTCAATTTTATAAGCTCGTAAATGTAAAACAAAATTCTGACGATAAATATATAATCCTGGTTGAGAGACTTCTGGCATGAGCTGCTCTTCATTCGTCGCATCGATATCTGGACCGGCCCATAAAGGCTGACCACCCGTCACAGATCCATTTAAGGTCACGGTCTGCATGGCACAATCGAGTGTCGCTGCCATACTCTGATGCATAAACGTCGGCTCGGATCCCTGTACCAGATACGGCGTATACCCGTATCCCTCAAACAGACGAAACAGCTCTGCCTCCTCAAGTCTCGCTAAGAATGATGGACCGGCTATCTTATAGCCGTTGAGGTGCAGGATAGGCAGGACGGAGCCATCTCTACGCGGGTCGATAAATTTATTTGAGTGCCAGCTCGTTGCGCAGGGTCCTGTTTCGGCTTCCCCATCTCCGACGATGCATGCTGCGATAAGATCGCGGTTATCCAGAACAGCACCATAGGCATGCAGGAGTGAATACCCCAGTTCCCCACCCTCGTGGATAGAACCCGGTACTTCGGGAGCTACATGACTCGGCACACCGCCCGGCCAGGAAAACTGCCGGAACAGGGTTTCCATGCCGGAAACATCCTGCGTGATCTCAGGGTAGCGCTCAGTATAGGAGCCTTCGAGGTAGGTATGTGCAAAGAGTGCAGGTCCCCCGTGCCCCGGCCCAATGATGTAAAGCATGTTTGCATCATACTTCTTAATAACTCTGTTAAGATGGGCGTAGATAAAATTGATCCCAGGTGTAGTGCCCCAGTGTCCGAGTAGTCGTTCCTTGATGTGCGCGGCGGCGAGCGGCTCTCTCAGCAGCGGGTTTTTTCGCAGGTATATCTGCCCGACCGACAGGTAGTTTGACGCTGACCAATAGGCATGAATTTTTCGAACCTCTTCATCCGATAGCGGTGTATCAGAAATTGATGAGCGTTCCGGGTATTCGACTGCTATGTGGGACAAGGTGTGCACCTCCATGAAGTAAAGCAATATCGCATTCCGCCTGCATGCCTGACGGAAATAATAGTGCAGGAACTGCGTAACAGGCAATGATAGAATGCAAACAAAACATCAACGGAGAATACTTTCTGTGCTACTATATAGAGTGATGCGCCCGTAGAAACACACTACATTTCGCGTGCGTTGATACTTCTCGGCACCCCTTTGCCCTCGCTGCTACGAGGGAGCCGTGTAATTGTGCAATGCAAATATTAGAAAGGAATGAGCATAGTGCGTCGAGTTTTTTCAGAGGATGCTCGTCACCCGTTTGATTGCGTTGAATGGGAAACCAGGACGGCGGAAATCAGGTCCGAAGCTGGAGATTTGATTTTCTCACTACCTGCGGTTGAATTCCCCGTGTCCTGGTCGGAATTGTCCTCAAACATTGTCGCCTCGAAGTATTTCCAGAAGGACCGCGATGAACATGTGGGAGAGCGGAGTTTAAAGCAGGTACTTCGGCGGGTCTGTGACACGATTGCGCTCGGAGGCTCTGCATCTGGATATTTTGAAGACACTGAGCACACGGAAATTTTTAAGCAGGAGCTGACAAGCCTGTTGCTCGGTCAGTATTGCTCCTTCAACTCTCCGGTATGGTTCAACGTAGGAATAGAGCAGAATCCCCAGTGTAGTGCATGCTTCATCCTCAGTGTGGATGACAGCATTGACAGTCTGCTTGAGCTGCAGAAAACAGAAGTTCGCATTTTCAAGTATGGATCGGGTTGTGGGAGCAACCTATCGGCAATACGCTCCACTCGGGAAACCCTGAGTGGAGGGGGTGTCCCCAGTGGCCCACTCGCATTCATGCGTGGATTCGACGCATGGGCCCGCTCCATAAAAAGTGGCGGAAAGACGCGCAGAGCGGCAAAAATGCAGCTTCTTGATTGTACCCATGGAGATATCAGAGCCTTTGTGCAGGCAAAGCAAAAGGAAGAGGCGAAAGCCAGAGCCCTGATAGCGCAGGGGTATGATGGGAGTTTTAATATACCCGAGGGAGCATACGACTCGGTGGATTTCCAGAATTCAAACTTTAGTGTTCGAGTCACTGATTCCTTTATGCAAGCGGTCGTAGAGGAGAACCCGTTCACCACAAAAAGTCGTGGTGGCAAGGCCCTGGAGGAACTCGATGCGGCGCAGCTCCTTGCTGATATTGCAAAGGGCACCTGGGTTTGCGGTGACCCCGGACTGCAATTTGATACTACGATTAACGCCTGGAACACCTGTCCGGAATCAGGTCGTATCAATGCGAGCAATCCCTGCGGCGAATACATGCACCTGGATAATTCGGCCTGTAATCTCGCAAGTATTAATCTTCTTCGCTTCCTTACAAGTGAAGGTGAATTTGAGACTGAACGCTTTTGTGCCGCAATCGATATTCTCATACGCGCTCAGGATATTCTTGTGGATGTCTCCGGGTATCCTACAGAGGCAATTGAAAGAAATGCTCGCGCCTTTCGCCAGCTCGGACTCGGCTACACCAACCTTGGTGCATTGCTTATGTCACTCGGGCTTCCCTATGATTCAAACGAAGGGCGGGCTGTGGCGGCTTCGATCAGTGCCTTGATGAGTGGCCAGGCCTATCTTTCCAGTGCACTACTTGCCAGCGACTTAGGTGCCTTCAGTGGGTATGAGCAAAACAAAGATGCAATGCTGCAGGTGATAGAAAAGCATAAGCAAGCAGCAGACTCCCTTGCTGGTGCACCCGAATTCCCTGAACTTAAGGACAGAATTCAAGCTGTCTGGTCTGCAGCGTATGAGGAAGGGAAGCGCTACGGATATCGTAACGCGCAAACCACCGTACTTGCACCGACGGGAACTATCTCATTTATGATGGATTGTGACACGAGCGGAATAGAGCCGGACGTAGCCTTACTGAAATACAAGAAACTCTCAGGGGGCGGCGACGTGCGGATGATTAACTCCTCGATAGCCCGCGGACTAAAACATTTGGGTTACCGCGAGGACGATATTGGCGCATTTCTTGAGCACATTGCCAGCGAGGGTACCGCAGAAGGCAGCGACGTCCTAAAGCCGGAGCACCTCGCTGTCTTTGACTGTGCGTTCAGAGCAAGTCCCGAAGGAAGAGCGATCAGTCCCCTGGGGCATATTGAAATGATGACGGTCGTACAGCCATTCATTTCAGGCGCGATAAGTAAGACGATTAATCTCCCCGAAGAAGTAACAGTTGAAGAGATTTTCGCGCTCTACGTTGCCGCCTGGCGCAAGGGGCTGAAGGCAATTACCATGTATCGAAACAACTCGCGATACTCTCAGCCGCTGTCAGGCAAACGAAAGCGTGATACGGATATCCCGGATGGGGATATCCACCCAAAGAACATCGAGGACACAGTTCCGCCCGCGCAAGAACATGTAGAGTCAGCACTCTCCGCTCCTGTACTGCCGACGCAGCAGGGCGATGGTTCCGGTGGCCACTGTCTCACCTGTGGCTCGCCGCGAATGATCAAGCAGGGTTCCTGTTACCTCTGTTACAAGTGTGGCACACAGGGCGGTTGCGCCTAAGGCGAGTACTACAGCGAACCTAGCCTGCCCTTCCGCTCACATACGCCTGTGTCAAATCGTTAACCGGTTCATAGAAAAGCTTTTTTGCCTCTCCGTGCTCAACAAGGTGGCCGGTATTATGCTTTACCCAGAAAAAGGCGGCGTAGTCAGCAAGGCGTCGCGCCTGACTGATATTATGGGTCACCATAATGACCGTATAACGACCGCGAAGCGATGAGATAAGTTCTTCGACGGTTGCAGAGGCGATGGGATCCAGCGCGCTGCAGGGTTCGTCCATGAGGAGAACCTCAGGCTGCAGGGCGAGTGCCCGAGCAATACAGAGGCGTTGCTTTTGCCCCCCGGAAAGACTCATGGCATTCATGCCGAGTCGGTCCTTAACCTCGGTCCAAAGACCCACATCGCGAAGGGCCTTCTCCATTCGCACATCTCTCTCGGTGGAACAATGTGTTCCGTGCTCCTTCAGAGCGAGGTGGAAGTTTTTTCTTATACTGAAGGGAAAAGGCGTCGGCTTTTGAAAAATCATACCGACCCGCTTTCGCAGGGAAGACACATCGCAATCACCTGGGAAAACCGAGGTGGCTCCGATGCGCAAGTCCCCAAAGACTTCAGCCGCAGGGATGAGGTCGGTCAGGCGATTGAGACACTGCAGGAAACTGGTCTTTCCGCAGCCGGATGGGCCAACTAGTGCGGTAATCTGACAGGGAGGAAAGCTCACGCTTACATCTCGAAACGCAGGGACTCCGTCGTAATGCACTGAGAGGTTTTTAGCCTCTATTGCCGCACAACCAGCTGCGCCATTAGCATCACACTCCGCGTAGTGAACCCCCTCCAGGTCCGAGCGATACAGTTTTCTTAGTATGCGATTCATTTCCTGATTACCCGTCCAGCACAAAAATTCATAGAAGCCAGGGCTACACTATTTATCACAAACAGCATGCCAAGGAGCACCGCAGCTGTGCGATACGCGTTCTGGTCACCCCCCGGAATGTTCATTGCCAGGTCATATATGTGAATTGATAAGGATCGACCGGAATCCATCAGAGATTCCGGCATGCGAAGCACATAACCACTGGTAAACAGTAGTGCGGCAGTCTCGGAGAGCGCCCGTCCAATGCCCAGTAATACTGCAGCAGACAAGGTGGGCAAAGCTGCTGGAAGCAGAACGTGGAAAAATAGCGCCGTTTTTGACATTCCGAGTGCCGCAGCCTGCAGGCCATACTCTTCGGGTGTCGCTGAGAGACCCTCTTCGCACATGCGGATAACCGCCGGTAATATCATGCACGCAAGGGTAAGCCCCCCGGAAAGTATTGAAAAGCCGAGGTCCAGATAAAGACAAAAGAACGCACTACCAAACAATCCGAATACAATTGAGGGAGTACTTGCAAGTACATCCAGGGAGACCCGAAGAAGAGCCGATATTCTCGTGTTCTGACGAGAAAAGTAAAAGAGGAAATATGCGGAACCCAGCGCGATGGGAAGCGAGACAACACTACAGGTGAGGACGATTAGTGACGTTGAGATAATTACCGGCAGAATTCCGCCCTCCCGTCCTGCGCCTTTAACGTCAGAGAATAGAAATTCAAGTGAGAAGAGGCCGCTATGGTAAAATACGTCGAAAACAAGCAGAGCAAAAATTGCAAACACGGCGATTCCGGATAGCCAGGTAATGACGGTAAAGCTCCCCTCTCTAAATACGTAGCGATCCATATCAGATAGTATCCTCTCCTCTAAGGCTACTACCTGGTATCAGTTTGCTTAACAGCAGCGCAGTGAGGACGCTAAGCATGAGTAGCAAACCGATCAGGAAGAGACTTCCGCGATGGGCGCCGTACGAATAGCCCATTTCGAGCGCGATAGTTGCTGTGAGAGTTCGCACCGGATCAAACACACTCTGCGGAAAAACAGACATATTCCCACAAACCATAACGACAACCATGGTTTCCCCGATTGCACGGGCCCCGGCTAAGATAATACCAACTCCAATCGACTTTCTGCTCAATGGAATAAACACATCGAGCACGCTGCAACTTCGCCCAAGACCAAGTGCCGTCGTCTGCATCCGATGCTTTTCTGCAACGCTCTGAATTGCAGAACGGCTGCTAAGGGCAATTGTTGGAATAATCATGATGCCGAGCACTAAGGCGCCGGCAAGTACGCTGGCCCCATGGCCGTCTATCTGCTGAATTTTTGGAACCAATATAAGCAAGCCCCACATGCCAAGGACTACTGAGGGGATACCAGCGAGCAGTTCGACAGCCCGCTCCATGATGAAACGAAAGCCTCGAGGCGCATAAAATTCTGTGTAAACCGCAGTGAGCAGTCCCAGGGGAAGAGCAATCGCCAGCGCGAGAGTACTCACCGCGAGGGTTCCGGCAAGCATCGGAACTATGTAAAACAAACCCTCATCCCCCTGAGATTCAGGGTTCCAGGAGCTGTCTGAAAACAGGCGCCCAAGCCCGATTTCACTAATCGCCGGTAAGGACTCTTTCCCGAGGAACAGCATTATGAGCACCACCACGACACTAGCCACACCAATGGCCAGGGTTGAGGCGACAGCTATGGAGCGATCGTTAATGAGTCGATACAAAGGCCTGCCCTTTAATGAGATCATCAACTTTGTTTGAGAGGCTGTAGTTGAGAAACTCTTCTACTTCCTCAGGTAACCGCTCAGGGGTAATGAGCACCAATGGTCTCACCAGAGGAAAACTCTGATCTTTCACCGTTGCCACGGAGGCTGGAATGCCCTCAAAGTCCAATAAACGAATGGGAGTACCGCGATTCACTTCATACTCCGAAGTGCCCACTGAAAGGTAGGTGATAGCGTGTGCATTCCCGGTCACCAGCTTTAAACACTGCTGATTCTCGCCACAGGTAAGATTGGCTTTCACCTCAGGGGATTTAATTCCGAGAAACTTAGTCATGAGCTCCTGTTCTGAGCGCCCTTTCGCGCGATCGATAATCGTCATCTCCGCGTCCTCGCCACCGAGCTGTTTCCAGTTGCTGATTTGCCCGGTATAAATCTGCCGAGCCTGTGCGGCTGATAGATTCTTGATCGGATTCTTTGCATGCACGACGAATGCGATTCCGTCCATGGCAAGGATGTGTGTCTTTACTCCTGCTTTCTCCTCATCGTGTAGTGCACGTGAAGACATACCGATGTCCGAAAGGCCACGTCGCGCATCTGCAATCCCTCGCGAGGAACCGCCCGTCTGCACATCGATGCGAAAATCCTTATGCTCAGCCTCAAAACGTCGCGCAATTTCGCTAATCAATGGTGCAATGGTGCTGGAACCGGAAAGTGAAAGTCGCTTATCGGCCGCGTTCGCTTCCTGGCTTGGCAGGAGACAACAAAGCGTGACGACAAAAGTGAACAGAAAGGTCTTAATACTCATACCCGGGAGCTCCTATCGCTTAAGTAAGTGTTTGGCAGTCTTTCGGTACTACGGGTTTTATTTTTGTGCGATGAGGCGTCTAAAAGACTAGTTTGCAGCACTCAAGATCAATTCCCTCGTCCTCATCATTGACGTGAAATTCGCGTGCGACCGAATAGCAGATGGATTTCCCCACCCGCTCCCCACGCACAAGCTCTGCTTCTCTCAGAATTTTCAGATGGTGCGACAACAGGCTCTGTTCGATTCGCAGACGACGCTCGAGCTGTCCGACCTTCATTGGTTCTTTGCTTAATGCCTTCACGACCCTAAAGCGGGTAGGATCGGCCAGTGCTTTTAGTCGTTGAACACAGAGAGATTCTGCCCGATCTTTTAAGCTTACCATCGCAGTGCGCCTGTTTACGCAATTCATATTAATATTTATACATATGAAAAATCACTAGAGTATATCTCCGGTTGACTTGTCAAACGCAGTTTTAAGAATGTTTGTGAGGTGCACAGAATTTAGGCGTTGATTTAGTATGCTTCATTTTGCGTAGGTACAAGGGAAGGTCAGAGCGAACGTCAGAGCGAAGGTCAGACGGAAGGTCAGGGAGAAGATAAGAGGGAGCGTACGACGGAAGACAAGCGCCAGGCGTACGTAGCCTCAAAGCCACTATCGTAACGCACTAACCCTAAAGGCCCATATCGAAAGGCCCATATCGTAAGGGCCAGTTGGAGGAGCAGAAAGTGAGGCGCCGCCGTCGTGACATACCGGAAATAAGATCCCGGAGACCAACATCCTCACCGTGTGTATAGCCCCTAGTTTCTTTAGTGTACTACGTGGGAAGCGAGGAGGCGTTTTCCTCGTCTTCCACAGCCCATTGACCGAGCAGCACGGATGAAATCAGTTCGTGCAGCTGCTGGTCAACAATAGTCAACGCATGAAATTTCAGATGCGCGACCAAAGCCTCTCGTGAAGCCACAGGATCCTGATGGTACAGATGGAGAACAGCCTTCCAGTTTTCAGAGCGCATGCTCAGCGTTCCCCGACCGCTATAGGCGAGCAAAAGCGTTAGCATGCCCTCCGGCAGAACGGGAAAACGGTCCGTGAGAACAATCCGTGAAACCGCAGACGAGACAATCTCGTCCAGTCGCGGATCATTCGTGGGGCAGATGCGCGCGAGCGCTTGAGTGGCTTTCGCACTCCCCCTATACATTTCATGTACAAGCTGCGGTACGCAGCTTCGGCACACTCCTGCAGCACTGCTCAGGATATTCATACCGACGACTTTCAGTGCCGGATCAGCACTCTGCAAAAGCCCCGGCGCCTGCAATAAACTCATATGAGTTACTCCGGTTAAACCCCTTGAAAAACATCCATGAACCAAACACAACGGCAGCCTTGCCTCAGGAAGAGACGAATGAAACGTCCCTGCGCGAAGCAAGCACGGCAACCCTTACTCTAATGCGGTTGTTGTGAGACGACTAACCACTAAATCCGTCTAACCAAAGAGCGAGAAACGCCAGTCCCTGACCACGGTGACTCACGGCATTTTTTTCTTCGGTTGAAAGCTCGCTGGCCATTTTACCGTCAAATCCCTCAGGTGCAAAAATAAAATCATAGCCAAAACCGCCATTTCCACGTGGTTTACGCGCAATTGCGCCGTGGAAACCGAAGGTACGAGAAATGAGAATACTTCCGTCGGGCTTTGCAATTGCCAGGTGCGCGAGA
Source organism: bacterium (assembly GCA_030433295.1). Taxonomy (GTDB): domain Bacteria; phylum Bdellovibrionota_C; class UBA2361; order SZUA-149; family SZUA-149; genus JAUIMJ01. The sequence goes on along the minus strand of JAUIMJ010000119.1, from coordinate 3,258 downwards.
TAATACGCCTTGCGCTCCTCATCCGGTACATCACTCATCAACTCCAGCAGGCGGGCATTGTTGGCCTGGTCCATTTCGGCCCTCGATCTCCCACTGCTGTTAACGGCGCATACCTCCCCTGTCTCCATATTCAGCGCGCAATCAGCAAATCTGGCAGAAAAGATTCCCGGCAGGCCAAATAGTGCCGGCACCACAAGCCCGGAGTCTTCGGCGAGGGTAAGCCCCCCTTCAGCGGTGGCGTAATATCTCGCTTTGTCTTCAGCAATATCTGCGAAGGACTCCCCTTCCTCCGCGGGCTCTTCAACTTCTACCGCAGGGAAATTCCAGCCGGGCACTGCGAGGCCCGCTCTATACTCCGCCAGCTTTCCCGGGTTCTTCGTACCAAGGTAAAGAGTTTTTGATGGTGTCATGGCTTCACCACTAAGAACAATACTACTGAGAAGAATAAAACTGAGAAAAATCGACCCAAGAACATCGACCCGAGCACCGAGGCTTTTGCCGGGTGCAAACGTTCCTACATTTGTCGGAGACTGAGCTGCGGGTATGCACAGCCTTCGTCACTAGGGATACCGCTGAGCGAAGGCCTCTGGCAGCAATTCCTGTAGAATACTATCGATTTCATCCTTGTACTCGACCTCTCGCAGCGCACGTCCATATTGTTCGTGCCCACGGTCATTTAACCATGGATAGTTCCAGCCAAGCGTCGTTTTTATGAATTCAACAGCGTAATCGCGGCTGATGCTGAGACAACCGGTGAGGGTAACATCGATATAGGATTGCAGAAGCGGCATGGTTGGCGTCGGAATGACCACCCGCCCAGGGATGTAAATCCAAACGTTGCTCCCACTCACATCACCACCGTCAAGGAATTCTATATTCTCCTGAGGCACGATCTCTCGACGATAAAACCACTCTCTTTGATCGAATCGGGGAAGTTCTTCTTCGCTTACTCGGACCACGACACCATTGGCCGTCGCGTTTTCGTCCGGGGTAACTCCCAGTGGCGAAAATGCGGCAGTCTCATTTGCCGTCCAGAAACGTTTGTAGCCCTTGACTCGAACCGGCCAGGTTCCCGTGTCTTTGCCGGTAACATTTCGTGCTTCGGTGCATATTAAGCTGCCGTACCCAAAAATATACGTCGTATTCACGTTTTCGCCTCAATTTTGCTGCGGTTCGCCACAGGGTATTTCCTGTGACTAGCTAAACCCTCTACGCCGGGAGTCTACAGTTATTCGTCTTTTGCGCAAGCGGGCGTTGAATCGCTCGAATGCCATATCCGCAAGTGCTTAAGAAAGGGATACGGCTTTGCTGTCCGAAGGTTCCAGGCAGGAGGGAGAGATGCGACCGGGTAGTTACGTTCATATAACAGCGCATTCAAAAGATACTCGTCAGAGTATTCGGTCTCGCTCTCCAGACAAACAGACTTCCATTCCTTGAAGAGCCGGGCAGTTTTTCGGGTGTCAAAGAATACCACGCCTGTGTTGTGATACGTTGCCCCGGAGTCCAGTCCGTATTTTTCAAAACGTTTCCCCCCCACCACGGAACGCCCGATTGCCATGACCAGACCGCCATCCTGCTCGAGGAGCCTCCAGGCATAGGTGAGCCTATGACTGAGCAGAACTACGTCACAATCTAGATAGAGAGTCTGATCAAAGGGGGTAAGCTCCCCCATCATTGACTTTCTGCGCTTATCTTTCTCTCCAAAATCCGGGAACGAGCAACGCACGTAGTGCACATCCTCACTGCTGCCAAAGTCAGTGTCGCTTGCGATCGCGAGCGGTAACTTCAGGCGCCGTGCCATCTCAAGACCACGTTTCTCCGCCTTTTTGAAATAGGGCTCACGTCCCCACACCATCATCAAAATACCCCTACTCAAGTCCTCACTCCTAGAAGCTTGTTTCCCATAAACTGCCCCCGAGAAATCAAGAGCCTCAGGAGTATGCGTAATTTGCATCCAAAGCGCATTAGATCACAGGTCATCGGCCCTACAAACCCAAATATTTTGTTCGGCTATGGCCGTAAGAGCTTGTTTTTACTTAGAAATCTGGGCAGCCTTTAAATCGTAGCGATTTACGCATTTTTTTTGGAGCAAGTCGACTTCTCAGGCAGATATGTAGGTGCAAGGTGTTAGGGGAATACTATGGGTCTTTTAGAGCAAAATTTTTATGAGCGGCTTGGTCTTGAGGAAGACGCAAGCGCCGGAGATATCAGACGAGCCTATCGAGAACGAGCTGCTGTCTGCCATCCGGACGTTCGCCATGTCTCCAATGCAAGTGACGCCGAGAATATTGAAGTCATTCGCACCTACGAAACCATGTTCAAACTGATTTCCGAGGCATACAGAACGCTGAAAGATCCCCGGAAACGAGCAGCATACGATCGCACCTTATTCTCAACCCAGGCGCTCCATCAGAGCAGCAGCGCACAGAAGAAATCCATCCCGGTGCGAGTAAACATAATCAACTAAACGCAGACACGGTACCAAGGACGTAGCGTGTGCCATCGGTCTTGTACACCAGGGCACTGCTTTCGGGGTATTGTGCCAGGAGTCGCTCCTGCGCATCACGATCAAGCAGCGTGAGCGCGGTCGACAGGAGATCTGCATCCAGCGCTAAAGGGCTTTTAACCGAAATACTGGTATAGCGCTGAGTGCTTCTACCGTCTCGAGCATCAAGGATATGACCGAGCCTTTCTCTCTCTCTCAACAGGGTTCCCAGCGGTTCGGAGGTCGCAAGCGCGGAATCGTCCAGGGGAACAACTTCAAGAGGATGCTTCGCTCGACTGCTACTTCTCGCGCCTGAATTCGGGTCTCGTATCCCGATGCGCCAGGCTTCATTCCGATGGTTTCGCCCCAGCGCAGAATACTCGCCCATGTGAACAAGGGTGTGCTGCACACCCTCCGACTTCAAAAGCCTCGTGACTCGATCGGTAATGTATCCCTGGGCGAGACCATTAAGTGTCACCTGCATTCCGGGTTTACTGAAGAATATTCCCTCGCCTGAGGAGGAGATTCCTCGATAGTTAACGAGGGATTGTAGCGCAGTAAGCCGGGCTTCGTCGGGCTCACTATCACCAAGGAAAAAGAGATAGTGAAACAGAGGCTGGATACTTATATCGAATCGTCCGTTTGTCTGCTCTGAAAGCCTCTTCGACTTTCGAATAACGGCCACGAGTTCCGGGGGCGGATTCTCCAAATAGCCACGTTTGTTTAAGGCTCGAATACTGGAATCCGGGACGTAGAGACTGAAGATTTTTTCA
>JAUIMJ010000118.1 GCA_030433295.1 bacterium | reverse complement strand
TGATGTTTGGACAGTAGATTTTAAAGGGTGGTGGCGAACAAAAGACAGAAGGAAGTGTGTTCCACTAACAGTTCGTGACGAATATTCTCGCTACCTTCTTGATTTATCAGCTTTGGAGCACGGGTCAACAGAAGCGGTGAAGGCGAGGTTTAAAGAGTGTTTTCGGAAATATGGCATGCCGAAATACATTCGCTCCGATAACGGCGCTCCATTCTCAGCATACCTCGGACTACAGGGATTGAGCAGTTTATCAGTTTGGTGGATCAAACAAGGAGTTTTCCCAAATCGAATTCCTCCAGCATCCCCACAGTTCAACGGAGCTCATGAAAGAATGCACCGAGATATAAAAGCTGAGCTTCAGAAAAATCCAGCAAAAAACAGCTCAATTCAACAAAGAATATTTGACGAGTGGAGAGAAGAGTTCAATAAGGTTCGACCACATCGAGCTCTGAAAATGAAAACTCCATCTGAGGTATACAAATTCTCCGATGTGAAGTTTCAAGAAGAATTGGAATTTCAATACGAGCAAGATTTTCTTGTAAGAAAAGTAACCTCGAGAGGTGGCATATCTTGGAAAAGCAAAGATAGATTCATCTCCAATGCTCTGGCCAAAGAACGGATTGGAGTTGAAGTAGAAGACGATTCAAGCCTTTCATTATGGTTTTGTGACTTCTTTCTTGGTAATACTGATGAGGATTTCGTGAACCCCCTAGGGGGTTCTGTGCAGGGGAGAAAGGTGGATAGCAGAGAACTAGATAATTGATTAACTGTTACCTATGTCCTGTCAGTGAAGTGTTACCGATGTCGTGTCTTGCACATAGTGAAACACAGAGCACGCAGAGCACACAGAGGGCTCTCGTCGTGGGGCAAATGCCGTCGCGCAGTCGTGTAGTAATGGGGAGGCAGGAGGGGGTAATTGAATGGGTTGTGGTGACGAGGATTGTGTCTGCGGGCCCCTTGGCTATTGCGGGGAAAAAACTTCGCTGCGTTCAGTTTCTCTGTTGTTATTCTGCTGGCCTATACTGCTGGACTGCAGTCGTCGTCAGATGGGATGTTGTGGGTGTCTGGTCGTAGTGTCTTCTCGGTACGAATATCTGGAGCTAATAATTTGAAGACTATCGGATTACTTGGTGGCATGAGCTGGGAGTCTACGGTGACCTATTACCAGCTTCTCAACCGGGGCATTGCCGAAAAGCTCGGCGGCCTTCATTCGGCAAAGATCCTTCTTCACAGCTTTGATTTCGGGGAGGTAGCCAGGCTGCAAAAGGCGCAGGCATGGGATGCTGCGGCAGAGCTTTTGAGTGAGGCAGGGACTGCTCTTGAGCGTGCTGGTGCCGATATGCTGCTGATATGCACGAACACAATGCATCTCGTCGCACCACAGGTTGAGCAGTCACTGAAGATTCCCCTACTTCACATCGCTGACGCAGCCGGGGCAGCGCTCAGGCAGGCGGGGGTTTCAAAAGTGGGACTCCTGGGAACTCGCTTTACGATGGAGCATCCATTTTACAAAGATCGTCTGGCAGCACACTTCGGGCTTGATGTTGTTGTTCCCGATGAGACGGCAAGGAAAGAGGTGCACGATATCATTTACACGGAACTGTGTAAGGGGATTGTCGCGGAACCTTCAAGACGTCGCTTTTGCCAAGTCATTGATGAGCTGGCGTCCGTGGGAGCAGAGGCAATACTCCTGGGATGCACTGAAATCGGCCTGCTAGTCGAGCAGCCTCATACCCGGCTGCAACTCTTTGATACGACGTATCTGCATGCGTCTGCCGCGATTGAACTGGCGCTGCAGTAATTTCTGAGATTCAAACGCATTGACCGACTGCGTGCTGTGATGCCTATTGTTTGGAGACAATGCTCTGCGCCACACGGCGTATCGTGCATCTGTAAGCGCAGAGTATTTGAGTGTGTAGCCTGTTTGAATCTTACTCGTGCCGATTTTGGAAAAGACAAAGAAGAAATATTCCAGCATTCAGTATTTGAGAGGGATCGCTGCTCTTCTCGTCGTGGTTCTCCATACCTACGCCTTTGAGTCTAAGGCCGGAGTTGGTGCTTCTGTATTGCCGGCCTGGAGTGTCTTCGGGTCAGCGGGAGTAGATCTGTTTTTTGTGATAAGTGGCTTCGTTATGGTGCTCACCACGGATAGCACTTCTCGAGTTTCGCTTTTTCTATATCGACGCGTTTCGCGGATCTATCCTCTTTACTGGGTCTACAGCGGAATCCTTGCACTGGGATACCTTCTGCTCCCCACGCTTGTTCGAAGAGAAGATGCCGCCAGCGTTGATTACCTCTCCTCTTTTCTTTTACTTCCGCAGGAGCAGTTGCCGCTATTGGTAGTTGGATGGACCCTGATCCATGAGATGTACTTCTACCTTGTCTTTGCCGGCTTGCTTCTCTTCCCCAGAAAGGTTCTCCCAAAACTGCTTTTCGTCTGGCTTCTCACCCTGCTTATTTGCGAAGTGTTCGCAGCCGAGCAGCATGTATCACCATACTATCGACTGCTCAGCAGTCCTCTGACGGTCGAGTTCATCCTCGGGTGCTACATCGGGCACTTTCGAACGAGCTTTAGAAAAGTCGCCGGTCTGAAATCGCTTATTATCGCTGTCGTATTTCTGCTCTCCAGCTGGATTGTTCAATGGAGCCTGTATGGAGAAGATCCACAGGGCTGGCTGCGCGTGCTGACTATAGGTATTCCCGCTGCGGTGCTGCTCTTTGTCTGTGTACGCCTTGAAATGGTGGATAGCAGCGCAGTTCGTTTTAAGGAAAGCAGATTGCATGTATTTCTCGAGCGACTCGGGGATGCCTCGTATTCACTTTATCTCTCCCATTTTCTCGTGCTTTCTCTGCTCAGTCGCGTGTTTGCCCGATGCATGGGATTTATTTCTCCGACTGCCTTACCCGGAGCGATGGATAATGTGGTCTTTGTTGTTTTCTCTTTGATCGTCTGCGTAGCTTTTGGATTCCTAAGTTATCGCTTTATTGAACAACCATTAATTCGACTCTTTCGGAGACTGGTGTAGCAGAGCAGGAGACCGCCTGATGAGCAGGATAGACTATAGAGTGAATATGACCCTGGATCCTGAAACGGCCAGCGAGCTGTATCGACGCTCCACGCTGGCAGAACGTCGGCCTACCGATGATAGTACCTCAATGAAGCGAATGCTGGAGGGGGCAAACCTCTGTGTCACTGCCTGGGATGCTGACCAACTCGTCGGCATTTCTCGCAGCATGACAGACCACTGCTTCGTCTGCTACCTGGCGGATCTCGCCGTTGATCAATCCTATCAGAGGCAGGGTATTGGCAAGCGATTGATCGAAGTTACCAAAGGCGAGCTGGAGCCGGAATGTAAAATAGTCCTACTGGCTGCTCCGGCAGCCGAAGAATATTATCCGAAAATTGGATTCTCTGCGCATGACTCAGCATGGGTGATACGCGCGGGATAGATTGCTATCCAGGTTCCTTAGCAAGGAAATCAGGACTGGCTTCTTAAGGGACGTAGTTGTTGCTCCTGCAGGGCATAGAGTCGGCCGAGAAGAGAGGACGTCAGCCCCTGATTGATGCCGCTGGCGATAGTGCGAACCTCTGTGTAGAGCAGGAGCGTACTTCCTGCAAAACGACGAGCGCTTTGCTCGGGCTGATCGGCCCGGTAGCTCAGCCCACTAAACTGAACAAACTGACTTACGTCCTTCGTTTTTAGTTCGGCGGCGATAAAATCTTCCATTGAAAGGTAAGGAAATGAGTCGCTGCTAATGCTTGCCTTTTGCAATCCGTCTTCCGGAAGAATCCTGTTTGTCAGAACTTCGTACGGGCGCGTAGAGTCCGCTTCACCGCTCTGTGTGTTGATGTAGATTCTGACCAGGGCAACACGGACTCCCGTTTTTCCGAGTACTGCAGTTGAAAAACGAGACTGGCTCTTTAGAATGTCTGTCCTTAATCGCTCGGCGACTTCTTCTATGTACAATTCGGGTTCGGCAACACCTATCGCGGGAGCCATGTCTTGTGTGTTTGCTCTGAGCAAACGCTCGTTTGCTTTGATATTCTGAATTTCGTTGTTCAGGGCAGTTCTCATTGCGTCTCGCACCGCGGCTTGCTCCAGTAGCGTCGCTCCGGCATCGATTGCAACAAAGAGGAACAAAAGCGCCAGCGGTACAAAAAGAGCCATCTCCAGAAGGGCATTTCCCTCTTCTGCTGCGCCCGTGTCTTGCTGCGCGATGATACTGCTAGGACCGCAATGCATATTCCCTCTTAAATGAGCTGACCCGTGGGATGACTACCTCGGCAAGCTCCTCGGCGGTGTCGGCCCGATACACGGCGACTTTGCTTAAGCCGAGCGCTTTTAGCGCCTGTAGTCGTTCATCCAGCAAATCAATTTGTTCCTGGGGCAGATGTTCGTGTGCGAACGGAATGAGAATTAGTTGGATATTGTTTGCACTCAGCCGGGCTAGTGCCTGGGAAAAGCTCTCAAGCTGAGGATCCGGAATCTGCTCGCTGAGCAGGATAATTTTTCTATACGATTGAGCGCTTATATTCCCCCTTGCTGATGCCAGCGTGTTGAGTTGGTCCTGATCCGCCTGGACGAGCTGAAGAAAAGCCTCATTGATGGCCGCAATGATGTTTTCTCCGCGGGGGCTGTGTGTCTTGTCGCGGGCAGCGCGGAAGTAGATAGCTTCGCGCAGGCTCAGGCTTTGATCGCGAAAGCAGGGAGCAAGTCGACCGGCTGGATAATACAAGTCCCCCCAACCACTGTAGTTGATACGCTCCTGACAGCTTTGATTGCCGAGGAACACAAAGGCAGGCGCGGGAGGGAGACCATAACGCTCCTCCGCACTGAGACTAGCGTCTGCGAAATAGACGCAGGCTTCATCGCTTACATAGCTTTGCCGCTCAAAGTAAGAAGCCCATGCCGCCTGAGCCTGAGGGTCACCAGCAAAAAAACGAAGGTCGCGAATAGTGCTGAATCCCCGTGTGGCATTATCACCAGGGGTGAAAATTGCGCCGAGGCGGTTTACGCCATAGGAGGAGAGAATATCGCTAAGGCTTACCGCAGCAAACTTCAGCGGTGAGAATGCCGGATTGTAACATGTTTGCGTGGCCCAGCGCTTGTACTCGGGCCAGTGCTGCCACCAATCGTTCCAGTGGGCGGGGTTATCAGAGACCGTCTCGCCGAGGTCAATATTCTCAGGCGCATGCACGAAGTTGAAGTATTTTGATTCGGGCCATTGCGCCTCTTCACCCCAATACTGAGCGGGTAGTGGTCGAAGGTTTGCGGAGTCGCTTATAATCAGAATGTTATCCTCGGGGACAAGCTGAACGCTCGCCTGCTCCTCAACCCGAAAAACGGTCTGTCCGCTTCCGCTCGCGCTGAGAAACACGTCAAAAAATGCATCGACCTTACCTTCGAGACCGAAGGTGATGCCTGAGCTCGTCACAATGATGTTTTCGACTCCCTGATTATTCTTACTGATCGAGAGATCCTTCAGACGTGAGACGGAGCTTCGCAGCAATTGCTCTGCGAGCACCGTGTCGGGAAGAGCCTGCGCAGCCTGAAGCGCAATGCGATCTGATTCCTTCTGGGCGCGTTCTCGCAGAGCCTGAAACGCTGAGACATCAACTGCGAGGATGGCCATGCAGCAGACGATAGGGAGAAGGATCGCCATATAGAGCGGAAGACTCCCGCGGTCCTGATCGGATGGAACAAACAGGTTTTCTCTCATATGCGGTACAACAACGTAATTATTTCTCTGAGAGAGTAATCGCCGGTAACGAGCAAAATGTTCTCTGCTCGTGCACAAGAGTGCTTAAAGGCAGGTAGGTTATAGCACTAATATAGTAATAAATATAGGTGCTCAGGGTAGTTTCTCGGGCCGGGGACTGCTGACAGATAGTTAGATTCTCTTAACTATCTGAAATTATATAATTATTTCCAGAGCAAGTACCTCCGGGTCATCAAGAGCGAGCAGCATTTCACTTTCCTGGTTCCGAAGCATGCCCAGCAGAGGCAGGAGCGCGAGTACCCGGCTGCCTCTGCGGCAATGGCGGTGCAGGGCTACCGCCTGCAGATCCCGGGACGCCTGATTCGGGGTGAGCGTCTCGCCGAAGCAGAAGCGGTAATGCGTACGCTTATCCTCATCAGTGAAAATGTAGAGGGCAGCCGAAATCGATGTGCCCGTATCAGCGACAGCCTTTAAACCGATGCTCTTTGAGCTGTGGTCGAGAAGGTATCCAAAGGCCTTGCGCAATGCTGAAACAAAGCCTTTATCTGCAGACTCGCTTCCTGTTCCGCTGTCTTCCTGGGAAACATTGCTTTGCCAGCGAATGCTGTATCGGATGTCCTCCCTTGTGGTGCTGGGCAGAAACTCTTCTTTAGCGAGTTGTTTCCAGGCTGAGAGGAATGTGCTCTTTGTCAGCGGGATTTTTTTGTCGGTGCTGGCTTCCTGCAGGAGATTGCAAATGCCGAGGATGTCGCGGAGAGATTCTTCAGCGTCCTTGAAATCCTCCGAATGTACAGACAGTCCGGCTGCTGCATCTCGTATGACTGAAAGTGCAACCCCGAGTGGTGATCGCAATTCATGCGAGAGTTCCGCGCAAAGGGATTCAAGCAGATTGAGGTGAAGCTGGCTCTCTTGGTCGGACGTATTCATTCAAAAAATCAGTGAACGACTTCGGTAAAGAGGTCGAGAGCATCTACGAGTCCCAGTCTCTCTAAATCATCTAAGAAGCTGGGGACCTCCCCGGTCCATGCATCGGCCGTAGCTCCATCGATATAGTGGTACAGGGGCACAGGAGAAATCGAAGCATTAGCGTTAAGAGACGGGAGTTCCGCAACCTCAGTAACGCAAAAGGCCCCGTTTTCGTTTTGCTGAATCTGCACAAGCAGGTCGACGGAATTTGCGATGACATTTCTGACAGCGATGTGCCCGGGAGCAGACATCGAAGTCATTGCCAAACTTTCCAGTCTTGCGAGTGCTCCGCTGGGACTGCCTGCTTCTACACTGAGTATGAAACCCGGTGCCTGAGAAAGCATCAGTTCGAGCGCTTCGTAGGCGTAGGTGATCGGGATATCATCAATAATATTGAGGTCGCAGTCCAGGGCTGCGATGCCCGTTGAAAGCAGCCCTTCCTGGAGATTGTTATTTGAAAGTGAAATAGCCAGTACCGATTCAGAAGATGACGTAATCTGCGGGGACCGCTGGGCCAGAAGCTTTGTCTGCCGATCCGGTGCGCAATCGAGCAAAATCTGTAGGAGGTTACTTTTTCCGCAGCGGCGTGGTCCAGAGACTACGATGTTTTTACCCAGCTGCATCGATGCTTTGAGAAAGGTCAGCACTTCGGCGGGCAGGAAACCACTTGCGAGGCACTCCTCGACGCTGCGGCCTCGCCTGGGGCGTTTTCGCACGTCAATAATAGCATGCTCTTTCACCAGTGGGGGGAGAATCATCGTCATCTGAGTAAGTTCATCGATATCGACGGTGATCGAGCCAATACCCTTAGGGTTTGAAACCTCACACTCATTGCAAAGATGTTTCTGTAGATTGCTTATTTCTTCGGGAGAAAAAGACGCCCCGACCTTGCTTCTTACATTCTCTCGCTCGATGTGAACCGAGTCGCATCCTTTGACAAGAACGTGTGATACCGCCTCGTCGCTGATATACGCCCAGATTGGACCGAGCAGCGAACTCAGGGTTGTCTTTAGAAATTCATCGGCGACTTTGTGGACTCCGGTGTGGCCGGAGCTAGCCGCAATCGCTTTTTGAGAGATTTTTTTGAGAATGGGGGAAACCTCTCCTATGGCGTTGTCCAGGGTTTCTACCTCCTGAGTGCTCGGTTCCCCGGAGGACTCTTCGGTTGCGGCCTCAGCCGTATCGCTGGAGACAGTCAGGGTCGCATTTCCGATATGAATGATGTCACCGTGTCTAATTGCCGTGGTGCCGATGCGCTCCCCGTTGACGAAGGTACCGTTTGTGCTGTTGAGGTCAACCAACGTTTGCTTTTCGCCGTTGGTATTCAGGCGGGCATGATAGCGCGATGCGCCTTTTACCTTGTCGAGGCAGAGATCGCTGTCCGGAGCGCGACCGATCATTATTTTATCCTTGGAGAACTCCTTGGAGACTTTTTCGCCGTTGTCTATTCTGTACGTAATGATAAAGGTGCTCACCGAACGCAGCCTGAGTTATGTGTTTGCCGAAAACTGCCTGCCCCCCGGGCACAATTTTAGATGCCATTTCGGGGGAGAAGGATAACTTTCTCTTAGTTACGCTTCGCCGAGATGATAGTTTCAGTAATTACGAGGGGTTATGTTATTGTTGGCTGCTCGATTCGCGGTGAAAGTACCTTCCTTTGCTCATCAGGGTCTCAGGGTATAGGTTTCTTGGCCGGACAGTGTAGAGATTGAATGTAGAGAAGATATGTCATCACTAGTGACTCTGAGCCGTGTGGACAAACGCATGGGCGCTCAGCGAATATTTTCGGATTTGAGCTTTTCGGTCGAGGAGGGAGATCGGGTAGGTATCATCGGAGCCAACGGTGCCGGGAAATCTACCCTTCTCAGGATTCTTGAGGGAGCCGAGGAGGTAGATCAGGGCGAGCTCGTTCGCAGGAAATCGCTGAGAATCAGCTACGTCAGTCAGTCCGTCGATTTCGATGTGAGTAAAACGCCGCTTCAACTCGCCCAGGAAACAGCGGATGCTAAGGCGATTTCTGCAGCCGAAAGTGAGCGTCTGGCGCGCATTTCTCTTGGAAACCTTGATGTTCCGGATGTGGACCGTCCTGCGTCCTTTCTTTCCGGGGGACAACAGAAGCGACTACAGATTGCGCTGGCGTTCTGTGAAAACCCCGACCTCATGCTACTCGATGAGCCTACGAATCACCTGGACATCGAATCCATTGTGATACTTGAGAAGTTGTTGTCGCGTAGTTCCTTTGCCTGGGTGGCGGTGTCGCATGACCGCTGGTTTCTCGAGAATGCGGTCTCGAGAATTGTCGATGTCGATGCGCAGTATCCCGGAGGAACACTTTCGGTCGACGGGGGATACGTGGAGTTTCTCAGCCGACGAGAGTCTTTCCTCCAGACGGCACAAAAACAAATTGATTCCTTGTCGAACGTCGTACGACAGGAGCAGGCCTGGTTGCGCCAGGGAGCAAAAGCCCGAAGTACGAAATCCAAGCATAGAACCCGCAGTGCATTCCAGCTCATGGACGAGCTATCGCTTATTCGAGCGCATGCAAACAAGAAAACTGCCGGAATTCAATTTCAGGCATCAGAGCGAAAAACCAAGCGACTGATTGAGGTTCACAATGTGAGCAAGTCCTTTGGTGAACTTGCCATTGTCAAAAATCTGGATTTCAAACTTCTCGCGGGTCAGGCCCTGGGCTTACTGGGGCGAAACGGAACGGGTAAAACCACCTTTCTCAGGCTCCTAAGCGGAGAGCTTCAGCCTGATGAAGGAAGGGTTAAAACAGCCGTCGATTTGAAGATATCGCACTTTCGTCAGATCGATGATGGCACACTGGCCGATACCGCATTGAAGCGCGTTCTTGCGCCTGAGAGTGACAGCGTTTTGTTTCGAGGACAGACGATACATGTCGCCAGCTGGGCAAAGCGTTTTCGATTTGCATTTGAGCAACTGGAACAGCCTTTTTCTTCCTTATCGGGCGGTGAGAGGGCCCGGGCGAGAATCGCAAATCTGATGTTGGAGACACCGGATGTTCTCATTCTCGACGAGCCGACCAACGATTTAGACATTCCTACGCTGGAAATCTTGGAGGAAAGTCTACAGGACTTTTCCGGGGCTCTCGTTTTGGTTACGCATGATCGCTTTATGATAAACCGCGTTTGCAATAGTTTTCTCGGACTCGACGGGCTTGGCGGTGCAGAGATGTATGCTGACTACGAGCAATGGGAGAATCACGTGCTGCGGGGTAAGGCACCAAAGCAGGTAGCGGGAAGTGAAGAAGCTCCGACACCTACCGTTGAGAAGACGCGTAATGCCAAGCGCAGTAAGAAGCTCTCATACAATGAGCAGCGCGAATACGATGGGATGGAGGAGAAAATTCTTACACTGGAGTCAGAGGTTGAAGAAGCCCAGGCGAAGCTTGCAGAACCGGAAGTGCAGGCCGACGCGGAATCTCTGCAGAAATACTGCGAAGCACTGGATAAAGCGCAAACGGAACTCGACGGATGCTACCAGCGCTGGGCCGAACTAGAAGAAAAAATATCCTGAGGTATTTTCTTAGCTCGACGAAAAGAAAAGTTGGGGCACCCGTTCAAGTGGGACCACGATAATGACGTTTCCTTCGGTGACCTGATAGAGCCCATGCTCTCTCAGAATTATGGAAAACACCTGATCCCAGGGGACGTCAATCAGTCTCATGCTCACCGTTCCCTGAACATCTCTAGACGTCGCGATATTATAGCCCGATACGTCGGCAATGATGCGTAGCGTGCTCTGCAGACTGGCATCTTTTAAATCAATTGAAATTGTTCTTCCGTGATACCTGTTCGCAACAGGAGATTCATTGAGCTCTTCAGCAGGCAGCGAGACAGCAGGTAGCAGCAACAAAAGAGCGCTGATCAAAGAGAGACGCAGCGCAGGGGCAAGGCGTCTGCATGAGGGGGGTAAGAACCTTTGCATGCCTCATTATACTACAAGAAGGAGCGTCGTGTGGCAGGCGTTGATTCTTTCCCCCACGTTCCAATGAAACTAATTACTTGAGGGCGTATCTTTTTCTCCTACCAGGGCGAATGTCCCCGACTGTTTTTGAAAACGGACGGTCTTCTCGCGGGCGGTGAAGGTCTTCTGAATCTCCGCTGGTAGCAGCCGGAGAAGTTTACTGTAGAGTGGGTTGGCCTCAAGGGTTTCCTTCAGTTTCGCTTCACCGGCTGTCGAGGAAGAGTTTTTCGATGGCTGGCCTATGTTTGTTGAGAGTATCTCCGCGTCAAGTGAACCGAGAACCACACTGTAGTCGAGCTTTTCGTAATTTCGGTCATAGTTTGTTCTGACCATAGAGTCGTCATCGTTTGCCGGGTGCCATTGCATTCTGGCTCCGGAGTTTTCATCGATGATGGCGAGGCCGTCCTTTGTGAGACGTTCAATGACCGCGACTTTCCACTCATTACCCTTTTTAGGGAAATTCCCTGGAATACTCAGACTAAGCATTCGCGGATACGGGCCACTTTCGTAAATAAGGTCCTCAAGCTCAAGGAGATCCTCGCCACGAACTTCTTCGGCAAGGACATCGCCCGGGAAGACAGCGAGCGCGAGCAGTGAAACAAGCAGTATCAATTCGCAAAGGATATTAGCTCGGAGTGGTTTTTTCATGTTCATCTCCTACTCATCGAGAGCGCCAGGGCTACCTCTGTTATTTCCAATCTTAAAAGCAAGTAGTGTAGGGCTGAACATATTCGCTTCTGCCCGAGGTCGCAAACCTGATTGTTGGGCAAGCACTGGCATCCACGTCAAAAACGGATTCGTCCCTCATCGATTGCAGGGCTCCGATTTTTAGTCAATGTCTCCCCCATATACCAAATTCAACTAAGAATCCGGCAGTACATATCGATATGCCGTCAATTCCAGAGCCGCATTGTCCTTTCTTCAGATCGGGCCTACTGCATAGGTCTTTACTCCTTAAGAGAATGGAAAAAAACATGACAGAAGAAAGAATGTTTCACCTGGCTCAGATTAACATCGCTCACATGAGAGCATCTTTGGAGGACCCTTTGATGGCCGGCTTCGTCGCTCGGCTGGAGGAGATAAACAAACTTGCCGATCACTCGAAGGGTTTCATCTGGCGATTGCAAACTGAGGGAGATGACAATACCTCTCTGCGAGCGTACGAAGACCAGAATATACCCCTAACGATTTAAAGTACGGCGTCAGCCGTTCCTCGCAATAGATTAGGGGAATATTGTCACGCCGTAGGCGTGACCAAAAGACAGATATACTGAGCGCGGGGCGGGGAGGCAAATGCAGGCTTGTACGCCTTTGTTAGGTGCAGTAGGGAGTCTGTATAAAGCGATAAGATGTACCTCGTGCTCGATAACGCCGGATACTACAAGGGTGGGAAGATACGAGAGTTTCTCAAAGGGTCACGAATATAGTTCCTGTTTCTTCCCCCGTATTCTCCACATCTCAACTTGATTGAACGGCTGTGGAAGTTCTTCAAGAAGAAAGTCTTGTACAACAAATACTACGAGAAGTTTGAGCAGTTTCCTGAGGCGTGTCTGAGTTTCTTTACCAGGAGGAGCGTAAGGCGCTATCGAAGAGAGTTAGAATCCTTGCTGACAGAGAACTTTGATATTGTCGGCGCATAACTGCGCCGGCTGTGATATCGGTGTTAGGGGTATACTTGTTGTTTGGTTCTGCCTACGGC
>JAUIMJ010000117.1 GCA_030433295.1 bacterium | reverse complement strand
TCAGAGAGTATGGACGGTTTTCCAAGGGGTTGTGACTCCAGCCGTACTCTCATCATCGCCCACCGCGGGTCTCTCATTTCTTGTGCATTTGTAAGTTCTTCCGAGCTGCTTAAAGAACCACCTCATATCGAACAGTTTAAGCCACTAAGAATATTCCGTTTATTTTTCCTGATGCCCAGCGCATGTGTAAAGCGCACATTCGTGTGCTATTCTCTCATACTACTAGTAGTTCTTTCATTACTCGTGTTGTGCAGAGGTGTAGGCTACGGCCGAAATCTGATGTGGCTTGCAAGCTGAGGCTTGTCGGCCACAGGAAGAGTTCAGAATGTTACCAAATAAAGGAAGAATCATGTCACGACGAAACACGACTCGAGTTGCGATGAGCTATTCGATGATTACCGAATGGACCAGGGATGGTGTTGGAAACATCTGTTCCGATTATGTCTCGCCAGGACAGGCTCTTGGCGCGGTGTTGAAAATGGATGTTCATTTTAACGCTGAAGACGATCCGCGTGAGAGTTTTGCAGCCCTGTTCACTGATTCATTTGTCGCGCAGTTGCGAAAACAGAGTCGTGGAGCTCCGCTGTATATCGTACTGCGAGATACCGGAGTGCGGCAGTATGTACGGGCGTTTGTGCGTGAGGTTTTTACGCGCTGTGGAGATCTTTTTCCGAAAGTATTCTGCTAAGGAGGAAGCCTGCGGCGTCTTAAGGCTACCGAACTCTTTTCTGTAGCCCCATTCAACTTGAAAATTAGGTGGGGATTACATCGTCAACTCGAAGAATCAGGCGCCGGAGGCGATCATTTCGAATGAAACCATGACGATGACAACGGTAATCACGAGGAGTCCCAGTATCTTCACATAGAAGATGGGATCATTGACCATGGAGGAGAGAATATTGCTAATAATCTCCATACCGCTTCCCAGATCAATAGACTTCGGTGACGAGCTGATTGGAATCCCGGGCAGGGCATCGGGTGCTCCGCTAAGGGAATTTCGCATTGATTCAATTAAATCTCTTTCTTTACTCATCAGTACAGATCTCGTCTAAAGTATGACAATGGGCCCGAACAGCGCTCACATGCCCTATACACGTTATGAACCTTAAACGGCAAAAGGTCGCAAATACGGCTGCTCTGAGTCTTTCAGGGCCAACACCCGGGCTCCGGCACGAATAACTTCCTGTAATTAATGCATATTCAAAGTGTGCGGCCGGGCGTATCGCATAAGTCACCGAGCCACTCTGAAATCGCATAATCTTCTAAAGTGCTAAAGGAAGAGGGTTTTAGAGAGGGTTGTATAGATGTCGAGTGATTGGGCGTTCAAGCCATGGGGAGCCGAGAAGAAGCAAAATTCAATTTTTGATCCAGTCGACAGCCATTCAGACTTTGGTGGCTCCTCCTCAGGTTCCTGGGCCTACGAAAGTGGTAGCGCCTTTTCCAGTAGTAGCAGCAATGCAAACTCCAGTGGGTCCTCCTGGGCTTACGGCACACCCTCAGAAAACAAAGGTAACTTTCATTCCTCAAGTCCTACGGGTAGTGGCGGAGACAACTGGGCGTTCTCCATTGGCTCGGCGAGCAGGAACTCAGCCTTTGGCGGTTCTTCCGGCAGTAGCCCCTGGAGCAGTCCTTTTAGTGCATCCTGCGATGCACATTATCTGGATCTCAAGGCGCGTGAACGTGGTTTATCATCAAACCACAACTCGGATTCATCCTGGGCTTTTGCACCAATCAACAGTCTGAACGAGATTCGAGGTCGTATCGGCCATTACGACAATAAGCGCAACGGTAGTAGCGGGCACTTTGGATTTTCGGCGCAAAAGAGCTATGGCTTCAGCAACGAATCCAGTTTCAACGTTTTCTCGCCAAGCAAACTAAAGAAGTGGGGCTAAGTAGCAGAGTCCTCTATCTACCAGTTGCAGTCTACGACGCTTGCGCGTCTTCATTGAGGAGTTCCCTGAGCGTCCAGTCCTTAACTGAGCGCTCGGATCCAACACGCAAGCCCGTATCCCGAATCATAGTCAGAAAAGAATACTCGAGATCGTCTTCGACCAGCTCCGTTCTGATTGTCTGGGCTTCGCTTTCAGTCGTAGACCCGTTCTTCAAACAGGCTTTGCGGTACGACTTTGAATGAAAGGCAGCTACCACACTGCCGATGGTCACCTTGTCAGGAGAGCGAACCAGAGAACGACGATGGGAAGCGGTATCAGCGACCGTAATCAGATTCGCGTCTGATAGTATTTCCAGGCATGTTCTTACCACATAGGGATCGGAACCAGATTCGACGGTAATCTCGGCTTCCGTCGGCGGCTCGTCCCCGCGAACAAAGCGTTCTGTGATGATTACCAGTATACGCAGCCCAAGGGTTGCACCAACCTCCCCTAGCTCACTTGCGTATTTTCTCAGACCACGGAGCATTTTAATACTTCCGGATTGATAGGCGATCTCCGCACCAAACAGTACTACTACCCAGGTGATATACAACCAGAAGAGAAAGAGCGGAATGGTAACGAGAACTCCGTAGAATAGCTTGTACGTCGTAGAAATTGAGATGTACGCCGCAAAACCTCGTTTGGTGAACTCAAACAGTACTGCGGCAAACAAGGCACCCAGCGCAGCATCTTTCAAACGCACGGTCGTCGCGGGCATCTTGTAATACATGAGGGTAAGCGCAGCCCAGATAGCAGCGGTGGGCAGCAGGACTCCGGCGAGCCCGAAATACGGACTGTAAAAACCATCGTCAGCACCCGTCATGCTGAAACGGGTCCACCAATAAACCGAGGTGACAATAAGCAATGGCCCGAGGGTCAACACGGCCCAGAAACTGATAATCTTACCGATGATGCTGAATTCGGCGGTTACTCGCCAAATTACATTGAGTGCACTTTCAATGGTATTAAGAAGCAAGATCCCACTGGTAATGACAATTCCGATACCAACAGTGCTCAGCGCTCGGACACTCTCTCCGAACTCCCTAAGGTACAGGAAAACCTGCGACTTAAGGTTGGTTAGAAGCTCATCTTCGTTGGGAGGCAGCACCGTTCCCAATATTCGCTCCAATTGTCCGTCGTCGATGTCAAAGCCACGAAAAACAGCGAAGGTTATCGTCGCAAGCGGCAACAGAGAAAACAGGGTGGTGTATGCAAGTGATGAAGCCCTGGAAAACAGATCGTCGTACCAGAACTTATAGGCCGCGCTCGTTACTATATTGAATATAGAGGTAAATGGTTTAAGCACTGAGGCACCACACTAGCATGAAATATACTTACCGATGATCGGCTTTAGCGATTGCTTGCAGGCAGCCGGAATATTCTCGGCTCGGGTGATTATACCCTGCCCCAGGGCCTGACTGGCCATTTCAGAAGGCTTTGATTTACCGAGTCTCGGCAGCAGCGCACCGAGGCAGGACTTTGCCATCGCGACATTTTTTGCCATGGTCGCAAGAATTTCGCTGACGTCGACATCGGCGCTTGCACTTCGCCAGCAGTCGTAATCGGTGACCATAGCCATAGTCGCATAGGCGATTTCTGCTTCTCTCGCCAATTTAGCTTCCGGCAAAGCGGTCATGCCGATTATTGATGCGTCCCAGGAACGATAGAGATGTGACTCCGCTCGAGTCGAAAACGTTGGTCCTTCCATACACACATAGGTGCCACCACGATGGAGACTCGCACCAGATGATTCAGCCAGTGGTGCACAGACCTCTTCCAGAGCGTCACACAATACAGGGCAAACGGGATCAGCAAAAGCGACGTGTGCGACGATACCGTTCCCAAAGAATGTGTCGGCACGATGTCTGGTACGGTCGATATATTGCGAAGGAACAACGATGTCACCCGGGCGAAACTCTTCTCGCAGGCTGCCAACGGCACTCACGCTTACGCACCATTCTGCCCCCAGTTCCTTCAGAGCGTAGATGTTGGCACGATAGTTTATCTCAGTCGGAAGCAGAGAGTGGGTCGCACCGTGCCGGGCAATGAAAAGGACCTTTACTCCGCCTAGCTCGGCTTTGACGATTTCAGAACTGGGCTGCCCAAAGGGGGTGTCTAGCGCAACAGTCTCAACATTCTCAAGGCCATCGAGTTCGTAGAGTCCGGTGCCACCTATAATTCCAACTGTGCCTGACGACATATACCTTCCCTTTCAGCATTTCTGCGTTTAGTAAGCGTGGATACACGGCAAAGACTAGCAAATCATCTGAAGACGCTGTAGCAAAATTTTACTGATTCCCCAAAACGCGGTGTGCATGTATTCGCTACTCAGATTGCCGGTAATATCATTGCCGGCAATATCCAGGAGACCGTTCAAAAGAGGAGCGCAGACCGCTCTACTCCGCGTTGCTGACACGCTTCTTTTTGGTGGTATTAGTCGCCAGCTGTCCGCATGCCGCATCGATGTCAGGTCCTTTAGACCAACGAATGGTGGAGTTCATGCCCGCATTAAGCAGCGACTGTTGCCAGCGATAGACTGTGTCACGTGAGGGAGAATCAAAGCCCAGGCCCGCGTTGCTGTTATAGGGTATGAGATTTACTTTCGAGGGTATGCCGTGCAGCAATGCAGGGAGGCGCTTTAAATCGGCATCCGTGTCGTTCACTCCTGCCAGCATCACATACTCAATGGTGATACGCCGGTTTCGCTTTAGTGGTAACTCACGCAAACTTTGTAAAAGCACCTCTATCGGCCACTTCTTGTTGATCGGAATTACAGCTGTTCGGGTCTCATCCGTCGTCGCATTTAGTGAAACGGCAAGATTTGCTTCAACGCCTTCCTCGCCGAATCGCTTTATCGAAGGAACCATCCCGGAAGTCGATACGGTGATCTTACGCGCCGATATATCCAGCCCCAGAGGATCACCAAGTAACTTCACGGTCCTGGCGACATTGTCGAAGTTGTGCAGGGGCTCCCCCATGCCCATGAATACGATATTCTGAAAATCTCTGGGTATGGGAAAATTCATGTCAGCTTCACCGGGCTGGGCGTTCACCTTGGCGATATCGTCTTTGACGGCAAGTACCTGTCCGATAATCTCCGTGGTAGTGAGATGCCGTTTCAAACCCATAAGCCCGGTACGGCAGAACTTACAGCCAATTGCACAGCCGACTTGCGAAGAAATACAGAGCGTATACCTCGTCGGCTGGGCAATCAGTACCGACTCGACCATGTCGCCGCCCCGCAGTTCGAAGAGGTACTTTCGAGTACCATCCACAGAACGCTGGATGTCACTTATCCGCGGACGATAAATGGCGTAGCGCTCGGCGAGAGCTTTTCGCGCATCTTTTGCGATGTTTGTCATTTCCGAAAAATCGGTGGAGCGATGGCGATAGAGCCACTGAATGAGCTGACGGCTGCGAAATGGAGCGAACCCAAGCGTTTCCTGAAGTTCAGTAACGAGCTCCTCACGACTGAAATTCAAGATATCGCACTTCTCTTCCAGTGATTCCTGTGCGGGAAGTGACACGAGGGCAGGATCCCCCTCCGGCTGATGTATTGTCGCTGAGTTCATGCTGCTAAGTCTGCGCCCTACTGGAGCTTTTTGCTCTACTGTTTCTTTAGGCGGGCAAACTAGCAGTTTTCGGTAGGAAATAAAAGGTCTGATTGCGGCAGTCCCTTCTTCGGGCGCTAACAGCTTGAAAAAAGGGGCTATTTGCCAGCAAGAGCGTTTTTAGGAGAAATGCTTATGAGCGTAGACGCAAGTCCGTCTGGGGGGAAGAGCAACTGAAGCAGTCGCAGGACAAACGAGTACTGTATTGATCCGACGACGTTTATCCAACGACTGCCTTTATCCGAAAACCGCTCTAGAGGTCGCTAAAAAAGAAGGTGATTTCCTTTTTTGCATTCTCAAGACTATCGGAACCATGTACGGTGTTTGCGTCAATACTATCAGCAAAATCCGCACGAATGGTGCCAGGGGCGGCCTCTTTCGGATCAGTAGCTCCCATGAGTTCACGATTTTTCAACACCGCATTCTCACCTTCGAGCACTGAGACGAACACGGGCCCGGACACCATGTAGGCAACGAGATCCTTGTAGAAAGGACGTTCTTTGTGAACCTCATAGAATGAACCAGCAAGCGATTCATCAAGCTTCATCATGCGACCGGCGACAATCTTAAGTCCGGCATCCTCAAAGCGCGTGAGAATCTTTCCGATTACGTTCTTTGCTACGCCGTCGGGCTTAATAATGGAAAGGGTTCTTTCAATAGCCATCAATTATCCTCTTACTTCTTTAACTTTTTCACCAATCAGAGCCGGGGAACGTACTACATGGACGCCGGCCTTTTCAAGTGCTTCAAACTTACTCTCAGCGGTGCCTTTCCCACGACTAATTATTGCGCCGGCATGCCCCATGCGGCGGCCGGGAGGAGCAGTGGCCCCGGCGACGAAAGCGACCACCGGCTTATCGCAGTTCGACTGAATCCACTCCGCGGCTTCTTCTTCCGCCGTACCACCGATTTCTCCGATGAGAACGATTTCGGTCGTTTCGGGATCCGCGACAAACATCTCCAGACAGTCAATAAAATTAGTGCCGTTCAGCGGATCCCCACCAATACCCACACAGGTGGATTGACCAATGTCTCTTGCGGTCAACTGCCCGACAGCTTCATAGGTAAGCGTTCCTGACTTGGAGACGACCCCGACGGAACCCTTCTTATGAATGTGACCGGGCATGATCCCGATTTTAGCCTCATCAGGCGTAATAACCCCGGGACAGTTTGGACCAATCAGACGAGTATCTGAGGTCTTCAGATAGGTGTTAACCATCAACATATCACGTACTGGAATCCCCTCAGTGATACAGATGACGAGCGGCACACCCGCATCTGCTGCTTCAACGATCGCATCAGCGGCAAACGGGGGTGGTACATAAATAATGCTCACGTTAGCCTTGGTTTCAGCAGCGGCGTCGGCAACTGAATTGAACACGGGAATTCCTTCTACGGTCTGACCGCCCTTTCCCGGGCTTATTCCACCAACCATTTGCGTGCCGTATTCACGACAGGCGAGAGTATGGAACAGGCCGGACTTTCCGGTCATTCCCTGAGTTATCACTCTTGAAGATTTGTTTACGAGTATAGACATGGACCTAAGACCACCTTTTTAAGTTTACTGTACTGCTTCTACAATTTTCTGCGCGGCATCATCCATCCAATCGGCTGGAATAATTTTCAATCCGGAGTTTGCGAGCAGCTCTTTACCTTTTTCAACGTTCGTTCCGCGAAGTCGGACCACCAGGGGAACAGAAATACCCAGCTCCTTGGCTGCCGCTATGATTCCTTCCGCGATAACATCGCAACGCATAATCCCGCCGAAGATGTTTACCAGTATTCCCTTTACACTTGGGTCACGAAGAATGAGATCGAAGGCACCCATTACCATTTCTTTGGTCGCTCCACCGCCCACGTCAAGGAAGTTAGCGGGCTCCCCACCGGCCTGTTTGATAATGTCCATGGTTCCCATGGCAAGTCCCGCACCATTAACCATGCAGCCGATATTTCCATCGAGCGCCACATAACTGATACCAAGTTGGTTGGCGACAATTTCTCTTTCGTCGATCTCATCGAAATCCATGAAAGCGAAGGCCTCGCGTTGCCGAAACAATGCGTTATCGTCGATGGCCATTTTTGCATCCAAAGCGATAAAAGCATCGTCTTCGGTTTGAATCAGAGGATTGATCTCCAACATCGACGTATCGAGTTCCTGCGCAGCCTTAAAAAGTTGCACGAGGACTTTAGAAAAGGCTTTTGCGGCCGCGCCACCAAGTCCGAGAAAGGACGCCACCGAACGGACGTGAAAACCCTGCAAACCTGATTCGGGTCGAACGTGAACGGTTAGTATCTTTTCCGGATTTGTTTCAGCAATTTCCTCAATTTCCGTTCCGCCCTCGGCACAAGCGACTATTGAGTAGCAGCCCTCAGCACGGTCGATGAGGATGCTGAGATAATACTCAGACTTAATCGCCGCTCCGTCTTCAACCCATACCTTGCGAACAAGCTTCCCCTCTTCTCCGGTCTGCGGTGTCACGAGGGTCATTCCCAATATCGCTTCGGCAGCGTCACGAGCCTCCTCGGGGGACTTGGCGAGCTTCACTCCTCCAGCCTTACCGCGACCTCCGGCGTGAACCTGCGCTTTTACTACGCACACAGGCCCCCCCAGATTAATTGCAGCCTTTTGGGCCTCATGCGGCGTATACGCCAAAAACCCCTTTAATACGGGCACTCCGAATTTAGAGAGCAGTTGTTTTGCTTGATACTCATGTAAATTCATTATTTCACTTTTCCTTTTGCTACTTCGAATCCTGTTTACCGCCCCAAGCCAGTCGTCCCATTCAGGGTCGATTAAGCCGGGAGGCTGGCTACCAGTTCTTCCACCGCCTTTGCACTGACATCCAGTGCGGCCTTTTCATCCTCAGTAAGTTCGATTTCAATGATTTTTTCTATACCGCTACATCCGATAATGGTCGGCACCCCGATGTATAGCCCCTTGTATCCATACTCGCCGTCGAGCTGCGCAGCACAGGTAAGGACTTTCTTTTGATCTTTGAGGTAACTTTCAGCCATTGCGATTGCCGCAGTTGCTGGTGAACAGAAGGCAGAGCCGGTCTTCAATAAGGAAACCACTTCACCACCGGCTTTTCTCACCCGAGTCTCGATTTCGTCCAGACGGGCGCCATCGACAAACTGCGTAATAGGTATGCCGGCGACAGTAGTGTTCGAGCGAACAGGCACCATGGTGTCTCCGTGTCCACCAAGTACAAAAGCGTCAATAGATGCAGCACTCACACCGGTTTCTTCCGAAAGAAAGAATCGATATCGAGCTGAATCCAGAACCCCTGCCATACCGACAACCATAGAAGGATCAAATCCGGTTTCCCGCTGGCAGAGCGTTACCATCGCGTCGAGGGGATTAGAGACAACGATAACAAAACTCTTTGGAGCGTATTGTTTTATACCGTGCGCCACCGACTTCATTATCTTGGCATTGGTAGCGAGAAGGTCATCTCTGCTCATACCAGGTTTACGCGCAAGACCGGCGGTTATGATACAGACATCCGAATCAGCGATATCGGCGTAATCGTTCGTGCCGCGTATCTCAACGGAAGACTGCAGTACCGGTGCTGCGTGATTGAGATCCAGGGCCTTCCCCTGGGGAAGTCCCTCAACTACGTCAAATAAAACGACATCACCCAATTCGCGAATCAACGCGAGGTAGGCCATAGAGCCCCCGATGTTTCCAGCACCAATTAACGCTATTTTTTTTCTTTTATGGGCAGTCATTTCGACCTCTTTCTGATTAAGAATTTCGGCTCGTCCCCGTTTGCCTCGTCCCCGTTTGCACTGTAGCCGTTTGCACTGTAGCCGTTTGCACTTTAGCCGTACACACTGTAGCCGCTCGTTATATGGCCGTCCGTTATTTAAGAGTTCGAAGAAGCAGTCCTGTTATGCGCCTTATGCTCATGCAGCGAAGGCCTCCCGAGCTCGAAACTTTAGCCTCTCAAACACATTCCAAAGTTTAGATTCCAGCCGCAATAAAGCGCAGACTGAGCAAGAACTCAAGAGAAATACTGAGCAGGATTTCCACTGTCGTGCAAACGAGAGCGTAATGCTACTCTGCCGAAGCGCCCGAGGAATTATTCTTCTTTTTTTCGGGGGTTTGGCTGTCCTTCAAGCCCTCCTGAGCAGCGGCGAACATGCCTGCCTGTCGAAGCAACTCATTGGTATCGACTTTTGTAATACCCAGCTCACCCTGACCGCCTTTGGTTGAGTTCATAAGAACAAATTTCGGCTTCCGTGCGGCGAGTGCTTTGGCTATCTCAAGCCGAAGAAGAGCTTCTCCACCCTTACCACTGAGCGCCTCTATGCGTTTCTTCATACCCTCGACCTCGTTAAGGCCAGCAGCGGTAATCTGAGCAGCTTCGTTGGTTTTCTTAATCAGATAGGAGTTACCGCGGACGGTAGCCTGACGTTTGTACCCCTTTGCGGTTTGAACCATGCGGTTCACCTGAGCCTGAACCTGCTCACGCTCAGTTCCCTTTTGCTGGATTATCGCAGCTCGACGCTTTTCCTCCTGCTGCGTCTCCTGAAACTTTGCCTGAGTCAGATCGATTTGCTCCTGATATCTGCGGTCGGGCTCGATTCCCTCACCCAGGGTTCGCTCAAAACGATGATCCTGGTAGATAACCGCATCGACAATTATCCCCTCCGGTCCCAGTCTGGAGGCCATCGCGTCTCTTACCTCACCTACCGCCTGGCTTCTCTCATTTCGACTGAAGAAATCCTTCGTATTCAGGGTATTCATGTGGGTCCGAATGTCAGCGCGGGCAACTGCGGCTACCAGGTTTCGGATCTGGTCCTGGTCACCTACCTTCTGAATTACGTGGGCTACTTTTTCGGGATCGACGTGATATCGGACCGAGATTGCAAGACCGACTTCGTTGCCATCTGCGGCTCTTGCCTCTACGTAGTCGGCGGCATCACTCTGCGACCCCTGTCCTACATCACCCCAGCCGATTACCTTTGTGGTCGTATCGACACGGTAAATCGTCTGCCAGGGAAACAAATATGCCGTCTGACCGGGAACAGTCACGCGGTCAGAAACTCCGCCGCCCATCCATACCGGCAGCATAGTGAACTTCACGCCATACTCTCCGGCCTCCATCTTCTGACAGGCTGTAAGCGCCAGGAGTGACACGATGAGGAGGGCTCGCATTGCCCCGCTTCGGTATTGCAGCGTCCCGGGCCCCTGGAATGTCGAGAAAATTGTTCGGCTAGTGTTTGCAGTACCCATTACCTTTTTACCTAATTTCAATGCCACTTAATCTTAAATTGCACTGTATCTTAATTGCCACTGTATCTTAATTCGCACTTTGTGCCTGACGAGAAACGTTTACGAGCTTTTTCACCCATTCGTCGATATTGTAGGGATCGATATCGGTCACCACCCCACCCTCAAGGGTCTCGAGTAGCGGGGTCATTTCTCGAGCAACGTATACTTCGGCACCGTCAACTTCAGTTAAAATCTTGTTTTTCGCCTTATCGACCTTGGCTATCGCTTCCTGCACAAGGCGATCTCCCTCCGATTTCTTCTCTACTTCAAAGCGATCCGCTTCGGACATGATCACCGCGCGTTGCTGTTCACCACTTACCTGCAAATCCTTGATCTCTGCATCCCACTTTGCGGCAGTTTCTTCAGTTTCCGCTTTGGCTTGCTGCAGAGATCGCTCAGCTGCGTTTAGTCGCTCAGTAGCTTCCTGAAGATTCTTATTGAAAATCTGATCATCAATTCGCTTCTCTGAATAGATATAGCGCCTGATGAGCGTCGCCCAGAGTTCTATTCCGTCGGGGTTAACAATTTCGTTTATCTGTCGATTTGCATTCAGGGCTGCAATTTCCCTTAGGACCGGATCGTAATAGTCCTGTGTGGAGAGGTTACTAAGCGACTCCTTCAGTTTCTCTTCAGCAGTAACCGTAAATATCTTCAACTGCGTCTCGCGATCGAGGGAATACGTATTGGCAAGTTCATTCGGTCCACCGTGGCTGACGATATTGCGAACCGCAAAGGGAACTTTTCGGTCGCCGTCCTCAGCGGCAATCAGGTCGGTAGGCTGAGCCTCATCGGTACTGAATGGCCGTTCAAAAAATCGCAAAATTAGTGTGATATCCGCCTGCACCTTCGATCCGTCTGTGGTCGGCACTTCGAGCTGCTTCTGGGTGTAGTCACCCACCATCGCAGCGTCATTCAAATGGATAAACTGAAAATCTCTCGGAATGAGCTGAATGGTAGAAACCTCGGGAATCTTCCAGTGGAGGCCCGGGTACAGACCCTTTTCCTGAAAGCCTGGTGCGAGAATTCCCGGAACGCTGATGAAATTTCTTCGTATCCCAATCATATCTGGTGGGACTACCTGCCCGAAGACGAAAAAGATAAGGCCAACGAGAAGACCGAGAACCAGGACGATGGTGAGCAGCACACTGACTACCGAGCCACGCTCTTCTTTGGGAGTATCGTTTGAGTAATTTGCTATTCCACCTGTCGTCATATTCGCCACATGCTATATGCTAATCATACTTGTAAATGGATGCTGGAAAGCCACGCAGAAATCACATCCCTCGGGGCTGCGAAAGAAGCATTATCAGAAGTGGCTCGAAACGGCTGACATATCGGCAGAGCATGCCAAAACGCTGAGCATGCCAAAACCAGATGTAGTTCCTCGGTTTCAGCGCATCAGAGAAGTATGTCACACGTACTTCGTGCAGTTTATATCTTTAGCGGTATCCTGAAGCAAACTGATTTCCGGGTTGAAATAACGGCAAGCTGCCCTTCTTAGCGCGGTAATCTACTCATGTTTGAGGTCACCATGGATGACAAGGCAGATAAGGAAGAGATTCTGCGGGTAATGAGCATG
>JAUIMJ010000116.1 GCA_030433295.1 bacterium | reverse complement strand
ACCTGAAACACCTGCTCTTGTCCCTTGGTCACTTCCTCCAACTCAGCCGCCTCACACAATTGATTAAGCACATGCTTGATTCGGTTTCCGCTCTGCTCCATGAGCCCCAAAGCTTCACGTTGCTCCGGGTCGAGTTCTCCGGCAGATCGCAGCAGGTAGGCTCCACCCAAAACGCCGCTTAAGGGGTTGTTGATTTCATGCCTCAAGGTGCCGAGGAGAACTCGGATGGTATCAAGACGGGATTGTTTCAGACGGGATTCAAACAGCTCCTTTTCAATTGAGTTGCGCTCAATAAGGGCTGCGACAAGGGGAATAAAAAGCGGTTCTGAAAGTTGTCGTTTGCCGAGGAAATGCTGGGCTCCGGCCTTCACCGCTTCTGCGGGAAGTTCTGGGGTGGTGTCAGATGACACCGCAAGTACGGCACTCTCTGAGAGTCGTGGGTGGTCAAACAGCGAACGGCCGACGCCATCCGGGAGGTTTTGGTCGAGAATAACCAGATCGAAGCTTCGCTCAGACTCATCCAATGCGCCGCGTGCCTGCGTTAAGCTGGGGGCATGGGTTATGTTGATGTCAGGCTTCCAGCTCCTGAGTCGAATCTCAAGAAGTTTTAGAAAGCGCAAATCATCTTCGACAATTAGAGCATTGATGGACATACGTATGACTCACTTTTCGCATTTCAGCGTATCATGCCGGGGCAAACTTTCATAGAAGCTTACTGCCTGACCGGAGGGCCGCCCACAGCATGCCTCCATCGGCATGATTCTTTATTATTTTTCAATTATTTTTTTCGGAAGTACCATCTCCAGTGGCGTCTGCGCCTTTGGATCTCTTCTCGATCCTGAGAATTTGATCGCGCAGTACGGCATACGGTTGGGCGCCCCGTACGAGCGCTCCTTCGAAGCGGGAATCATCGGCTCGGTAGCCGATAAAAAACGCGGGTACGCCCTTTGCTCCCAGGGTTCTGCCCTCGGCGACATCTTTACGAATTTCTTTGTCGTAGCGAGTGCTGTTCATGCACTTTGAGTAGGCTGTCTTGCGTAGCTGATTCAGCTGCTTCGGAAAGTATTCAAGATTGCCTTTATCGAGCTCCGCCTGGTTCTCAAACAGGAGATTAAACATCTCCCAATATAATCCCTGTTCACCGGCGCAGTGAGCAGCCTGGGCAGCCCTTGCAGCATGCGGGTTGGATGATAGAGGGAAGTCGCGATAGACAAACCAGACCCTGTTGGTATCAGCAAATTCTTCGACAAGCTTGGGAAAGCTATCATTGTAGAACTCACGGCAGGGACGGCATTGAAAATCAGAAAACGTCATGACCAGAATCGGTGCGCTTTTTGCCTGGATCGGGGCATCACTGCTCTTGTCGCCGCCAGCTTGTTCGGATTTTCGCAGGCTCGCAACTTCGCTTTCCAGAGTGCTCAAGCGATACTTCATCAGCTTCAGCTCCTCTATATCAGAACGGAGTTTGTCTATCTCCTCAGATCGCTCCTTGTCCTCACCTGAGGTGCAGGCGCACAAACTCACTAAAATGAGCATGAGCAATATGCGAACGGGGTGGCAATTCATCTACGGCCTCTCCTGGTCTTGATAGTCTCGTCAGTTTGACGGCTGAGACATGCTTTTAGTCTATTTGCCTGAAAACGGGGTGAGCGGGCAAGGGTAAAGGCTCTAATCTCCCGTGCTCCTGCTCTGGTCAGCAGCGTTGAAGCGGCATGTATGCTTGCACCTGTCGTTGCGACATCGTCTATAAGCAGAATGTTCTTCCCACGAATCTCGAGGCTCCCAAGCGTCATTGTCGCAGCCATATTTCTTACTCGATCTGCAATGGGAAGACTCGACTGAGATCTGTGACTCCGGGGAAAACGCAGGGCCAGCGGAAAATACGGACAGTTCAGATTTCTCGATATCACGCGGCACATATCGCCAAGCGGGAAGTAGCCGCGTCCTCGCGTGGCAGAAGGAGAGGAAGGAATAGATACTATGAGATCCGCTTCTCCCTTCAGCTGCGCTTCAATAAATCGAGAAAGCTCTTTAGCAAAATATCGGGATGCATGCTCATTACCGCCGTACTTCCAGGATTTAATCATATCTTCGACGGGGTGCTGGTATGACCAAAGGGATTGCAGCGTCACTACGCCGAGTGGAAAGAGCATACAGCTGAGGCAGGGGGCTTGAGGTGAATGTGGGTGAAGCGCAGGTTCGAAGCACGTGTTACAGGAATACTGTTTTTCCTGAATACGTGAACGTAGCCGAATGTCGCATTGGGTGCATACGTCACTGTGTGAAACAGAAGCTGAACAGCAAAGACACTGTGCAGGTAAAAGAAGAGTACAAGTTTCTTCTGCTACGGCAGCACTGTAGTCGTATACAGCAGAGACGGCGTTGCGAAAACGCGAGCGAGCTTGCCTTGAACCTGAAGAGGGGAGAGACATTTCTATGATTTTTTTTCTGAGCGGGGGTCGTGAGCACCTCATACTTACTCAGAGGGTTTTGTGATAAGTAGGGATGTTCCGGTCATTTCTGCGGGTTGTGTGACGCCAAGCACGTCGAGGATGGTCGGTGCGAGATCGCATAGCGCCGCAGACTCTCTCAGGGCGACGACCTTCTGCTCCAGACGATTTTTAGGGTCCGTGGCAACAAGAACGCAGGGTACCGGGTGCGTCGTATGGTAGGTGTGCGGCTCTCCGCTGGCGTAATCGACCATCTGGTCAGCATTGCCATGATCTGCGGTTACCAGCGCGGTTCCACCCTTTGCCAGAATTGCATCGAGGATTTCATGTAAACAACGATCGACTGTTTCAACCGCGGTGACGGCAGCGTTGAGATTGCCGGTGTGTCCGACCATGTCGCAATTAGCAAAATTGAGAACGATCACGTCAAAAGAGTCTGACGCCACTGCCTCCAGCAAGCGATCTCTTACCTCGTAGGCACTCATTTCCGGTTTGAGGTCGTAGGTTGCAACATCTCTGGGGGATGCAACGAGAATACGTTCTTCGCCCTCGTACGGAGTTTCTTCTCCGCCATTGAAAAAATAGGTTACATGCGGGTATTTCTCAGTTTCCGCAATTCTAAGCTGACGCAATCCGTTTTCCGCAAGGACCTGGCCAAGGTGCCTGGACAAATCTATTGGCTCAAATAATACGGTAACACTCAGACCCTCTTCGTACTCGGTGAGCGTGAGAATAGAATCGAGTTTAGGGTATTTTCCCCTGTCAAAGCCATCGAATGACGTATCGCTGAACGCATGCACAATTTGTCGCATTCGGTCTGCTCTGAAGTTGCAGAAGAGCGCGATATCTCCGTCGCTAAGCAAGGGAGAACGCCCGTCTCCATCGCTCCCCCGTATTGCGCACGCCTCTATAAACTCATCGGATTCAGCCTCAGCTTCGCTGAGAGCTTCTCGCACGGTTGCGCAGGTTTTACCGTCTCCCCGTACGAAGAGATTGTAGGCTTTGGCAACCCGATCCCAGCGCTTGTCGCGATCCATCGCGAAGTAGCGACCGATCACAGAAACAATGCGGACATCACTTTGTTCCTCGCCCTTGTTTTTTACGAGGTCGTTGATTGCGTTTTCAAAATCGATCACCTCGGAGAGCGCGGCTTTCGGGGGCCGGTCTCGCCCGTCGGTGATAGCATGGATGAATATATTTCGAACGCCAGATTCGAGCGCACATCCAACGATTGCTTCGATGTGATCTATCTGACTATGCACGCCACCGGAACTCAGGAGTCCGATAAGATGCAGTGCTTTCCCCGGGTCCTCACGTAAGGCGGTGAAGGCATCGACAAGGGGTGGAATCTGCGAAAGGGTCTTTTCCCGTATCGCACGATTAATTCTGCTGAGTTCCTGCTCCACAACTCGCCCGGCACCAATGTTGAGATGGCCCACCTCGGAATTACCCATCTGCCCATCGGGAAGACCGACTCGTTCGCCAAAGGTGCACAGGGTGGTTTTCGGGTATTCCTCCCAAATTTTGTCAAAGCAGGGTGTTTCAGCGAGCGCTACAGCATTCGCTTCCGGCCTGGGGTTCAGGCCGTACCCATCAAGAATTGCCAGGAGAAAGGGTCCAGACATGAAAAACCGCGCTCAGGTTAAGGGGTTGATAGCCTTGGCGATGGTTGCTTTCGAGAACGAAGCTTTTCTTTCATTTTGGTTCTCCACCGGTGATCATTGTCGACGCTGTGACGACCCCCCTGTTTGAAGATGCCCTTACCAGGCAGTGCCTCCGGCGATTCGACGACGGTGAAAACGGAGGCAAAGGCTTCGTCGTGCTTACCGTCTTTCTGGAGAATTCTGGCGTGTATGAGGGCGTGCATGAGGCGCTGCTCCTCATCTGCGAGCATGTTCTCATCCACCTGAGTGAATTCGTTACGAGCTTCCGCATTGGCTTCCAGATGCAACAATAACTTCACGAGGTAGAGCTGCCCCAGCACATCGGATTTTTGATCTCTGTCTTTGAGGACAAGCGCGGCTTTAACCGAGTCGATGGCGCGATTGGGGTTCTCTGCTTCGAGCCACATTGCAGCAATTTGTTTGAGGTACTCGGTATCTCTCGATGCCGCATACGCCATGCTGAGTAGTCGAGAGGCCTCATCCAGTTCCAGCGTTTCCTTTTCGATATCGGCAAGTGCCGCAAGGGCAGGGGCGAAGTTCCGATGGCTTTTAAGCAGTTTTTTGATTTCAGCCTGCATCTGCTCGTTCTGCTCAGAGTTTTTTGTGATCTGCGCCAGCTCCAGGGTCGCGAGGTATTCCTGGAGAGATTCGTCCTCACCGTAGGGCGTAAGCTTTATGCGTTCCTTAGTAAAAGAAATGGCCTTTTCGTAGTCACCGAGCTCTGCCGCTTCTACACTGACACGTTCGAGAGCCGACAAACTTTGAGGCTGTAATTTTAGAACCAGGGCCGCGTTGTCGAAGGCCGCCGTGTGGTTTCCGAGTTCTTTGTTCAGATCGGCCGCCTGCAAGAGGAGTTCGACATTCTGTTTCTGTTCTACCCGTGCGTCCTCGAGAATTCTGAGCGCGGCCTTCGCATCCCCTTCCCTTTGAAAGCACTCGGAGAGCAATACCCGTGCGGTAACGTCCTCGGGGTCTCTATCCACGACTTTCTGAAAGAAGCCTTTCGCCTTAGAGAAATTACCCAGGGCGAGCTGTTCTCGAGCGGAGGTGATCAGGGCCTGATGATTGCGGACCATCTCCGCCTGCTTCTTTATTTTGCGTACCTGTAACTGCTGTCGGATACTGAAGAGCATGGAGAAGAGAAACATGACGAAAAAACCCGCGGAGAAGGCAGCGAGTAACACCAGCGCCATGGGTGCTTTGAAGCTACCACCAACGGGGAGGGAAACTTCTGCACTTTCCGGGTTGAGCAAGAATATGTAGGTCACCAGGGCACCAAGAAGGAACAGTATGCTCACTTTTACTATTCTGCTCGTCATTACCATTCTCCAACTTCAAAAATACGGATTAAAAAAAGGCAGATATCGCTTTGTCAGCGATGCATAGTACAAACATGCCTCGCCCAAATACATGTATTTTGCCTGCCTGAATCAACGCAGGCTACTGCGGCTACCAATAGTTCTCCGGGTGTCTCATTGTAATTATCGCAATGCGACTGAGAAATATTCTCTCCGTCTGCGATGCATGTCCGGAAAGACACCGAAAACATTTCGAAATTTAGACAACAATCCTAGCAAACTTGCATTGAGAGCAACAGTGGTGCAGCGGCAATTCTCTGTTCATCTGATGCTTGCAGAGCGCGTTCGATTTTCCCTCCGACGCCATTCCCCCGCGTCGAGCAGTTCCTCGAGGGCATTGAAGAGACAAATCCCTCGGCACCTGCTATAAAGGTGTGTTTTGGTCGGGAATAACGGGGCGAGCAGGTTTGCTCCACCTGCTGCGCGGGTGATAGATAGCCCTGAGTATCCTTGTTTAGTTTCTGTTAGTTGCTTAAAATGGTAGGCATTCTGGACCATTAGCTGCACTTGAGCGCAGACGGACCTCCGTGTGCGATACGATGAGCTGATGATTGCCGGTTTAGCTGAGGACATAGACCATTGCTTAAAACCCACTGGCGAATAATATCGATCCTTGAGCGCGTCGCTGATAACGTGCTCATCGTCGCCTGCTTTTTTGGGACCTATTACCTCAGAGATCCGCTTCTATCCGCCGCGAACTCATTTGCCGTACCTTTTCCTCAGGAGCTTAGAAGTCTCGGGCTTTTAGAGGATTATCTCGTCGTTCTTGGTATCGCCCTCCCGCTTTACAACGCCTTCATCTCCCTGCTCGGGGGCTACAGAAGTATGCGCTTTAGCTCCTGGCTGAGCCTATTGCGTATTTGTGTGCTCGCTTCCGGATTGGTTTTTCTCTGCCAGGGGTCCTTTCTCTATCTGCTGAAAATAGATCTCAGCCGAAGTTTTGTCGCTATCTTTTGTGTGACTTCTGGTCTTGTGCTCTTTCTGGAGCGTATAGTTGTGCTCGGCTTTCTGCGCTTCCTTCGTGTGAAGGGAAAAAATTATCGCAATCTGCTTGTCGTGGGCACGGGGGCGCAGGCCAGAAAAATTTATCTCGAGGTTTTGAAGCAACCGGAACTGGGGGTTCGCGTTGTTGGCTTCGTAGATATCTCGAAGGAGGCCAGTCGCCGCGTATCCGGAGGAAATGACGTACAGATTGATCTGCAGGGTGATGGGGTTTCTGCCGTCTACGATCTTCCTGCGCGGGTGATTGCCGATACGGATGGATTTGAGTCTGCACTGAAAAAGTATGCGGTAGATGAGGTCCTCTTTACGGACGTCATTGCATCTTTTTCGATTATTCACGAACTTGCGCAGATAGCTACCGAAGAGGGGGTTCAGGTCACTATAGCGGCAGACCTGTTTAGCCTCGAAATTTTCCAGTCTGAAACGAGTTACTTCGGGTCTATTCCCTTTATCCATTTTCACCCCTCCCCGGGAGGTTCGGATAGTCCGGCGCTTATCGTAAAGCGCTTGATCGACGTCGTCGTTTCATCGCTGCTACTGCTTCTTCTTTGCCCGTTTATGCTCCTGGTTGCGCTGATAATCCGTCTTCAGTCGCCCGGCCCTGTCTTTTTCCGACAAAAACGAGTGGGCAAAAACGGGCGGATGTTTATATTGTTGAAGTTTCGCTCGATGGTCGTAGATGCCGAGAGAAAGCTGGAAGCGCTCCGTGAGAAAAACGAAATGAGCGGGCCGGTGTTTAAGATAAAAAACGACCCCAGAGTGACACCCTTCGGACGCATTCTTCGTCGCTATAGCATCGATGAGCTCCCGCAGCTCTTTAATGTGCTCAAAGGGGATATGAGTCTTGTCGGGCCGCGCCCACCGCTTCCTGAGGAAGTGTCCATGTACATGCGCAAGCAGCGAAAGCGCCTGAGTATGCGACCGGGACTCACCTGCGAATGGCAGGTCAGCGGAAGAAACGAGATTCCCGACTTTGAGTACTGGGCAAACCTTGACCTGGAGTACATTAATACCTGGTCGCTGTGGAAGGACTTCAAGTTGTTGCTTCGCACTATCCCTGCGGTGCTTAGTGGTTCGGGAGCGAGTTAAATGCGCATTAAGCACATTACTTTTTCGGTTGTAATCATCTCCTGGCTATGTCTGGGTCTGTTCGTGTTTTTTGCGGCTGCGGAATCTCCCGTGAGGGGAGAGCAGGAGGATACCTGCGGTACGCTCATAGCGAAGAGCATGCACAAAGAGGCGACTGCGGGACTTTTTGCCAATGCCACGAACCGTGCGGGGTCTTTAAGACGCGAGTCCGCAGCGGTGATAGATACCCTGCTTGATACCCTGTCGGCGCAGACGGGGGGATTCTGTCAAAAGCCGTGCGTGCCTGCGAATAATGCCCGGGTCATCCTGTCGACAGTTCCCCGGATTGTAAAAAAAGACTACGCGGAGAAGGATTACTGCGCAAAGCTTCTCGCCCGGACAAGTGATGAGCCCCTGCGCTATAAGGACCGCACCTTTAAAAGCAGAGAGAAGTTGCAGGAGTGGGTTTCCGAATTCAGTCAGGGGGAGGGAAAAGACGGTAAAGATCTCTACAGGCGTTGTGATAAGTCCTGTAGCCCGAGATATGAGTATGTGATTACCGAGACCAAAGACGGCCGATTTTCCGTCTCCGCTGAGGTAGTTTGCGGTCATGCACGTGATAAATCTGACAATATGTATGCCGTAAAGGGTAGCCTGCTTCAGACCTGTACGCTTCCCTGACCCCCCTCATAAAAAATGCTGCGTATTAGCTGCATTTTTATCTTCGTTAAGAGAGGAATCCAATTAGTCTCTTACGTCATCTTACCTGAACTGAGGTGAGAATCCCTCCTTTGCTCTTTTCCTAATCGATTAATAATACATGTATTTCTGTGCCACACGTGGTGCGGAGTTTTGGCGACGAGATGCCGCAAAAACAGTTTTTAGCAGGCTGTTTTTCCGACATGTCCGGGTCGTCGGAGATTGTCTGTTATGATCAAGAGTCTTGAAATTCCTGAACTCCTTTGTATTGCCTTTCGCGGCGGAGCCGGTACCACCCCGGAGAATTCTTTTTCCTCAATAAAAAATGCCCTGCGTCTGGGTACTCGACATATACATCTGGACGCCGTTGAAGTTGACGGCGAGCTGGTGCTGTACAGTGGGGAAGACCTGAATGAGTGTACGGATGGTTGTGGCGCAATTCGTTCGCAGACCTTTGACTACGTACGCTCTTTATCTCTTGGTGGTGACGAGATTATTCCCACTCTTACTGAAGCTCTGGATTTGATTGCTCGGCGAGCGGTGGTGCACCTTGGTGTTCGCGATGAAGCGACGGCCGTAGCCGCATTGGCTCTGCTGGAGACCTTTGTTCGGCTAAATGGATGGGCCTACAGCGATTGGGTCATCTCGTCTCGATGTGAG
This sequence comes from bacterium, assembly GCA_030433295.1. Taxonomy (GTDB): domain Bacteria; phylum Bdellovibrionota_C; class UBA2361; order SZUA-149; family SZUA-149; genus JAUIMJ01. The sequence goes on along the minus strand of JAUIMJ010000116.1, from coordinate 3,539 downwards.
GCGAGCCTGCGAAGAATTAAACGCCTTTGCCCGAAGGTGCGCCTGGCTGTTGACTGCTGTTGTGACAGCAGAAAGACCCTGGCTCTGGCGATGGAGTTTGAAGCGTACGCGGTGTATCCCCATATGCATTGCTTATCGGATGAGTTAATGGATGTCGCACAGGAGCGGCAGCAAAAGGTCTATCCGCGTGCAGTCGTTCAAAGCTCCGAAGTAGAGCAGATGCGTTTTCTCGGTGTCGACGGCGTTATGTCATACTATCCGGAACTGGTGCTCACGTAGAAGGCAGCGAGTAGGATTTATTCTCGTTGTACCCGGCTTGGGCGTATCTCCATTCGAGATACGCAGGCCTGTGGTCTATACGAAAGACACTGCGCACAGGCTTCGCCGATTTCATGGGGATCCAGTTTCCACTCTTCGTTGTCGTCCGGTCTCGCATTCACCGAGCCGGGGAAAATGGTCGTCACGTTTATTCCAAGGTCTCTGACTTCCTGAAAAAGAGATTCTGAGAACCCGGTGACGGCATATTTGCTGGCGGCGTAGGCGCTGCCGCCGGGAAGGGGAAGACGACCGGAAATAGACGAGATATTTATTATGTGCCCGCGCTTCTGCTGACTCATATGTCGCAGCGCGGCCTGTGTGGCATAGAACATGCCATGAACATTTGTGGCAAAAAGTGATTGCCACTCCTTGCCTGAGATATCATGCACACTTTTTCTCAGCACCGACCCGGCATTGTTGATGAGCACATCCAGTCCGCCCATTTCTTCGCATAGATAGTCAATACCACTTTTCGTTGCTTCAGCATCCTGGATGTCGCATGCCCTGAGGTAGGTATTTTGCGGCGTTTCCGTACTATTTCTGGTTTCTCTGAGCCCCTCTTCTGAGCGAGCCATGAGACCAAGACTATGTCCCTCCCTGGAAAGTACCCGGGCAATTCCACGGCCAATGCCACGACTGGCACCTGTGATAATTATTTTCATTCAAGCTTCCTCTTGTTGTGTCAGAGATGACTGGGTGATCGGAGCATATAGACTTAGACTTCCGAGATCCAGCGTGAAGGAAGGGTGCCAGACTGTGGGAGCATTGATCTGCGTGAGCGCAGCCTCATGGCATACGCGAATCCTGAATTAAGCATTCCCAAGCGATGGCGAAGGATATTACTATACCGAGAGCATCGTACATTCGGTTTTCTGTAGCCCCGGGGTGTGACGTGCGACATGGCACTTTGCAGAGTGCGGAAAGGGTATGTTTTAAAAAGCTTAGCGTATAGTCCAAGATGTCTACCTTAGTTTCCATTCTGATTCCGGCATACAATGCGCAAACATGGATTGCCGAAGCAATAGACTCTGCACTTTCTCAGAGCTGGCAGGGTATCGAAGTTATCGTCGTGGATGATGGCTCCAGCGACGAGACCCGCGCTGTTGTTGCGCAGTTTGAGCAGGATGGGGTCAGACTGATTGTTCAGGAGCACGCCGGTGCCGCCGCGGCGCGCAATACGGCCTTTCGAGCCAGCAGCGGAAATTTCATTCAGTATCTCGATGCGGATGATGTTCTGCACCCTCTTAAAATAGAATCTCAACTGAACGCTCTCGAGCAAAACGCTTCGGACTGCGTTGCAAATTCCCTGGTGCATGAGTTTCGAAGTTCCATTGAGGAATCCTACACGGATGCCTCGTATCTGTGTCAGACCCTGGAGCCACTTGACTACCTGCTCTATTGTGTTGCTGAGGTTGCCTGGATGATGATTCCTGGTGTGTGGTTGATTCCCAGGAACATTGTGGAAGCAGCAGGTCCATGGAACGAGCGGCTCACCCTGAACGACGATGCTGAGTATTTCTCGCGCATAGTTCTCAACAGTAAGAGAGTCGTCTTCTGTGAAGAGGCAATCTACTACTATCGCCGTGATGTGGAGGGCAGTTTGAGTAATCGAGGGGGAGATGAGCCCGTTGAATCGACGTATCTGGCATTCGCCCTTATCGCGAAGCGCTTGTTAGAGCGTGAGGATTCCCCGCGGGCCCGCAAAGCGATTGTGCAATGCTTCAGGTATTTCATTGATACGTATTACCCACAGACGCCGCATCTCATGAAACGCTCAGTTTCGCTGATCGAAGAGATGGGTGGGGGAGACTACGACATCGGGCATGGGGCTATTTTTAAGGCGCTAAAGAAAATCCTGGGCTGGGAACGTGCGTATCGGCTCAGATACCACCTGCACCGGTTCAAGGGCCTGCGTGAATAGCAAACACCGTGTCGGCTGGCTTATCCAATAGGGCTCTTTCGTGATGATCCTCTGACTTATCCCCGCCAGATGGTCTCGGAGGTCGACAGATCAATCCAGCGATCTACTCCCTTCCAGCCGTCTGAGCTTCCATAGAGCCCAAAATCCGCGAGAGAAGTTTCAACCCCAAGCTGACTGCTTGAGAAGATCGCGTAGCTCAGCTCTCTGCTCGGGCAAACAATTGTTGCGATGCGCTTGATGGGAGAAGACCCGGCTTTCTTGGCAACAATGGTTTTAGTCTCAGGGGAGCTGACATTTTCTGCATTCCCTCGTTTTTCGGCTTCCTCTGCCTGGTCGGCATTTGCCGAGGGCACCCCATGTTCGTAGGCGCCAAAGCTGAAATTTAAAAGGTCACTGGCGATATGCACGTCCATCGACACCTGTCGTTTAACGCCTTTTGGGGGAAGTCTTTTTGTGATGACCTCAATGCCCGCGCGTTCCACCGCGTCGAGAAAAGCAAATTGTCGAGCATCATCTTCGTAGGGGATTAGGCAGTAGTAGCGGGCGACTTCGATCTTTACGCCGGAGGTGAGGCCACTCACGAGACGAGATAAGTCAACTTTACGTTCAAGACGTCGTGTGGCGCGATCAAGACCAGTCGCATCGATAAATAATCCAACTCGTCGCTTGGTCTTTCTTTTAACGACGCCGCCTTTTAGAACTTCAAGCTCTTCTCGACCCATATTCGTAACCCGTTTTTTATGTAAACAACTATAATGACCTACACAGCCAGCTAAACCCGGACGCTGTCTGAGTCCACACGTCCTTATCTCGGAGTATGGAAAGCCGTATACGTTGGTTATAGGACACTGGACGCGGATAGTATCATTTATTACCGAAATATTGAAGATTAATGCTTATGTGAAAGTTTTTAAGGGCTTAAGCTCCCCATAAGCCCCTGGGTTCAGGTGAGAGAAAGCCGCAAGTTAAGTAAAAGGGACTGCCAGCACATAGGAAAATACATCCGTCAAGCCGATAGAAGCCGGCGCTGGGGACATGGGTGGCGCGTTCAGAGGCCCTAGTCCAGCTTAAATCCCTGTGCGCGAACATACTCGCCAAAGTCTTCTCGTTGCGTGACCGAATACTGTCGAAACTTATCCTCGGTCCAACCGTAGTGCTCCGATGTTCCGAATCTCTCAGGATCGCGCTGATAGGCATAGGGTCGCAGGTCCACTCGTCGCTGATCGTATGCATGCAGCTCCGAATGAGTAGCGCTGCCATCGTAGACATTCTCGTGCAGAGTGGCACCGAGTCCAAGTCG
>JAUIMJ010000115.1 GCA_030433295.1 bacterium | reverse complement strand
TGTATTACTCTACAGCAAATAATTCCTTTGTGACTCCGAAGAGCACACCGCTTGATGCACAGGGACTGCAGATACATTTCGGCCGCCCGGGTGGAGTTCTGCCGAAGCTGAAGGAATAGGAAGTGCGGTCCAGTCTGGCTCAATCGGTATGCAATTCATCCGACGGTTATCGGTAAATACTTTAGTTACTTTTCCAGCTGTGGGGCCAGTCGGTGGAGGCTTTACTTTCCTATGTTCTATCTCGGGCAGTTTCGCAAAAGAACCGTATAAAAGCGTGTAACCAAAGGGGTGCAAGCGCGCCCCTTTGGCTATTGACGCTTGATCATGTCGGCGTTTGAAACGGCGATCACTAGCGAATCAGCTCGACCTCCTGACCAACGTGCACCCGAGACAGCTGAGACCAGGTCTCTTGCGGCACGGCACTCGCACAATGCGAAAATATCGCCTTGCCGAGACCAATCACGTCCATCTTCCTGAGGACCCGCAGTACTTGTCCTTTGCGATCACGCTCCGCCTCCTGGGGATCCACGGAAACGTAGGGACAGCGATCCACGGGTTCATGCAGTCGAAGCTCGATATCGCCGATGTGAACTGCGGACAGGCTGTGCTCCTCGAAGGCTTCGAGACCGTCGATAACAAACGTTGGGCCAAAATGGTCCATCGTCACGGGGGCCTGCTCGTTAGCGACGAGTTCTTCGTTGAGCTTAGCGAGCGATGCCTCGGACACGATTGTGAATGGATAGCGATCGATGAAACCGGTCGGCGATGACAGACCCAGGTACTGTTTACCACCGGGGCCGCCCTTATCGCGCGAACTGTGGTAACGGGTGTATTGAAGAAAGCGCAGCGGAGAATCCTCCTGCTCGCCAAAAATGCCGGTAAGCCAGCGGCTCACTCCCTGGCCAAGGTCCGCCGCGAAATAGGCATGACGATAGCAGGCAGCAACGAGTTCGCTACCGGCGGATGCAGCCAGGGACACCTCAAAGTCAGACGCCGAGGGGTGCCTGAGCACGAACGCCGTATCGATAAACTCCAACTTGAGTTCGACCAGGCCTGGAAGCTGAGCGCGCGAAAGAGTTCGCATCGTCGCACCAGACACGGTGTCTTTGTCGGAAAAAGCGACGGCAAAGCGCCGGTCACCAAGCACGCCGCCCGAAGTCACGAGCGCTTGTTCAAATTGCACACTGGCAGCGCCCTTTACGGGCCAGGAACGGATCTGGGTAAGTCGGGACATGTAAAAAACCTCCGGGTAAGTGATTAAGGGAATTGCGAAACTGCTCTTGGCGAAAGGAATCCACCAAAAGCAGAAGCTGTTTTCTACCCGTGCGAGACCTAACAAAGATCGATAAAACTGACTATTTTTATCAGTAGTGCCGTCCCGGGTCAATTTTGCGTCCCGACCAAGTGTTCCTGTGACCAGTGAGCCGTCCCTGAAGGCCCTGCCCCTGAAGGTGCGGGGCTAGTCCCTCAGCAGAGTCCCTCAGGTCCCCAAACCCCATTTCCTTCGATTTCAGACCGGTAACCTTGCAGGTACCTCCCGGATGAAACCTCCTGACATTCCGGTAGCTTTTTCCCCTATTTTAGCGAAATAAACTGATGTGTACTAAAAATCACAGGCAAATCCAGCGGCTATTTCAAGCCACATGAAGCAAAACTTACAAAAAAGATGTGTATTTACGGGACTCAGGCGGGTTTTTGTTGTCGGAACCCTGACAACAGCGATTTGCTTCAGGTTATCAAGGATCTCAAATTGCAACCGATACTTATATGTAAGGGTGTTGAGTCGACCTTTTTGGGTCGTCTCCAAATATTTAAATGATTATTCATTTAAGATGGCGCGTCGGTGCGCCGGAACCAGCCTTGAGTCGGCTGAGGTTTTGAGGGAAATTTTAAGGTGTTATCCAGCTTTCTGAAAAGAACGCGGGGTGGACAGCAGCATTTACATGACGAACGGGGGAACGTCATGGTTGAGTTCGTGCTAGCTGCTCCGTTTTTAGCGTTCCTGATCACTGCCGTCCTTGACGTCGGCAACGTAGTGAACGAATACATGGTTATGACTGAGGCCGTGCACCAGGGCGTGCGCATGGCGAGCACTGGCTCTCACCTGCGTCAGCTGGGCGATTTTAAAGGCCTGGCAGAAGGCGCAGACGCCTGTCCGGCAAACATTCTTTTCTCTACACCATCTGTAGGACCTTCTGAACGCGAACAACACAAGCAGATTCAGGAGCGTGTAAAATCCATTCTCGACATGAACAACAGCTACCTCAAGTCGGGCTCTATCTGTGTCATTTCCCATCTCAAAGAAGATGCGGATGGCGATCGTAATGTGAAGATCACGGTCACGGCAAACTACGATAGTTTCTTCCCCGTGCTGAGAAACCTCCCCATCTCAGTAGAAGCCACGGCGCCGTTTCTCCATTAGGGCATTCGCAGGAAGGCTGCTCTAGCAGGTCATCAGGAGGAGATTAGCTTCATTTAGATTAAATTTGGCGTGTATTTCAGCGCGGGAGGCTCTCTGTGCCTTCTGGGCAAATTATTCAACTTTTCTGGCGATGAGGCATCTTATTATAATGAATGCGCAGCTGCCCGGGCACCTGCGTCATAAGAGTCGGAAATTGAGGGTGGTACTGGTGGATTCTCATCGCATAGTGAAAATCGTTTGAGCAGATCGCAAGTGATATGCTCAGGCAGGTCACTGCGGACCAGAACTTAAAAAGAACTTACCGCAGACCAGAGACCGCGATGACGCAAACCATAGGCCGTAAGGGAAATGAGAAAGAGTAAACATCAGATCCAAATGCAGGATCTCAAAAAGCAGTATCGAGCTCCCCTCGCAGGTACCCCTCACCTGTCCACCGACATCCGTGAGGCCGGTGTCTCCATCATTCAGTTTGCCTTTATCTTCCCCATTCTTTTTATGTGTCTCCTGGTCATGATCGACCTGGGTAGAGTGCTCTGCGCCAAAGCCATTCTTACCAAAGGCGCTGAGAACGGACTAAACCTTGCGATGAAGATTCCAAACCTGGACATCGACATACGCGAGCACGGGAAAAACGAAACCGAGCATATCCGCTTCAGAACAGCACGAGAGATAGTGCTCGAGGAAGCAGAGGCCCTGCCCCTCAATACCCTCTTCACCCCGAGTAACCAGGGCAGCTCCATGACCCTGATTTCCTTTTCTTACAAGGACAAGGAACTGGGTGGCGGAGAAGTAAAATCAAAGTACGACGCAGCCCTCCTGCGCCCCGGCGAAAAAGTAGAGCTGTATAACGAAGGCTCCAACAAATGGTTTAACCACAAGACGCTTCCCTACAGCGGTGCCGCAGCCCCTAACCAGCGCCCGGAAGATGTGCTGAAGTCGCATCCGATTATCGTAGAGCTGCGGGGAAAAGTTACGACCTTTTTTCCGTTCTTTGATGAGTTTACGATCACTGGATCTGCGGTTGGTTTTCGAGAGGAGATTCCGCGGGGGCCGCTGACGGCGTTTTTGGAGGGGCCGGAGCCAGACGGGGTTCCGGGGGCCGGGACTACGACGACTACTATTCCCTTTGGGGTTGCTCCTACGCCTACGCCGGGACCGTTGGGACTGTGTGTTCAAAATTGGGCCGGATGCGCTTTTACAAATTTTAATAACAAGTGTGTAGACCCGACGGGATTACCACTGCCGCCCGATGACAACTGCCCATGTGTCCCATGCCAAGAGGGCGAGAACTACGGGGCCGTGCTATAGTGAGCGATCTCCTGTTCCAGTCAGGTCCTCCTTCAGGGAATCCAGCCACACACTGGTTTCCACTTCGGGAGTGTTCCGATCTGCACCACTCGGAAGATGGTTCAGTGATAGTATTTATCGTATTGATGTGCTTGCTTTTGTTTATCCTTGCCGGCCTCGCGATTGACAGTAGCGTGCTATCAACATCAAAAGCACAGCAGAGACACTCGGCTGAATACATTTCCCTCGCGGCCCTTAAATCTTACATTGAAAGCACAGCGACAACCAAGGCACAAAAACTAGATGCAGCAGTCGAAAGAGCTCGAGAAGTTGCCGGCACAAATTTGATGCTCGCGAGGCCCTTTCAGAAGAAGAAGACAGACGGCAACACACTCGGTAGCAATATCACCGCACACAACGATGACAATGGCCTTATAATTCCTGGTATATGGCATTTTGACGCAGGCTCCGGTGTTTGTGGAGGAGTTACCTGCCCCTGTGACGCAAGCGGCGCCTGGGCGACTCCCTGCTTTCAGAAGATATCCTCACTGAGCGACCCAGCAAGCGATAACATAAACAGCTTCCAAGTTACCTTCAAGACGGCGGGGGACTCGCCCGTACGAGCGCTCTTCACGCAATTTATCGGCACGAAGAGTCAGTCGCTGGAATCAACTGCCACGGCTGCCCTCGTACCAAAGCACGTCGTTTTTCTAATGGATGTAAGTCGCTCCGCACAATGGGAAACTCACCTCCCTCTCGAAATGACTCGTGGTCCATCGCCTAGCCCGCAGGTATATTCAATTCGCGAACAACTCTCAGGATTGGGAGGAATGAGTTACTTCGAAGCTAGCGAGTCCACATTCCAAATCTCCGACGATAGTACAACCAAATGCGCGAGCAATACCGACCACACTAACGAGTGCACCTATTCTCCGCCCGTTCCACCAGGAATATGGCCTGTTCCTAAATGCCGCTTCGATGGAGTTCCTTACCCCGGTGGGGTTTCACCTGATCCTGACAGGGATACCAGCGATTTATTCGATACCATTTACAATATTCCAAACGCAAAAAAAACGGTTGGCTTCGGACCAATAATGGAGTTAAATCCACCCACAGGAAGCCCAAGAATAGATAGGCCAACAAAACACTATCGAAGACTCGACTACGAGTGCTTTATCGTTGATAACTTCCGGGATACCCTCCCTGATAACACACCAGTAGATACGGTTGCTAAGAATTTCCTCGTTGATACCCGGAACACTTTACTCAGCGGAGGCTCCTACCAAGGGGCTGAACCTCTGGGAACAATGTTAAACGGGGTCAATCATGGATTGAAAATTCTCCGGGATCGAAGGATTCCCGGGGACAGAGCGGGCTTTATCGCTTTTGACCGAAGTGCCCGAATTGATATTCGCAGAACCCCAACCCTGCTTCCTACGAGTGATACGAAGATTTCTAGTCTCATACTCGCTACCGACACTTCCGATGTCAGTGTCGCCAATATGAGACGTCGATATCAAGAGTTCTTCCTTATGCCTCGTGCTGCGCTTGGCCTCAATATTCCGGAGGCATTGCTTGAAGCAAAGAAAATGCTATTTCCCGCTACTCCACTGACTCCCGCTTTACCGGAAATGGCTCACCGAATCGTGGTAATGCTCAGTGATGGACTCACAAACTGTATTGAGGAAGGCTCACTGGAACGCTTTTGTGGAACACGCCTCGGCGACGTAAAAGCTTCTTTATCCAATACTCATCAAATTCTCTTAAATGAATATGCTACGGACGATATTCGCTTTGACTTTATTCTCCTTGGAGATCACGCAGCTCCTCATACCTTGATAAGACTGGATGAAAAGTCTGGAGCGGAAGCAAAATGCATGAGCGAGGCAGACGCCCGTCTACAAGACTCCCAACTCATCATGACAGACTCAACGAGTTACGGAGCTTTAACAGAAATTGAGGCCTTCGAAGAATTTCGTAGGGGAAGTAGTTTTTTCTACGGGGCAAACAGCCTCTACGAGGCGACGCGGGCAACCAAGGGGAATTGGGCGCCAATAAGACCTTGTTACAAAGGAACAGGAACAATTTGTCAGAATATTCAGGAGTACCTCGACGCCGAGTGTAAAGCAAAAGCCGCGAGCCTGGACCATGGTGATATCATCGCCGACTCCGCCTACGGAGATACCGATGGACGTCTGCCGTTTGACCCCAGCGGAAGAAGCAAACGGCAGCAGGTAGAGGATGCAATTGATCAAATCTTCGATGGCAGCTCGTACATTCTCGTCGACTAACTCGCCCGCAATGACCGGCGACGAGCGAGAGCGCCAAGCCCTGCGAGAAGCAGAATCGAAGTGGTAGGCTCAGGCACCTCCGTCCCGCCGCCAACTACTGGAGCACTCACGAAATAGGCACTCCCTTTGATAGCAAAGTTTAAGTTCGCACCATCGAAAAACACGTCGTTTATGGCCAGCGCCGCTGTCGGCAAAACGATACCAAATTCAGTTAACAGCCACTCATCAAAAAGTCGTACTCCCTCAAAAGAGTCATGCCAGATAAAGGCACCGTCCTCACTCTGCCCCACGGCGTAGCCGTTGTCAGAAACTGCCAGCACCTCCCCCTGGAAAATCTCTCCATCAAGGTCACGCAAATACGTGAGTTCATAGTCAGAGGCGCTGTGGCCGTCACCAATGGACAAGTCGGAATCAATCCATATGGCTGCGTTAGTTAGTGTTTGAAAGGTATTGAAGTCGAATGAATTATCGAATCCAGAAATATAAAGACCGTTATCAGAGATGTCTCTGGCCACTCCGTTTCCATTGGGCGTCTGCAGAACCTCCATACCATCACTGCCCCAAAATAGAGGAGAGGATACTCCCTGTGTCGAAGCCCCGAAACCTACAATATATTTCCCATCATCTGTGACAGAGGAGGCTCCCCCCACACCAAAATTACTTTCAAGTATCGTCTGACCTTCTGCCTCACTCCAAGTAATGGCCTGTCGCGATCCTTCAGAATCTCCGACGGCAAGACCGGTCGAGGCAGCGTCAGATACAACCGAAGAAGCAAAAAGCGTTCCTACCCCGACGCCTTGAGCTCTCCAGTTACTTCCGCCGGACCATACTGTACCCTCTCCGAGACCAACGGACCCCGGTGACTGGGAAAACCCAACTATGTATTCGCCATTAGCAGAGATTCCAGCTGCAAAAGAATTCCCACCAAGCCCAACAAGGGTAGTTTCAATAAACGAAGTCCCATCGGCAGCCACCGTAAACAAAGTTGCGGTCCGCAACTCTGAAGTAGGAACATCCCTGTATCCCACCACCATGGCTCTCCCATCATCTAGTCGGGTAACCCCCCTGACTTCCACGTTCCCGCCAAAATCGACCAAGAACGGCGTTGCTTCAGCAGCAATCGCAAAGATTAACACCGCAGACAAAGATGAGATAAACTTGAAACCCTTCATCACAGAACACACTCCCTTGATTTCCCTCTAATCAATCCTCGTAGATCTTTCTTAAACAGCTCATAGTTATGAGCATTATCTTTCGACACCTCCTGTATCGCAGATAAAAAAGTCGGGCCGCCCTCGGTCACCTCCGAAGCTCACAGGACGCACCTGCAGACTGCGGAAAAACCAGAGCTAGCGACGCAGTAGAAAGCACCGCGCACACGTACAACATAGAAAAGGAAAACCGGATCAGAAAGTGATCAGAAAAAGCAAAGAGAACCTGAAGTAAACACATTGGTATCTTACGAAAAATGCCCTGAAATAGCATCTCCGCTACCGAATTTGTGTCGTAAGAAGGGCGACAACAAAGCCACGCACACCATCCCCTCAGCTAATCAACCACAATCGTTATGATTTTCCCTAACAAACACCCTTCAAGGCCCACCCGACTGAACTCCGATAGTGAAACTGAGTAAAGTACGAGCCTTTTGAGTAATTATTAGCGATGAATGAGAAACCGTTACCTTTAATCTGTCACAAACAGCGTTCTTGTGTCCCGAAGTGACCAGATACTTACCGGAATGTACGTTTCTCTCAGCTGAGACCTTCGCAGTAAAATCGTCATTGATCTCAGATTTCACGAGAGTTCAGCACGCGCTTTTGATTGGAGGCCACTGTAGCGTAAACCTTCACCGAGCGTGTAAGAGCGCTGCAGTGAAAACCTCCATCGAGAAAGAAAAAATGAAAAAGACGCCAACCCAGGGGACCCGGGTTGGCGCTTCGAGCATCATCGGGAGTGATGGCTTCCCTTAACGTCCGCGTCCCTGGATTAGAGAAGAGGGTAATCAAGACCCAAATCCTCCAACCGTCCGAACACACCATCAAGTCCCTCGATGAACTCTGCCTCATCGATCTTTGTCGCCAGAGCGGATGACCACCAGAAACGATCGCGATCATCGCGAACAATTCGGTCGCCAAATCCCGCAAAGGCAATATCTCTGTCCGTTCCGGTGTAAAGAAGATCAAGACCAGCTCCTGCAAAGAGGATGTCTCGACCGTCACCACCGGAAAGGATGTCGTCGCCGCTCTGTCCAAAGAGCAGGTCACTTCCAAGACCACCGAAGATGGAATCGTTGCCGCTTCCTCCGAAGAACCGGTCGTTACCGGCTCGACCAAGGAGGAGGTCGTTTCCGCTTCCACCCCATGCGTAGTCGTTTCCGCCACCGGCATCCACGACGTCATCACCGGCTCCTGACCACACAAGGTCCGAATCATCTCCGCCGAGGACAAGGTCATTGCCCGCGCCGGCCCAGATACGGTTTCTGCCAGAGCCTGCATCAATCACGTCATCACCCGCACCGCTGCGAATCGTGTCACCACCGTCACCGGTGGTAATCATATCATCGCCCGAACCGGTTCGAATTGAGTTGCGTCCGCTCTCCGCGTTCACAATCAAATCCGAAGAGAATCGACTGCGAACGGAGAAGTCGTCATTGCCCGGGCCAAGGTAAACCAGACCGGCAACATCGGTGTTGAATCGAACGCGATCATTGCCGGTTCCGGCGTAGACCTCAACAACGAGGTCCGGTTCCGGGGTACCGACAATCGTGATTCGATCGTTACCTCCCTTTGCGTCGATCACCACACGGGAAAGACCGGTAATGTTCACCCGCAGGTTGTCATTACCCTCGGTTCCTTCGTGCGTCGGCCCATCGTCACCACTTGGTTCCGCAATTTGCAGACCCACGTAGTAGGAAGAACCGGAGACCGCCATGTGCAGCCAGCCAGTCTCGCTGTCAAAGCGAAGCCGCTCAACCGCCTGAGGGTTCCAGTCAAGATCCGCGCCTTCATCCGCGAGGACGTCGGCGAGGTAGACTGGTCCGTCCATACCTTCCTGGTAAAGCCAGGCACCGTTTTCGCTGATGCCACCGGCAAGCCAGGAGCCGTCTTCGAGCGTCGTGACCGAGAGCCCTTCACCCTGAAAATCTCCTTGTGGAGTCTGCAGGATTACCAGCTCGTAGTCCTCGGCTGTCTGACTGCCCGGAGCTTCGATGACACCATCGATATCACGCCAGAGCGCGACGCGGGTGATGGTCTGGAAGGTGTTGAAGTCGAAGATTATGGAGTCACCGATGATGTATCGGCCATCCTCGGAAACGCCGTAGGCAAGCGTTCCTGAATCTTCGTTAGGCAACACACCGAACTCACCTTGATTCGGCCAGAGTGTAGCCAAATTCGAACCGTCAATACTGGCAAAGCCGACGGTAACCGAACCCAGAACATCGGTATCGTAGATGCTGGCGATACCGTATAAACCCGGAAGTCCGGACGAGGTACCATCAGTGTCCGCAACAAACGGAAGTCTCGCTCCCTCAGCGTCCCCGAAAGACTGTCCCGAGTTTGCCACGGTGGCAATCGGATTAGTCAGAAACGAGTTCGGCTGGGGATCCGGATAGTCGATCGCCGTAAGCGACATGGGATCATCGATACTCGCGATAAATCCCTGTCCAATACTAACTGAGGTCGGAGACTCCGAATAGCCACCGATAAACAATCCATTAGCCGAAATGGCGAAGGGAGTGGTGTCCCCATCGCCAAGCGAACCGACTTCCATCATGCTGAAGCCGCCGTTGCCGTCGCCCATGAGGACGCGACCTTCCATGCGATCGTCGATGGAGTTCCACATATCGCCGACGAGCACCGGAGTGTTATCGTGGACGCCGAGATCGTGGACCTGAACATCGCCGAAGTCGTACACCGAGTATTGGAGCACATTCAAGTCGGCGGCCAGCAGAACACGTGGTTCGAGCTGGTCGATCGACAGGTGCGAGCCAACAACCGCAGCCCCGATCTTGAATCCGTGAAAGGCGTTCCGGCGTGGTTTGCTTTTCACGCGAAAGCTGTCACGAAGATCGAGCATGAGCCAGTGCCAGCGAAGCGCGATGCCCGCGAGCATGAAACGAATCATCTGTCCGAGGGAACGATCAGAACCGCAATAAGGCGCAGCCTCATCCGCACTTCTGTTCGAGCGCCCCACGGGAAGTCTGCAGAACCGGAAAAGGACCAGTTCCGAGAGGCAGTTGAGAACTGCTCTCATGTACTTAGTGAAACCGTGCATGTTGTATTTCCTTCAAAGAAAAGGACGTAGGGCGCAGATGCCCTGATGTACGTTCCGAACGTTCGGAGACGTCGAATTATCTGAATCCAATCCCGACAAGGGAATGGCTAAAGGAGCCTGAGGCACACAGAGCCGAGGAATTACGCATGCGTAAAACCCAATTGCTACAGTGCAGCCAAATAACCCCGAGGACCGGAGCTATTACGCTGCACCAACTTTCGTCTGCCCGTATGAAATTATCCCCACGCAAAAAACACGCGCAAATCGCCGGGAGTATAGCATTTTTCGCAAAAATGACCTAAATCACTACGAAATCCCAAACCCCAAACTCCGTAATTCGCCTTATCTTAGGGGGTTTTTATGGAACGGGGCTAGTCATTTTTCACCCCCCGACCCACGCCAAAATCGACGGTTTCTAACACATCTCCTCCCTCGCCAAACGCAACCCCCTGCGAACATGGGGAATAAATGGTGCGGGGCTAGTCCTGTCCACAGCCCACACCCCAACGGAATCGTTAAAAATTCGCGCGCCCGGGTAGCAAGTCGACGCATGCTTCCCGAGGTAAGCGATAGAATGAAAGGAGAAAAGGAAGCTCAGAGATTCGAGCCAGCAGATTCAAGTAACGTCGATGAGACGATTGCTCCCCTACTGAACAAACTTACTGAAGAACGGAAGCCGGCTTAGTCCCCGCGACCTGGTCACCTGAAGAAAGACCCAGCGCTCGTGACTGAAACACCCCTGACTGACTTCGCACAAAGAGCGTAGCCGTGCTCGGACGATAGACGGCGTAATCAGCAAATAGGGTGTTAGAGAAGAAACCCGGAACAGGGATATCACCAAAGACGCCCCACTGAACAGCAAGTTGCTGTTTCCCGGAAGTTGCAACATACCAGACGCCGTTTGCCGGTCTGAAGGCTATCTTGTCGACGCGCCCGTCGTTATCAAAGTCGGCAACACGAGGAAGGTCGCCAAAGAGTCCCCACTGCTGAATATCAATGATAGCACCGGAGCGCTGGTCTCGAACAAACCAGGTGCCCGTTGAGGGACGAAACAGAGCAATATCGCTCAAGCCATCCGCATTAAAATCAGCAGGCACAGGAACATCACCCGGCAAGCCAAATGAATAGACTGCCGGCGCTCCGTTACTTGATTGCAGGATAAACCACTGCGAAAATCCGGCACCACTGTCGGGTCGATACACGGCAAGATCAGACTTTCCGTCAAAATCAAAGTCGCCGGTCACCGGGATATCTCCAGCCACTCCCCAGCCAACGGCTAACACCTGCCCATTAGCAAAGTAGAGTACCCAGAGTCCGGCAGAGAAAACAGCGGTGTCTTTTAAGCCATCACCATCGTAGTCTCCGTGAAGCACATACTGCCCAGCGGCGGAAGGAACACTTGCAGCAAAGGCACCAAAGAGCGTTGCGGTAAAGAGCAAATCAGAGCGAGGTCGCACAAGTGAGAGCTGATTTGATACGCCGTTTCTTACAAGACGTGTATCACCAAAGGTGAATCTTGAGGCATACAGATTTGCTTCCCTACCCGGGAGCAAATCACCCGGCAGACCAAACTGCTTACTCGAAACACTGCTTCCGTTTTCAATACCGCGATAGAAGTGAACCCCGGTGCTGTCTCTAAAAACTGCAAGTTCGGTTCTTCCGTCGCCGTCAACATCAGCCGGTTCAGGAACATCACCCGGCAGACCAAACTGAACCGTCGCCTGGTCTTTTACAAACCAGTTGCCGTCTGATGGTCGAAACACTGCCAGATCGCAGCTTCCGTCACCGTCGTAGTCAGCAGGAAGAGGAATATCAGCGGGTAAACCAAACTGTGTGCTTGAGATGTTTCCGCCGTTAACTATTACCCAGGAACCGGTAGCAATGCGGTAGAAGGCAACTTCGTCTCTACCATCTCCGTTGTAATCACAGGGAACAGGGATATCACCTTTAAGACCAAGCGCCTGAACAACATCTCCACCGCCTGATGCCGGACGATATATGAACAAGCCGCTTGATGGTCTAAAGACCGCAATATCGTCTCTCCCGTCGCCGTCGTAATCGCCTGCTGCGGGGATATCACCAAAGAGTCCAAACTGAGCGGATGAAACATGCTCCGTGCCGGAGTTTCGAATAAACCAGGTGCTGGTCGACTGACGATAGACTACACGATCAGAA
>JAUIMJ010000114.1 GCA_030433295.1 bacterium | reverse complement strand
ACGGACTTTGCACGCTTTTGCGCAGCCCGTCCCTGAGAAGTCGAAGAATGCTTGACCACACACTGAATGAGCTGCCGAACAGCTTCGAGTTCTCGGAAGCCTTTCTGGCCTTCTTACTCAGGGAGAGAACTGCGCGTGAGGGTTCATCAGCCGCACGGGAACAAAAATGGTCGAAGAGATCCATTCCGGCAAGTCCGTCCGCCATGGCGTGGTGCACCATGAAGAGCGCTACCGCACGTGCTGGATTGTCTTTTGCGCAGATAATCAGCAGCTTCCAAAGCGCCTGGTCCCGGGCAACCCCTTTTTGAAAGCTGTCAGAAGCCAGAGCGATCAACTGCTCGTCAGAGGTCGCGTTTTCGAAGCGGTATTCTAGATGCTGTTCGAGGGAGAAATTTTCTACCTCGGTCCAGGTGGCGCTCCTGCGCTCAGCGATTTTCTTTTTCAGTAGCGGAAATTTTACGATCGCCGCCTCGAGCGCCTCTCGCAAACGAGCGGGGTCGGGATGTCCTTTGAGCAGGCACAATGCAGCTACCGTCTGCCTGGTCGTTGGCGTCTCGATAGACCAGAAGTTCGCATCCAATGGCGAGAGGGGCTCTTCGGAAAGAGCATCGGTGTCCTTGTCCGTTTTTATGCTTTTAGCTGTCATTCAGATACGGGATGCTTCCTCGCTCGAGGATACTAACAAATGTAACCGAGGTTCAAATGAGATTTAGCAGAGCTTGGCCCAGGTAACAAATGCGCCTGTAGGGGTGGCGTTTTGTAGAACCGCGTGAGCAGAATTCCCTAGCGAAGCTCAAACCCGGGAGTGTCCGGAATCTCCCCGTTTGCTCGATAGTCATCGAGGAGTTTTGCTGCAAGCTTTCGGTCTATCTCAAACATCAGAGGTAGCCCCGGATTAAACACCAGAAACTCCGATGTCGAGAAAAGAAACATTTCCAGGGTCTGATACCCGGGGAGGGCCAGTGCGTGCAGGTTGGGGTCAAGTGGTGCAGCCTTAAGTGAGGCCGAGTCGGTGAATGCGGGAAGAAATGTAATACCCTCGGGTGTCGTCAGGGAGACGAGGGCAATTTCGCTTCCTACCTCATAGGTTGCCATACTGTCGTCGCCGAATATCAGCGCAGACTCACTCTTGCGCTTAATCGGACTCCCGCTGAGGACTATAAGAGTATCATGGATTATTCTGTTCCAGAGGGCGTCCTGAACCTGCGTATTCTCCGGATGTCGGTGAAGAGCGGCAAGTGTTTTGAGCAAATGCTCATTGCTGAGATTCTTAAAAAGGGGTGCCGCTAAGTTTTCGCTCATTGAGTTCTGTGGGGTTTTCTCTGCCTAATCGCCGGCGGAGCCTTGCTTTATCGCTCTTAGTTCTTCTTCGACAAGATCGACACGCTCCTTTAGTTCTAAGTAGCGATCGCTGAGTTCTTCACACTGGCGCAGCGTATCCGCCTGAGAATCCAGGGTATCAAGTATATTCTTGTAAATTTCCTCACTCTGACTTTCGAATTCGCTGAGTCGAATACCGAGCTGCTCAAGGTCTTTGGTCGTCGCGAGGACTTTCTTTTGCTGGACTCGTACTCCTTCGGGAAGCGTATCCTGCTGGGCGGGTCTGCGTATCACGGTGTTACGCGTGGTGCACCCGCTGATGCAGCAGAGAACAATGAGTAAGAACAGCGGATAAGGTCGAAGGGAAAATTGCATAGTACTCGTAATTACCATCCTGCGGTGAGAATCAACTAACATACGCCCCTCCGCATTCCCGACTATTTAACCCGCCATTTCGCGAGGGAGAAGAGAAATCAGAGCAGTCGTAAAAAATGTACTTGTTTATCCGAAGACTGAAGACAGCTCTAGTCTACTTTGCCCGCTTTGTCTGCTTCCGTTATAGTCTCGCCTCTTTTGCGGTTTGAATGCCCTTTCCCGAATGCTGGTTTCCGGGCAGGATACCGTTCTTTACGTCCGCGATACTGAAAAAGTGAAGTCTATGCGGTGAGCAGTGCGTATGGTGCCTTTATGACCTCAAATTACAGTTCAAAATTTACCCTGCTTTTTTTTGGTATCCTTCTGGGTTGCGGCTTTGGCGCTGCTATTGGCTTTGGCGTAAAAGCCATTTTGTTTCAAAAACCCGACGGGGCCGTGTATGAAACCCCCGAAGATTTGCGTGCTGCGATATCCCAGAGAGACTCGCGGGACGTATCACCGGAAGGCGTCAGTCTGCGTTCTATTATTCGTCCCAATTTGTCGAATTCAATACTCTACGAATTGCAGCCTTCTTTGGACGTGCGGTTTAAGAACGCACAGGTGCACATAAATGAGGCCGGATATCGCGGTGCTCTTGTTCCGGTGGAGAAAAGTTCTGATACCTTTCGAATCATCCTACTGGGCGATTCTTTCGCATTTGGCTGGGGCGTAGAGGATGACGAGACCTTTGCTTTCCATCTTCAAAAAATTCTCAACGAAAGATTTCAGGGTGATTCCAAAGTCGAGGTGATAAATTTCGGCGAGCCCGGCTATTCCACCTTCCAGCAGGTTGCTCTGTTCGAGGAAAAGGGGATGGCATACCATCCGGATGCTGTTTTGGTGTACTTCGTGGATAATGACTTCGGGATGCCCTTCTTCATTCGTCGCTTTGATGATCCGAAATCAATGATCCTTTCTAAGCAGGTACGCTCCCATGCAAAGGAAGTATCCGGCAATCACGAGGCCGAGGAGAATGTTCGGGGACTGTATCGCAACATGGATCCCAACCAATCACTCAATCACCTCTCGGGAATATTAAGAAAATCGGATGCCAGACTGTATCTTACTATCAATCCCCGAAAGAATTGGCAGGTCGATAGGACGTCGCTGCATGTGATAGACTTGGAGCCGCCGGTACTTACTCTGATTCCTCTGCGTGAGCGTTTTGTGAACATCGTTAAGGAGCGAGGAATTGATAGAAAAAAACTTATCCTGAGCAGGAAGGACACTCACCCCAGCCCAATTATGCATATTTTACTTGCGGAGCTTCTTGCTGATTCTATGGAGCCCGATATTAGAAAGAAAATGAGTAAACCTACGTTGTGAACCGGGAATTCTGCGAATATGAAAGTATTTGGTAGCAAGCAAGCTCTGGCTGTCGCTTTGGTCAGTTCTGTTTTATTTCTTTCCGGGTGTTTTCCCTTCCCCCACAAAGCAAAGGGGTTCACGGTTCATGGGGAAGTTCGTGATAATCTGGACAATACCCCCGTATCCGATGTGCGGGTTGAGGTAGAGCTGCCCGGGGAGATTGGTGCGAGGAAGGTGCGGACGAATAGAAGTGGCCGTTTTATGGTCTCATCAAACGGCGAGTGGAGGTTCTTCTATTATCTGCTGCCCTGGCGCTCTGAGCAACAGGTCGAGATAGAGGCAATTTTTGAACATCCGCGTTACGAATCCGAATCGGTGCAGGATTTTTACCAGATACGTTCCGACGAGGATCGCGATATTAATTTTGGCTGGGTATATGTCAATCCGCGGCGCTGAGTACAATTGATATGAAGACTGTAGAGGTTTCTCTTCCTCGCCAGAAATATAGTGTGCAGATTAAGGCTGGCGCGATTGCTGATATGGGCCCCCTGCTGACCGCCTGTGCAGCAGCGCAGCGTTGTGCCGTCTTTGCTGACGGAGTAGTTGCGGAACTCTATCAGGAACCTATCGTGAAAAGTCTGGAAGAGAGCGGCTACGAAGTTACGACGCATTCTCGATCCCTCGGAGAAGCCGATAAGACACTGGCTGCTGTTCAGGAGTTTTACGATATATTGCTCGACGGTCGGTTTGAGCGAAAAAGCCCTATCGTAGCGCTGGGGGGAGGGGTTACCGGGGATACTATCGGTTTTGTCGCCTCTACCTATCTGCGTGGTGTCCCTCTGGTTCAGGTTCCTACGACCCTGCTTTCGATGGTCGACGCCAGCGTCGGCGGTAAGGTCGCGGTGAATGTGCCTCAGGGGAAGAATCTCATCGGCAGCTTTTATCAGCCGAAACTTGTCGTGGTAGATCCGAATGTTCTTTCCTCCCTGCCCAAAGCCGAGCTGCGCAGTGGTCTGGCCGAATGTATCAAGCATGCGGTGATCCGCGATGCGGAGCTGTTTGCCTGGACGGAGAAGCATGCTGACGAATTGCTCGCTCTTGATAGTGGGCGATTAGTAGAGCTGCTGGAGAGAAATATTTCCATAAAGGCAAAAGTAGTCGTTGAGGATGAGCGAGAGCAGGGGGTGCGAGCCCATCTTAATTTCGGTCATACCTTTGCGCACGCCATTGAAAAGACTGCGGGCTATGGACGCGTGCTTCACGGTGAGGCGGTTGGGCTTGGTATGCTTGCTGCGGCTCGATTGTCCATAGTGCTGGGGCTTTGCGGGCAGGAAGTGTATGATGCAATCCATCGCTTACTGTCCCGCGTCGGACTGCCGACACAATACGAGCTTGCGGACGCTGCGACCCTCCTTGATGCAATGCGTCTTGATAAAAAG
Organism: bacterium; assembly: GCA_030433295.1. GTDB lineage: Bacteria > Bdellovibrionota_C > UBA2361 > SZUA-149 > SZUA-149 > JAUIMJ01. Next base: position 7,980 of record JAUIMJ010000114.1, on the reverse strand, counting down.
GTCAGCGAGGGTGATATCCGCTTCGTCCTGCCGCTGAGCATCGGGGAGGTCTGTATCCGCGGCGGAGTCGCTGAAAAGGATATTCATGAGGCCTGGTCCGCTGTCAGAGCCTGAGAGGGCCGGAGATTTGCCTTTTTCTCATGAATGTAGTAAGAAATACACCGTAAACACATCGGAGGTGAAGGACATGAGCAGGCTACAAATCAACGAATTACCGAAGGCCGTCCAATCTGCAGTCGCAGAACTTCAGGAAAAGGGCACGCGGTTTGAGCTTTTGAACGATGAAACGGTCGTAGCGGAAATTATTCCCAGTGCTGCTGTTGTGCAGAGGGCCGCTGTTTCTTCTGCTGCACCTGCCCACGATCCCCACGGAAGCGATGCTTCAGCGATTTTAGCTGAAGAACAGTATCGAACCATGGGTGAGTCCCTTCGCAATCGCTAGTAGTTCCTGGTCGATTTGGAGTGTGCTTGCACTAGTGATGGCGAAGCTCACTCCATAGGAATCCTCACTCCTGATACGCTATTTCCCCGGTGAAGTTTCCCACTGTAAGATTTCCCACTGTAGGTATTTTAGGTGTCGTCTTCGACCAGCGCGGGCTGTGAGTCCTGCCAGTATGTCCCCGTTGCCCAGTTGTAGAAGTTTCCATTGCCCTGAGTGCTCTCGCAGTTCAGTCGCGCTAAGAGCCCACCACAGCCGTAGTTACCTTTTAGTGAATGCAGCTCTTCGTAGCATTCAGCGGCATTCTTATCGAAACAATCGGCGCGTGTAATGGGGAGGCAGTGTGTTGCGTCCAGCGCTTTGATATTACTTTCCCAAAATGTCTCAAGCAGGTTGTACATCTCGTCTGCCTTGTCTCGATCCACGTCTTCAAGACACTCGTAGTAAATCGTTTTATCCTCTTCGGTGGCATCAGCAGCGGGTATCAAATGCTCACACTGCTTCGGACTGATATTGTCGAGGGACTCGTACACGTTTCCGTATTGCGGATTGTTGAGTATCGGCTGCATGTCGAAGCATCGAGCAAATTCGGTAATAGCCGGGTGATTAAAGTCGAGAGTCTGCTGTGGTTTATTTCCACACTTCTTTCCCTGACCATTGTTGTCTTTTTCCTTCGGGCAACTATCAACGTAGTCTTTGTGCTCCTCTCTGTACTCCTTAGTCGTATCACTGAGATTCTGAAAAATCGGTGTTCCCTTTACGTCGAGTTCTCCCGGGTTTCTGTCAATGAGCATACGCGTGTTATCCGAAGCATCGACGTAGATCGGAGTAGAGGTTTCGGTGACGTTTATCGGTGGCAAGCCGGGATAGTTGAGTGTGCGGACGCCATTTGGCGGCGGGAAGGTCGCGTCAATATGAAGCAGACCAAAGTCGTAAAAATTGGCGTAGACATACCCGATGATTCTGGGGTTCGTTGCCGCAATTGGTGGATATGACTGCTGTTCCTGACCGGCAAAGAGGCTGGCAAAGTCACAGTACCTATAGGCGTCAAGACCGGGTGCAAGTATCGCGACCAAGACGCGCTTTACCGGAGCACTTAAACGATCGAACGGAAGGCTGGGGTCGTGACACATGGGGTTTGTGTATATCGCAAACTCATCTCCCGCGGGATCTTCGACTCGAGTGAATTTAGGGTTAACATTTTCCTGACGATCCATATTGAACTTCTGAACACTCTTGTGAAGCTGTCCGTCTACGCCAACAATTTCCTTGTCGGTTTTCCTTGTGACTCGAAGAGATGAGCCCTCATCGACCGCACCGGTCTCTGCATAGTAAAAGCAGGGACGGCCATGGCGATCCACGGTGTTCGCCCCGGAGGTAGTACAGCCAGGGCGGAAGCTCTTAACCGCAGGAAAGTTCTTTTTGGGAAGCCACTGAAAGGGCTGACCGTCACCCGGTCTCGTAAACGTGCTTCTGATCGTACCTGCGCCGGACTGTATCCAGGCAGAAATTTTTGCCCGATGCGCTTGCGTGAATGTGTCGATCCGTTCGAGTGGCGCAAAATACATACCGAGCCGGGAAGTAGTTGGCGGCTTGTTCGGGTCCAGAGCATTTACGATATCATTCGCGGTTGCAGTCGCACCTGGAACCGGTGAGGGAACGCCCAGGGTCGCATAAATAGGCAAGTGCATGCAGGAGTAGTAGGTGCCGGTAAACGCCTGGTCAAAGCACCGTCCTGACCCATTGTAATTAACAAGCGGGCGCTGGGAGAAGGATTCAAAGCGCGTAATCCCTTCCCGTCGGTCGACCGTTCCTCCCGTCGCGCCGGGGGGAGGGGGATCATTCGGGGGATACTGCATAAGACCCTTGGGTCTTGCCTCCGTAAATACCAGTTCCCGCTGACATTGTTCTGTAGATTCATACTCTTCGGTAAGAAGAGGCGCATTCAGTGCGTGCTCCCCGGCGTTCAGCATGAGCTGGCAGTAGGGTATCCCCCCCGGGAAAATTGGTATTTCAAGATTTTGGTTCGCAACCGCCTGGCTTACTTTGACGAGACTCTTGTATTCCTTGGTCCCGCTGAAAGCTCCGAATGCAGAGGAGGCAAGGGAAGCAAGTTCAAGTTTAACTCGTACTGCGTTTGCATACAGATAGGATGGAACACCATTCCATTCCGCTTTGTCTTCGAGGTTAACAAATCGGTATCCACCCTGGATGTCGTTTCCGTAGGCGTCTTTTCGTCCGCCGTTCAGGGTGTGATCCCACCAGTACACTCCGCGTTCCACGGTGACGCGAACATTATTGTCTACACCGATCGTGTTTGAGTCATCTGAGTTCGGATCGGGGAACGCACTGATCGGACCCTGATCCAAAACCAGATCGCTGAGGCCCTGGCCTGCGCCGTACACAGAGTTACTTTTGAGTGCGAGAACTACGGCACGTTTTGCATCCCACCAGCCTTCCTTGCGGCCGTTAAACCGCTTTACCGCGGTAAGGGCCGCGATATCCGACACGCGCTGCAGATTGCTAAGCGAGAGGGACTTGCGAGAATGATCTACAACCATTGCTACGATGGCAACGGCAATACCGATCATGAACACGAAGAGAATGAAAATAGAACCGCGTTCATCGTGCACGCAGGGATGTACCTTTTCCTTATTCACTTTGGAACTCCATGGTAGTTACTGTCATCTCGAGGCGTTTCCTCTTTCAGCGGCGAAACATGTTCTAGGTTTCAAACATCTCAGCGGTGCAATCGACATCATTTCTTTCGATTACTATTTCACTCGACGCAGAAATTTTGATGCCGTTTGGAAATAGCGTGCACAGAAAATAACATTGGGCAGGAAACCGACCTTCTATTTCCATTACCGCGTAACTTCCACCCAAACCCGATGCCCCACCGAGTTGAGTGGGTCGCCAGCGCATGGCCCACACCGGCCGTCCGTCTGCTCCGAGTACCTGGGTGATGTAGCGATTACCCTTTGAATATAGCAGGGGTCGAATAGCGGAGCAGTCATTTCTCGAATTTAAATCAACCGCTATTTCTCTTGTGAGATCCTCGGTAGCGTGATCGAGCAGCATATAGTTATGCATGCCGATCCCGATATCTACAATCATGCCGATCAGCATGATAAAAAACGCACTGGCAAGGGTGAATTCAACCAGGGTCGCCCCGCACTCATCAGAGTAATCGAGCGTGTATTCTGAGTTCTTTCTCATCCTAGGCAGTTTCCTTCGAGCATGAACGTGCTCGTGTTTTGTATTTTAAAACTTTTATACAATCCGCTAAAGCAGAATAAGCAGCTTGGTGAGCGCTCGTTAATCAGCACTTTAACAAATTTGAAATCTACCCCGTCTTCCGTTCTCAGAAAGGTATCGGTGACCACATCGTAGTTGTCTCCATCGAGTTTGGAGCTTCGGATGAAGTTGCATGTCGCATCCAGAGCAACTGATTTAACCGTAGTCGTAGGCGCATTCACAATCTGAACAGGCGGTCCTGCACAGGATGTCTTAATCGGCGTGCCCGAGACACCACAGGGAATACCATCGGTTATTCTTCTCGAATGCGCTGAAGCAATGCGTGTTCCGTGTCGCGCCGCTGTGGATATGAGTTTAATGCCGTTTATTCGCGAGCCGAAATCTACGATACCCACTACGAAAATAAGTATGACAGGAAGCAGGAGACAGAGCTCGAGCATGCTGACACCGTCCTGTGATTGCACAAGCCTGTTACCGGCGTACAGCGGAGATGGTTCCGATTGAATTTGCTTCTTGAGTTGAGTGAATCTCGATTTGCGCATACCTGAAAACCGTAGCAATTGCTCGATTCCTGAACTACCTCCAAAACCTCAACACGCAACAACCAGCGGAATCTTAAAAATATATGATACCTCGCCCGGCTTTTAACAGCTGCCGGGAGAAGCAATGCCTCCAATCTATTATTGGCTGATTTAGCTACCTTGCTTCACTATATATTGCGACAGATTTAATATTTCGACCCGAATGGCGCTAAGTCACCGAAATCATTAGCATTGGGCCAGCGGACGCAGCCGGGCTCTCGTTTGTGGATTTGCTTAGTGTTCTCCGATCAGCAGAAGTCTCAAGAGGTAGTAATCAAGGCATGACCTCAATTTTGGCCTGCCATTCTCCCTCATGTCCGAAGCAAAAACCGTGTAGGCCCGACTCGAGGCGATACCAGGCTTCGCGTCCGCGGTGTACTTGCTCGGTGTCGCAGCCCCCCCAGGAGGACTGTGGACCTAACCAAAAACTATACTGTGGGGATGTTACTTTGATCGTTGATGGCTTGTCCGCTTTGAGACAGATGCGCCCTTGGCGTTTCGATGAGAGAGTTACGGTCCTCTTCTCGTCCAGGCTTTCTGTTCCATCCTGGCAGGAGGGAGTAAACCGAGAAGCGAGCGAGCGCTCATCATCGAGAAATCTTTGAAATTCCGCATCTTCGATCTCATAGAGAAAAAGAGTGTGGTCGATGATGGTATACGGTTTTAGATTGTCACGCAGCCATCGGTGCTGTCTGTGATTCCACCAAACGCCCACTAGCTCATTGACGCTGAAGGCGTTGACCCCGGGAAGAACGTGTAGAGGTTCTAGATGCCACCCCTCTTTTTCGAAGAACTCCTTGAAGCCTCTGTGCGAATCACGGTTCTGTCCCCAATCGAGATTGGAATCGGCAAAGACGGTATACACATTCTCATCGGCAATAAGAAGATTGGTAAATGTTAACAGATTCCCGGTATAGGGAGCGATTTCCAGCAGGGGCAGGACAATGAACCATTTCAAGACTCGCGGTCCGATGGCTATCGAAGTCTTACTCCAGGCGACAGCACAGAGCACCGCGGTAAGGGGAAGGAGAAACAGTACATAGCGAAAGCCTACCTGCGTTCGAAAGAAGAATACGAAATAGACGCTCGAAGTGAGCCAGATAAAACCAAGCCAGAAAATTCGAGAATCACGTGACCAGAGTTTGTCTCGCAGCAGGATACCTATTCCCCCAAGATAAAATATCAGTAGAGATATGGGAGTTTTAAGCAAGGCTACGATCGGAAAATAGCGCCAGGTTCCTTTCGGATACCAGGTGTCTTGCAGAATCACGTTCCACATGTCTGATCGCTCTACCGCCATACAGCGATCAAGCCCCTGTAGCAGTGAACTCGGGAGGGGGAAGCGCAACCAGGGAATCAGAGAGCTGAGCGTGGTAAAAGGTGGGGAGCGAAAAGAGATGAGCGACAAGGGTTCTGCAAAATGCTGAAATCCGTATGCGAGGTTAATCGCGAGCAGTGCCGAGAGGAGGCCCACCGCTAGCAAAATGAATCGGTGCGCCTTAGAATACCAGGTGCAGCGAATCAAAAAAACGCAGAGGGCAAGCAACAGCACAGGCATTACGATTACAAAGCTAAACTTCGCGCTTATGCACAGCCCTACGCCCAGACCCAGCATACAGGCTCGCACCACATTCGGTTTTCGTTGAAAAAAAAGAAATAGAGCGATAGCGGCCATTACGGAAGCGGCAAAGGGCACATCCGTTGTCAGCAGACCTGCGTGAGCTATCACGGTCGGGTCGAGCGAAACGGCCAATGCCGCAAGGACGCCCGCGGCTTTGCCCGCAATCATCCGTGCAGCCCAGTAGACGGAGAGCAGCGCTGCGAAAAACCAGACACTATGCGCGCAGCGTCGCAGAAACTTCCGCTCGACACTTGGCAAGGGATGCGGAAATATGACTTTGTCGATCAGCCAAATACCAGGAGAAAGTATAGGGGTAGTAGAATTGTAATTGGGAAATGATTCTCTCTCCGTCTCCTGATGCTCGACATAGCGGCTGTTCCAACGTATATGCCAGGGCTCGTCGTAGGTATACGAAGAACGCCAGGCGTTTGCCGTAAGGTGGAGCAGGCCAGCGAGAACCCCAAATAACAGCAACCAGGAAAGCACAGAACCTGATACCATCTGTTGTGGCTTTACTTTCGACGCAGAAGACCCCAATAAGGAAGACAGGGGCAAAGAAGACAGGGATGAAGAAATCCAGCGAGACAGGGAGCGTATAAGCATAACTAATGTCTACTATTGCCTCTTCAAGCTTTCAGAATGCCACGCGTGAGTTAAGTAGGATAGGCGATCTGTTTCAGCGGCATGATACCTCAGTAGAAGAGCTTGCGCCATACATACTGCGCTGCTGGCGAGATCTCACGCTGACATGGTGCTCACTCACTGCCTCGCAGGAAGCACCGTGTTCGAATGCGAACTCTGTGAAACAAATGATGGAAGAACTCCAGATTGAAGGACTCGCGCTCCCGCAGGACTTTTCAGCTGAACAGCTCTACTCACAGATAGTAGCGCTCGAAGAGAGCACCCAGGTATTTGCGACTCAAAACTCTGACAGCGTGATAAGTAAAGAGGCTCTTACTCTGCACTACCGCGTTTTGCTCCAAACTACTGCGCGCCTCAGAACAAAACTTCCCTCACGGTATACTGGCCTCAGACAAGCGCGTACCGTACTTCTATTGCTTGTGCTTGTTGTGCTGGCTTCTGCCACAGCGTATGTCCTCTGGCCAGAGAAGCCCTGGAAAGTTGCCGTCTATGCCAACACCGATCTGCGAGGCCCTGCGGAACGGCTTGAGGCCAGTCGCGGCGTATCTTTTGATTCACGAGAGTTTACCAGCGGGCCCAGCCCCAGACTGTATAGCTATTCTGCTACCTTCGAGAGCGAACTTCATCTCTCTCAAGCCACGGAGCTTGTTTTTCGACTGCTTTCTGATGACGGTTCACGTCTCTTTGTCGATGGCAAAAATATTCTCGATCAGTGGAAGGTTCAGTGGGCGCAAGAGAAAGAGGCTACAGTTGCGCTAGAAGCCGGCATGCACTCGGTTCGGCTCGACTACTTCCAGGCTGGCGGCGAGGCCGTTTTATCCCTGGACATCTATGAGGGTGAGGGCGATGAAAAAAAACCTTTTGATCGCTCACATTTTCACTATCCAGATAAACCCGGGCCTCAGTGATGTCAGGAGTCGTAGCGGTCATTCCCGCTTTCAAAGTTCGCTCCCATATTCGGGAGGTAGTAGCCAACATCGGTGCTGAGGTGGACCGTATTATCGTCGTCGACGACAGATGTCCGGAGGAGTCGGGGGAATTTATTCGAGATGCTATTTCCGACATCCGCCTCGAGGTGCTTTTTCACTCGAGCAATCAAGGTGTGGGAGCCGCCGTAATGACCGGGTATCGCCGGGCGCTGGAACTCGATGCGAGCATCGTGGTAAAGATCGACGGAGACGGTCAAATGGACCCCCGATACATTCCGAAACTTTTACATCCCCTCAAAGAGGGTAGTGCCGACTACGTCAAGGGCAATCGCTTCTTTTCTCTAGACAGCGCCAGACAGATTCCGCTACCCCGATTGCTTCTTAATGTGTGTGCTTCTTGTGCCAACCGACTCATCACTCCCTACTGGCATATATCTGACCCGGCGAACGGCTTTACAGCGATTTCCACTTCAACCTTGCGCGCCATTTCCTTTGCTCGTCTCGATGCCG
>JAUIMJ010000113.1 GCA_030433295.1 bacterium | reverse complement strand
TGCCTTCTGGGGCTTCGACGTGGGCCGCTGCGCTCTGATGAGCGAACTTGTAGGACTGGCTTGGGCGCAGACATTTCTCATGGCTCAATCGCAGATAATTTAGCATTGTATTTTCATGGCTGGTGAATCTAGATTTACGCATCGCGGATTTGATTGGTGGGAAGTCGCAAAAAATGCGCTTACGGCCAGAGCAATCGATCTGATCGAGGAGCAGGAACTCTATCCAGCGAAGAAGATAATTTATCAGTTCTCCTCAAAGGGACATGAGTTGGCCCAGGTGCTCCTCGGCAGTCTCATGACCTCGGCCGGTGATGGTGTTTCAGCATATTATCGTTCTCGTCCCCTTCTTCTGTCGCAGGGCCTCACCATAGAAGATGCCTTTGCGGGTCCCCTTGGTCTCTCCGGATCCTACAGCAACGGGAGAGATATTGGCGTGGTTTGCAATCTCCCTTCGCAAGGCAGGGCGACGGTGATCCCAATGGCGGGTGACGTTGGTTCGCAATACACGCCGGCGGCTGGCTGGGCTCAGGCGATCCGCTATCACTCAAAGGTGCTCAGGAAATCTGAGTTTGACGCCTGCATATCGCTTGTCCTTGGAGGTGAGGGATCAATAGCAACCAACGGATTCTGGTCTGCTCTGACCATTGCGACGACCCTGGGTCTGCCGATGATATTTGTGGTGGAGGATAATGGGTATGCGATTTCGGTCCCCTCGGACAGACAAACACCGGGCGGAAATATTGCTGATAATCTTCGCAGTTTTAAAAACCTGCACATCATTGAGGGAGACGGAGCGGAACCTGCCGACGCTTCGAGCTGCATCCTTGCCGCGGTTCGTTTCGTGCGAAACGGGCAGACGCCGGTTTTGCTGCGGCTGCGGGTGCCCAGACTATCGGGCCATTCAGGACAGGATACGCAGGCATACAAGAGCGAAGAATTTTTAGCGGATGAACGCGCTCGCGACCCAATTCCCCGCTTGAGGAAGTATCTGGTGCCTTCCTTAATGAGTGAAGAGGAATGGGGGGAGTTGGAGCACATCGTGGAGCGTGATGTTCGTGATGGCCTGGAAAAGGCACTGAACCGTGAATCCCCCTGCCCGAAAACAATCTATGAAAATGTATTTTCAGCCGCTTCTTCACCTGATGACGAAAACGTGCAGAGGGTTGGCGGTGTTCTGCCCTGCGGTTTTGCCTATCCCCCGGGCTCGCGTGAGCCAAATCAGGAAGGTCCTCGAATCAATATGCTTGCGGGGATCAGGAAAACGCTCGGCAGCGAATTGCGCGTGAATCCGAGAATGCTTGTTTTCGGAGAAGATGTGGGACCCAAGGGGGGCGTGCATGCAGCAACGCTTGATTTACAGGAGGAGTTCGGTATCGAGCGGGTGTTTGATACCAGTCTGTCAGAGGAAGGCATTATTGGGAGAGCGGTCGGCATGTCCTACGCGGGACTTGCGCCTGTTGCCGAGATCCAGTTTCGCAAGTACGCCGATCCGGCAACTGAACAGTTAAACAACTGTGGTACTGTGCGCTGGCGAACTAATAACAGATTCGCAGCGCCAATTACCGTTCGCATGCCGGGAGGTTTTTCCAAATACGTAGGAGATCCCTGGCACAGTGTCTCAGGAGAGGCGACGTGGCTGCATCAATGCGGATGGGAACTGGCTATTCCCTCGACCGTCGAAGATGCGGTTGGTTTACTGCGAACGTCTATTCGCTCAAATAATCCAACAATCTTTTTCGAACACCGGGCACTTCTTGATTCGCCCGAAGCCCGGGGTTTTTACCCCGGCGATGATTATGTCGTGCCCTTTGGTCAGGCCCGTCTGGTACGTGAGGGAAGCGAGCTGACGGTAGTAAGCTGGGGAGCGATGGTCTATAGATGTCAGCAAGCAGCAGAGCAAATCGGGCGGGACATAGAACTGCTGGATTTACGCACGCTTCGGCCCTGGGATCGCGAGGCCGTTTTGACCTCAGTCAGCAAGACGAAGCGATGTGTTATTGTTCATGAGGATAATAAAACGGTCGGCTTTGGTGCAGAGATTGCCGCACACTTGGTCGAGAATGCGTTCTACCATCTTGATGCTCCGGTGCGCAGGATTGCTACGGAAGATATTCCTATTCCGTACAATCTGCAGCTTATGGAGCGAGTTGTGCCCGATGTAGATACTATCGCGGGGGTGTTTGAAGAAACGCTGGCATTCTGAACAGACCCGGGCGCAGAGGAAGAACTTATTCGTACGTCTGCACCGGGTTGTTTACTGACTGCGGTGTGTTCTGCCTAAAGCAGCAAGTGACTTACATCAGTCGACCAGAATCTTCCGGATCCACTTCGCAGACAGATATCGCATCTTTGCAAAAAGCAAGATCGTCGGAGCGCTTTGGTCCATTGAGGAAGATTTCAAAACCCTGCTCGCGAAACAGCTCAACGGTATCGGGTGTGTAATACGATACGTCGATTGAGACACATCCGAACAGTTGCTTCCAGAAGTTCAGGATTGGAATCATTTTAGGTTCGGCGCGCAGCACCTCTCTCAGCCAGCTGCTGTTAACCGCGCGGCCAAATCCCCGGGATGTGGTGATTTGCGGTGCGCTCTGACTGAGGATTCGCAGACCCTCGGTCCACCAGGTATTTACTACCAGGTGTTCATTGGCATAGGGATATCTGGAGAGGAGCAATGCCAGATTTTTTTCCAATCCGGGAGCTTTGAGATCCAGATAGATAGGCAGACCCGAATAGCGCTCGAGAATCTCTGAGAGCAGGGGAATCTCATGCTTAGTTCCGTTGCGAACTATTTTTGGCAATTCAGAGTATCTGGTCTCGGAAATAAGCTCAGTGCTCTTACGTCCGGTGAGCGAAGCTGCCTGAAAGGCAACCAGGTGCTGATCCCTGGTCATTCGAACATCAACAGCCAGGCCGAACCCGGCCTGAGCGGCTCGATCCAATGCGGTAATCGTGTTTCCAGGGGTGTGGGGGTTAGTAATGCCACGGTGGGCAAATGAGCTAACTCGATGAAAAAGAGCCGGGAGGCCGGCCTTTGGCGCGCTAATCCTGGGAATAGTGTTCCGAGAAGAGGTATTGGCGCTGATGAATGTATCTAAATACATGTTTTTTCCTGTTATATCTTTATCTTAGTTTGCTGCGAGCCCGAGCAACATGCTTCTCAGTCTCGCCCTATCTCTTTAGACCCCCTATGGGCCATATTAGTTTCAATTCATCGGCAATAAGTGTTTGAAAAGTGTGAAGATAGTATTAGTTGTTGATTTTCTGGTTTGTTGGATGGGTCAGGCGAAACGTAAGATTTCAGCTCGTGGAGCTCGAGCTGCCATGGAGGTGTCGAATCACTGAAACACCGGTAAGGACAGAGACTGAGAGAAAGGCGGGAGGTCCGAAAAACATCCCGTCTAACAAGGTAACGCCGCGGAGGAAACCAAAACAGCGGTGAGGGTTCACCAGCTACTGTTTAAGAAATCCAGGAATGTCCTCGATTTGCCGCTGTTCAGCCAGAGCTGAAGCAGGCAAAGACCTCCGACGACAATGAGAATGATTAAAGCGAATTTTGCCCGCTCTCGTTCATTGTGCATTTAAAACCCCTTTCTCGAAGTTTTTGCTTCGATAAGTACCAGTGGGACCTACGTTTTCCGCCTATATGAGTTTTAAAGAGCAGGTAATCCTACCATTTATGTAGATAAAATGCATGTGCCACGCTGACCTTCGTCGAGGGGATACCTTTGGGAGAGACTGACCATTAATCAGCGCTCGTTGCTGACCTTCCCTGGTTTCTGTCCCGAATTGAGCAGCAGGTGCGGGCTAAACACAGGTATCCCCATGCTCTATGAAATACTCCTCTGAAAAACGCTTGTTTTCGAGATGTCCTATACACCTACCAGATGACGGCGGCGCATAGGCGCACTTATGCTCGCTGCCTGCTCCGATTCGACGGAGACATAGGCAAACACTTCGCGGATACGTCTCGGATGGCTTGGGTGCGTAGAGAAGACCTCGGCGAGCACCGACCAAACACCAGCATCCTCTCTGCTCTGATGTAAATACTCTTCTATTTTTACATGTCGAAACAATTTGTTGCCAACAGCCAGACAGAGAAGCGCTCGAACACCTGCACGAGGTGACACGGTCGCCGCAATGCGATCGCAGCTCAACTCACAAGCTCTGGAGTACGCCTTTCCGAGAAACGGAGTGATTCTCGCCGGAAGCAGAAAAAGCTGCTTCGAAAGATGCTTTCTCTGGATGTGTGCAAACTCGTGGGCAAGAATAAATGCAAGCTCGGCGTCACCTTGCTCCAGGGCCAGCTCGAAGGTATCCGAGTGAAGGACTACATAGTGCTTGCCCAGGAATTTGGAAACAAAGGCGTTTACGATTCCGTTGCCCTCGGTCAGGTACACCAGAGGAGTTTCCTTCATCTGTAGTCTTTGCTTGAGACGTTCACACAGGGTATGAACTTCCGGAAACTGACGCTGAGAAATTCGCACGGCATTACCCCGCAGGTATCCGTGTGCGAGTCCCGAAGCGATAAAGGTTCCCAGAAACAATGCGACTGCATAGGGAAGAGCGACGACGAGAATCGTTGGCTGCACCACGATCATGACGCCAAGGCCAATCCAGCAGAAAAGACTCAGGCAAATTGATATCAGTAAGTATAATTTCTCTTTTTTGTGACTTTGAATTTTCATTTTTTCCCTCTCTTAGTAATTGAACGCCTGTCGCCAGGTTTTATGATTGGTATCTATGTGTATTATGCACATTTCTAAAAATAGGTGATGTTTACTTCACTAATAAATGTAACACTCTGAAACTATTGCGCTTATTTAGTTGGGGTGAGCCCCGGTTTGCTGGTTTTGAGAGGAATCGACTGCCCTAGAAGCTCTTGAAATACTCAAATGGCTCTCTGCAATCCTTGCAGCGACAGAGGGCTTTACAGGCGGTTGCCCCGAAGCTGCTCAGTTCTTCTGTTTTAAGGGAATCACAGTGCGGGCAGGGGATATGACTGGAAATTTCAGAGAATGGTACTATTCCCACTTCCGCAGAGCGAGGAAGTGGGGGCGCTATGCCGTATTTACGTAACTTTTCCCTCGCCGGCTCAGCAATCCAGTCCGTGGTCCAGGCGGGTGACAACTGCGTAAGGATCTCCGGTGAGCTAAGCCCCATGCCAAGCACAGCATCGGAAATGGCGGCCTTTATCGGCTCAATTGCAGGGCATCCCGAATAGGTCGGGGTGATTGCTATCGTGACACTTCCGTCATCGACCCTGATGCTCCTGACAATACCCAGATCCACAACCGACAATACGGGAACCTCCGGATCGAGAACTTCGGCCAGGCATCGAAGAACCTTTTCTCCGGTGATGGTGTCGCCGTGGATCTCTACCATAGTGCATCGGGATGTGCGCGTGCAGTGCTCTGCATAACGCTCAGCAGTTGACTCAAATGTTCGCTGTGCTTTAGTTGTCGACCGTTCAGCGGAGAGGCTGCGGTGGATGAGGGTACTTCCAGAGTAGCTTCACTGAGTAGCGTTTCCAGATACTGTTTGTAAGCGCTTGAAACCGTGCTCGGTTCAAATACCTGACTTTCTGCTATCAGAATCGATGCGGCCTCACTTGGGGCGAGTAACTCCTCGACGAAAGGCCAGAGCTGGACGATGGCCGCTTGAGCGCGTGCCTTGCTTTCAGTAGTTCCGTCGCCCAAACGAAGTATCCACTCGCCAGCGTGGCGCAGATGATACGAGACTTCTTTTCTCGCTTTCGCCGCAAAATCTGAAAGAAGAGAAATGGGGCAGGAACTCAGCTGTTCATAGAGAAAGTAGTAGTACGCACTAAAATACACCTGGCGAACGATGGTTTGCGCGAAATCTCCGTTTTCCTGCTCCACCAGGATACAGTTTCGAAATTCGAAGCTGTCCCTAAAGAATGCCAGTTTGTCAGCGCTGCCATAGTTGGCGTCGTTTTCGACAAGAAGCTCATATAGACACTGTGCCTGTCCAAGGTGATCGAGAGAGATATTAGAGAGCGCAATGTCCTCCTCTATAGTGGGGCCATGCCCGCACCATTCAGACAATCGGTGGCCAAGAACGAGCGCATCGTCAGCAATTTCGAGCACGAAGTGATCCAGCGCTTTCCGGCTGCTAGTATGTGCAGCTCCACCATGTTCAACGCGATTACTAGTCATTGTCGGAAGCTTTCTCGGTCTTATAAAACTGGGGGTGGCGGTAAATCTTATCACTGGCTGCATCGAATAGCGCAGGCTCATCTTCCGGTTGCGATGAGGTAATTGCATGCGAGGGTACGACCCAAATGCTTTTAATGGTCTCCCGTCGTGCGAACACATCACGAGCATTTTGAAGCGCGAGTTCGGCATCTGTGGCGTGGATACTTCCGGCATGCTGGTGCGCTTCCGCTCCCGCCTCCTGTACGAAGACCTCCCACAAGGGAGTTTCTTTTTCTCTGTCGGTATCAGGCATAGGGACCTCTACTGTTTCGCACGTCGCTTTGCTCGCTTTTCCGCGAAGGCAGAAGCTGCTTCTCTGACCCAGCGTCCCTCTTCGTGGGCGCGAATCTTTGCATCAAGGCGTTCACGGTTACATGGCCCGTTTCCCTTGAGGACTTCGAAAAACTCCTCCCAGGGAATGGGGCCAATCTGCCAGTGGCCACTGTCTTCATCGAAATAGAGATCCGGGTCAGGAATCGTCAATCCAAACTCCTGCGCTTGTTTTACATTCATGTCGATAAATCGCTGCCGCAGCTCATCATTGGAGCGCAGTTTTATTCCGAACTGCATGAGTTCTGCGGTGTTCTTGCTCTTTTCATCCGGCAGGCCGAACATCATGAGCGTGGGCCACCACCAGCGATCAAAGGACTCCTGGGCCATAGCTTTCTGGGCAGCGGTGCCCCGACATAGTCGAGACACGATCTCCATGCCCTGTTTCTTGTGAAAGTTCTCCTCCTTACAAATCCTGAGCATCGCTCGCGCGTAGGGACCGTAGGAACACCGGGCAAGCATGGTCTGGTTGATTATCGCCGCCCCGTCAACGAGCCAGCCGATCATTCCGATGTCCGCCCAGCTCGTCGTGGGATAATTGAAAATATGGGAGTATTTCGCACTGCCGTCGAGCAGCTTTCGGTACACTTCCTCTCTTGATACACCTAGAGTCTCAACAGCACTGTAGATGTAGTGACCGTGTCCTGCTTCGTCCTGCACCTTTGCAATAAGGGCGATCTTTCGACGTAGAGAAGGGGCTCGGGTAATCCAGTTCCCCTCGGGCAGCATGCCAACGATTTCTGAATGAGCATGCTGAGACATCATGCGAACGAGTTGCTCCCGATAGCGCTCCGGCATCCATTCCTTCGGCTCGATGGTCTCTTTCGCATCGATTCTGGAAAGGAAATCTTTTGTTCTTTGTTCTTCTGACATAGCTCGTATACGGGTAGTCCTCCCAAAGTGCCCTTCCACCATTATACCAAGGAGCTGGGTGAAAAGCAGAAGAAAATTGTCACAGTAAAAAAACGCACTTGTACCGAGCTGCAGCGGAGCAGCAGACGAGTAACACTTGATTATCTTGTTTGCTGGGGAGTATTCGAAAGACGCCTGTGTCTGCGATGCAGAGAGCGGCTATCTAAGAGGGAAATTCAAGCAAAAAGACGCTCAGGCGAGGGCGAGGCCAGAAGGCAGGTTCATGGTCGATTTTCGCAGGGGAGCTGGTGAAAGGAGCTGGTGAGCCGCTGCAGCATTGACTCACCAGCGGCTGAGTTTACTCAGTTGCGGCGAGCTTGTATCGCGAAGAACTCGGGTGGCGATCGCCGGTTCTCAAAATACCTCTGCCTGGGTTTGCCGCAAAGTGCTCAAGAATCTTGTACACACTTTCAGCTTCCTCCTCCTGCCCAATCGCTGCGCTCAACTCATCGGCCGTAAGCCCCGCATCGTCGCTACGCGACTCCAGCTCCGTAAGAATCGCCTTTTGCAGCTCTATCACCTGGGCGGCGGCTTTCTTTCCCGCCTCAACTCCGGGCTGATGGTATGCATTGATGTTAACCAGAGAGGCATACAAGCCAACGGTGCGATCGTAGAGCGCGATTAATGCGCCAAGAGACTTAGGTGTCAACTCATCAATCGTTATCGTGATTGAGTCGCGGTTGCTTTCAAACAGTGCACGCCGGGTCCCCTGAAAAAATCCGTTTAAGTAGTCGCCCGAAGTTACGCCTGTTTCTACATGCAGGTTTGAGACGTTGTCGGAGTCCTCTGTGTAATCCTGAAGAACCTCGACGAAGGTCACAAAGAAATTATTAAGACCATCTCGTAGTTGCTGTACGTAGGCGTGTTGGTCGGTCGATCCCTTATTCCCGTACACAGCAATTCCCTGATGTACTACATTACCATCCAGGTCGTGCTCTTTACCGAGGGACTCCATTACCAATTGCTGAAGATACTTGCTGAACAGGCAAATCCTGTCTTTGTAGGGCAGGACCACCATGTCCTTTTTACCCTTCCCGTCCCCGGAGGCGTACCACATGAGCGCAAGTCGGGCCGCCGGGTTCTGATCAATGGAGTCGACCCGAGTCAAATCATCCATCTCCTTCGCCCCGGCAATGAATTCCTGAATATCGACACCCTGCAGTGCTGCAGGCAGCAGGCCTACCGCGGAAAAAATAGAAACGCGTCCGCCAACCCAGTCCCACATATGCATGCGCTCAAGCCAGCCACTGTCTGCGGCAAGCTTATCAAGCTTACTGTCAGGACAGGTGACTGCTACCGCATGCTTCTCGAAGCTGAGCCCAAGCTTCTGATAGGCTTTTGCAGCCTCGAGATTTCCATTACGGGTCTCCACCGTTCCTCCGGACTTTGAAACCACAATGGTCAGGGTTTTGTCGAGGTCACTGCCAATCTGGGTAAGTGTTTTTGCGATACCGTCGGGGTCGGTGTTGTCGATGTAAAAAAGTTCCATCGGGTTGCTCGGATGCCAGAGCGCATCGGCAACGAGTTGGGGTCCCAGCGCAGATCCACCAATACCAACGAGGAGAACGTTCTTAAAGACCTCGCCCTTTTCAGTTTTGATCTCACCCTTGTGAATGGCTTTTGCAAAGCCGCTGATTTTTGAAATGCTTGCCTGGATTTCCTCTGCCAGTTCAGGGTTGGGCGCGAGTTCCGGATTTCTCAGCCAGTAGTGGCCCACCATTCGATTCTCGTCCGGGTTTGCAATTGCCCCCGCTTCAAGTTCAGCCATGGCTTTGAAAGCATCATTCATGGCAGGCGTCATCGACTCAATGAAATCGTCTTCATGGCGCATACGACTAATATCGAGTGAGATACCAAGTTCCGGATAGACTCGAAGTTGTTCGCAATATCTGGTCCAAAGTTCTTTGCTGTCCATCTCTTCTAACTCTCCCGCTTAATTAGTAAGGCTACCTGAACGACCCGCTGTACGAACACAGGCATGAGTGCGTTTTTTCGAAACTCATCGGCAAACAAAAAACACCTTCCTGGTGTGGAAAACGCCACGCCGGCGATCCGGCAGGTCCAACTATTGCAAACTTGAAGAAGAATTTCGACAAAGATTTGTGTTTCCCTGGAAATAAAGGGCACAAAAAACCTGCTTCCGCCCAAATAGAGTCCTGCTTCCGGTATTACACAGGGACAGGACGCGGAATAAACCGCTATTTTGCACTAGTTTTTGCGTTTTCGAAGGCGTCGATTAAGTCAGAGGACGTTGGTAGCGTAGATAGCACGATTGCCTCGCCGTCTGCAGCTCCCGGTAGAACCACGTAGAGCGGCACACCTTCGGCTCCGTATGAATGCAAAGCGTCTGTAATGTGCTGATCGCCTCGGGTCCAATCAGCTTTGACCGGGGTGACGTTAAGGCGTTTCATCGCAGCGATCACCTCGTCCGTCTCTATGGTGAGATACTCGTTAGCCTTGCAGGTGATGCACCAATCGGCTGTGAAGTCGATGAAAACAAGGCTACCGCCTCCCTGTAACTCTTTTATCAGAGCGGCTGAGTAAGGTTTCCAGTCGATCTTTACTTCGCCGGTATGCTGCCCGACTGCCGAGGGGTACAGGTAGACAAGGCCTGAGCCAATGACGATGAGCGCTACAACCTGAGCAATACTTCGC
Source organism: bacterium (assembly GCA_030433295.1). Classification (GTDB taxonomy): domain Bacteria; phylum Bdellovibrionota_C; class UBA2361; order SZUA-149; family SZUA-149; genus JAUIMJ01. Next base: position 2,410 of record JAUIMJ010000113.1, on the reverse strand, counting down.
TTTACGCTTTTCCTGGCTTCAGCCAGCCATGAGAGCAGCCAGCTTCCGAAGAAGATCAACAACATGCTGGCAATTGTCCAGACTGCTCCCTCTGAGGTGAGTTGTTGCAATACGAACACAAGCCAGACGACTGTGCCAAGCAGGAGAAATCCCATAAGCTGTCGAAAGCGATACATCCAGGGCCCTGGCGTTGGCAGTATGCTCAGCATTTTCGGATGTGTTGATAGATAGGCGTAGGGCAGTGCGAGTCCAAGACCCATCACAAAAAACATTAAAAAGGTGACCCAGGCTGCCTGGGAAAAAGCAAAGACCAGAGCGGTGCCAAGAAACGGAGCGGTACAGGGAGTGGAAAGAGCGGTTGCGAGCACACCGTCAAAGAAGTGTTTGAGCATTGGTGAACGAATCGAAGAGACTCCTTTGTTTGCGCTCTGCATTCCGGGTAGGTTGAGCGAGTAGACATCGAAAAAACCCAGACCAAGAACAAATACGATGAGAGAAAGGGCGTACACGAACTCGGGATGCTGAAACTGAAAGCCCCAACCTGCTGAAATGCCGCTGTTTCGAAGCAAAACAACCAGTAGCGCAAGTAAGAGAAAGCTCACGATAACGCCAAGAGAGAAACTCAGAGCCGCTTTCAGAGAGTGGGCGCGGGGTTGTTCAGCTCCCCCGATAAAGCCCATCACCTTAATAGATATTATGGGTAGTACGCAGGGCATGAGGTTGAGGATCATGCCCCCGATGAAGGCGCAGAAAAGAGCGTATGCAATACTCACCTGCCCGGCCGTATCCGGCGATACCTGTCGTTTGCTGCCGGTCTCCGCTTTCCCTTCGGCATAGTGGGAACTGCGATACGAGAGTTCCGCTTCCTCAGATCCCTTTGAGGGGGCAGCCTCAGCAAACTCCCCATTCAGAGAATCTTCTGTGGCAATCCCGAGGGAGGCGTTCCATAGCAATCCTATGGGATGCTCAGCCGATACGGCTTTTGGGCTCAACGCAAGAACGCCGGAGAGATTAACAGGTCCTTCCTGTAGGTCTTGGTCTGCAGTGAAAGGAAGATCAAGCAGGGTTTCTTTTTCTCCCCTGAGAAGTGTCGGAGCCCGAAATGTGATGCCATCGCTCTGGTGAGGAAACATCTGGAGGTCGCTGCCGGAAAATCCGCCATCAGCATCGTGTACAATGCTGATGCGCAGTGTGCCGGAAGCACCCGGTGCAAGCGCGGTATGTGACAGCAGTGCTTTGATACGGAGTCCGCTATCTTCACCCCGTGGTTCACGAGGAACTTCAAGGGCGTATCGTTCAAAAAGCGGAAAGTTTTCGCTAGGACTGATTACCTCTTGCTTGGTGTAGGGAACAGTAATTTCCTTCGTGTCTCTACCGGGGACACAAATGTCGTTGCAAACCAGATAGCTGACTTCCGCCTTTATTGTAGCGCTGGTAGGAGCCTCGAGTATTTCATCAGGAGGTCGAACGTACGCGTAGAGTAGTATCTCGTCGGAATAGCCGAAGGTTGTGATATCACCGCGCTCTACGTAACGCTTTGGGATTGGCCACTGGAGTTCAGATACTTCCCATCCTTCGGGCACAGAAAAGCTGACTTTGGTAGGTAGCGCCGCTTCCCCGCTGTTTTTCCAATAGATGTGCCAGTTCTTCTCGATCGAAAAAAGAACGCCCACCCGCACCCCTCGGTCTGAGACAGGCATTTCAGCCTCAATCGCGCTGCGATCGATGATGAGACGTGTTGAAACATAGCGGGCACCCTGTGAGCCCGGCATTGCGGCGAGTTCAGAGAATGCATCAGTTCCCTGAGCATTCGCAGCAGGCACCACAAACACGAGTGCTGTAAGCAGGAAGTAGAGTAGGGAGCAGATGCGCGTCAGAAGTGAGTATCTTCTCGAGGTGTTTTTTCTTCCAAAAAAATAGGAGCGGTGTATCAGGTGCATATTCGAGAAGCGTATTCAGAAAGCAAGCAAGTTATCGGGATGTTGGACCGAGGCAAAGCATCATCTATTCATTACCAAGCTTCCGGAGGGTTGGACCAGCCCGATTTGGCGAAAAATCTGCCGGCACTGCGACGTGTTCCCCGCAAATCAGTCGTGCGGCGTCTCTGCTTGCGGCAAAGGAGGTGGACATTCCATAGCCACCAAAGGCTGCCAGCCAGAAAAGTCCCGGAATCCGCTCGTCAAAGCCGAATATCGGAAGCAGGTCTTCGGTATACGTTCTGAAACAATGCCAGCCACGTCCCAGGCGAAGTGATTGAGACTGCTCTGGCAGCTCTTCGCTAAGTCGCTGCGCCAGATCTTCCTCGCGTTCGGGAGCCGGGCAAAAGTGGTCCGGATCAGTTGCCACCTGATCACAGATAGACACCAAACGGGACGTCGTATCCCATTTGCGCATATACCAGGCAGTCTCC
>JAUIMJ010000112.1 GCA_030433295.1 bacterium | reverse complement strand
AATTCGGCGGTGCAATCGGAATATTCATCTCACGGCATTCATTGAGATTCTTGAGTGTTTTATCCGTGTCACCCATCTCAAAGGTCATCAGGGCCGCAAGAAATTCCTGCGGATAGTGCGCTTTCATATAGGCGGTCTGAAATGAAATGAAGGCATATGCTACTGAGTGACTTTTGTTAAAACCGTAACGAGCGAAGGTTTCCATCTGATCGAACGTTTCGGTCGCTACTCTGGCATCGACGCCCTTCTTTTCGGCACCAGCCAAAAAGATCTCTCGTTGCTTCGCCATTTCTTCCGGTTTCTTTTTACCCATGGCACGGCGTAGCATATCCGCTTGTCCGAGAGAGTAATTCGCCATATCCCGGGCGATTTGCATTATCTGCTCCTGATACAGAATAATGCCGTAGGTATCCTTCAGAATTGGCTCAAGGAGGGCGTGCTCGTATCGAACCTGCTCCCGCTTATGCTTTCGGTTGATGTAGTGATCGACCATACCGGCATCCAGGGGACCGGGACGATATAGCGCAAGTATCGCGACGAGATCATCGAAACAGCTTGGCTTCAGCCGTTGCACCATCTCTGTGATACCGCTGGACTCCAATTGGAAGACACCAATAGTGCGTCCGGAACTAATGAGTCTGTACGTTTTCTGATCATCTAAAGAGAGACTGTTCAGATCAATGGACTTCCCACGGGTTTCCCGAACCAGACGCACCGCCTCATGTAAAACCGAGAGTGTTTTCAAACCGAGAAAATCAAACTTTACCAGTCCGATCTTCTCTACGTAGTTCATGGAATACTGAGTAATAACCTGCCCGTCCTTATCAACCATCAATGGCAGATACTCAACGACCGGCTTATCCGCAATTACGATCCCTGCAGCATGCGTCGATGTGTGACGAGAGAGACCCTCCAGCTTCTGTGCCAGAGTGATCAGTTCTTCTCCCTCACCATCAGCATATTCCCGTAGCCGCTTTTCCATCTTCAAGGCTTCGGCAATTGGATAATCAAATCCCTGACGTGGTGCTGGAATCAACTTAGCGATACGATCTGTTTCCGCATAGCTCAGTCCCAGAGCCCGACCGACGTCTTTGATCGCTGCTTTGGCTTTAAGCGTTCCAAAAGTAACGATTTGCGCAACATTATCTCGTCCGTAGCGGTCGCAGACATACTCGATTACCTTGTTGCGCCCAAAGATGCAGAAGTCGACATCGATATCTGGAAGGCTCACCCGTTCGGGATTGAGAAAACGCTCAAAGAGCAGCTTATTGGGAATCGGGTCAATTTCAGTGATAAACAAAGCGTACGCAACGAGGGAACCTGCGGCACTACCTCTACCAGGTCCCACGGGAATATCATTGTCCTTTGCCCAGAGTATGAAATCGGAGACCACGAGAAAGTAGCCGACAAAACCCATATTGCGAATCAGCGCAATCTCCTCCGCAAGACGGTCGTCGTATTCCTTTCGCAGTACATCATCGATGGGACCATAGCGGGCTTCGATTTCCACAAGACGCTTTTCAAAACCTTTGTGCACCTCCTCGACAAACAGATCCTCGATGCTAACCTCTTTCTCAAGGGTAAAACAGGGCATGTAGTGCTTTGAAAAATCAAACTCGACGTTACAGCGTTCCGCGATTTCAAGCGTGCGTCCAAGTGCGTCACCAAACTCGGGTAGCTCCTGCTGCATCTCCTCAAAGGTCTTGATATGCAGACGGGCGTGTTCGTGCTGAATGCGATCCTCATCAGTAACGAGCTTACCGGTGGATATGCACATAAGAACTTCCTGTGCATAATGATCGTCACTATCGAGATAGTGACAGTCATTTGTTGCAACCGTTGGAATACCCATTTCCCTGGAGAGTTCCTGGATCAGCTGATTGTGCTTCTTTTGCTCGGGAAAGAGATGCGGCTGCACTTCAAGATAGTATCTGTCACCAAAGACCGAGTAGTATTTTTCAACAAGACGCCTGGCGCCTTCAAGGTCGTCATTTTTGCTATATTCAGCCAATTCACCGGACACGCAACCGCTGAGGCATACGATCCCCGCACCAAATTCCTTCAGGGCGGCATGGTCTACTCGCGGCTTGAAGTAAAACCCTTCCGTGTATCCCAGGGTCACCAGACGACAGAGATTGCGATAGCCTTCCATACTCTCGGCAAGAAGGGTGAGATGATGGGTTTTGGCCCCGCCTTGCGCAACCGGCTTACGCTCATGACGATCTCCCGACGTGAGATAGACCTCACAACCTATGATGGGTTTTATTTTGGCTGCCCGCGCGGCCTGATAGAATTGAATAGCGCCATGCATATTCCCGTGGTCAGTCATGGCAACTGCCTGCTGCTTGTGTGCCACTGCCCTGGAAACCAGCTCATCAATCTTAATTGCACCATCAAGTACGCTGTACTGAGTGTGAAGATGAAGATGAACGAAGTTACACATAACACGACCTCTAAAATGACAATCGAACCGCCCGGATCACTTCTCCAGAACTATCGCTTCAGCGGACGACCCGAACATGGACACTCAGATAAAAGAAGCAGCAAGAAACCGAAGCCACGCCCGGGCGCAGCAAGCTTTCCGGGCGACTAACCTGACGGCAAAAACGCGCAAGGGACAGCAGTCTAAGCTGTGCATAAGTGCCATAAACTACTGGAGTATCGTAATGTTTAGACAGTCCAGTACAAACGCACGCCTGAGCAGTGGAAATTGTATTCTAGGAATGATTGAGGGTCAATCAGCCATAGTGCACACCCGAATCAACGCGGGAGAGAGAAAAGCAGCGTGATCAAATGATGCCAATGTCTATCTTTATTAGAAGACTGCTGTTTGGCGCACTGGCCGGACGCAGTTCGCTGGATCGAATTCGTACTGAACCGGCGTATCCTGTTTCACAGCGAGTCCTCTCTTACCCATGCCTTCCTTATGCAGCAGGTATTGGGGCGTGCCACTACCTCACCGCGTTCCCAGAAACACTTCGTCCATCCGGGCTCGTTTTTCAAATCTCTCAGACTCCGAGCGCTAAGTGCACAGAATTGCGAAGCTTTCCAGCTCATCTTTTTTAACATCAGCTACGATACATTCTGCATAACCTATGTGGTTCTTTATAATCGCCACATGAGTATTTTCTGTTTACCTCCTCTGTGCACTCGAAGCTCGTTTATTTCCGGTGCACAGAGGAGAAGCAGTTCCATCTCTAAGGTTTTACCTCCTGGAAATTACCTGCAACACAAATCCCTCAGGTGCCTTAAACGCTGTACCGCAGCGTTTGAGGCGCCTTAGGAAGACACGCTGTTGCATGTCAGGCACAACCTCGCTTCGCGAGGAGAACCCTCTTTCAGGAGATGTTTCGATGAAGAATGCAGAAACTTTTGTCTTGTGTCCGACCGACGGTGGACTCTGGTATCGCCTCTACAGCGTGTATGAGGTTAGCGGAGTTCCCCACGTCTGTTTTGTCGGACACCTTCCGCGAGCACTTGAGGCTATCGCCAATCAGTCGGGAAAGGATCTCGACTCACAGCGATACCCCAAGCTCAGCTCGGTCGTTCGCGACCTTCGGGGAATCCAGGCGGCGATGAATTTCGCCGGACAGGAGGAACGCACGATTTCGGCCGAAGTGATCGCCGATCGACCCGGTCGGCGTAACCTGCGCGTTTGCGTCAACGGTGAAACCATAGCCTGGCTCAAGATTCGTCAGAAACTGGCGACGAATGGGCACGGGCTGCTGGCGAAACGCGTTTCCCACCTTTGTGGTCCTTTGGACGCCTTGCTTCACGCAAGCAGCGAACAAAGTCCGGAAACGGACGGGCAGTCGACAGCAATCCCCTCGGAGATCGCTGATGATGCTGACTTTGGTTCACTCAAGCTCTGGCGTTTTGAGCTGTATGGGCGTGAGGAATGGAGTCGCCTCTGGGCAACCTTTACGGTTGGCACCCAGAAGATCGTCACCTTCCTCGGACACTATCCGGATCCGAGCTACATGCGTTCCTGCCCTCAGGCACGCAAGGGTTTCGCTTCCCAACGTCCGCCACGCACCTCTGCAATCGCCAGCGACATCGTGACCATCGCTATGAAAACCAGGTCGACACATGGAGACGCCGACCTGACCATCAGCAACGTACAGGAGGAAAACGAACACCGAACCCGTACCAGGCTTCGAGCCCTGGCCGGGAGTGGGAAAGTCCTCGGTCGTCTGCAGTTCGTCTCCTCCGTCCACTCAGACGGTGAGATCAAGTCCGTAATCCAGGGTGGAATCATGGGGCCACTGGGCGCCATGCTCCGCATCATCGACGGGCTTGCCATCAAGCAGGTTCGCCTCAATCGCGTAACAGGCTTCGGCCTGCATGCGATTTAGGCTCAGCAGACGCCCGCGCCTGGCTCTCGAGAGCAGTTCGCGGGCGACTCTGGTCACCCATTTTGCGAACTGCTCTCTTTTTACCATTTTCTTCTGCCGCGATTACGTATGCGCTGATTACATCCACGCCGATTACTTCCACCGCGAGAAATGTTTCTCACGTATATCCGGGAAGACACAGAGATTCCTCGGCACTGACAATGATTAGCCAATCTCACGGTTGCTCTAGTTCAGATATCGCTTAAAGGAATCTGAGGAACTAAAGCGGGGGTAGCGCTTGCTCGGAATCTCTATCGCCTCACCAGTTGAAGGATTTCGCCCCTTCCTGGCTTCCCTCTTCTGCGCATAGAATCGCCCAAACGTTCGTATCGAGACACTCTCCCCTTCCTTTAACTCCTCTTTGATTGCTTCAAACACCGTTTCCACCTGCTGCTTGGCCACCGCTCTGGGAACACCGGAGTTCCGCGCAATTCTCGCATATATATCGCTCTCCTCCTGCGCGCTGGCCGTGCTGCTCACACAGGTCACACAGAGAAGCGCAATGAACATCAATCGTCGTTTCATCTTCTAATTCCTTATTATGGCTATTCGAAAAGGCCATCGCTCGACGAGCAAGGCTCTCAGGAAAGTATTCGTATGCTATTGCGGATTTGTTGCCTGAGGCGCGAATTTGAGAGTTTTGCTGGCGGAGACCCCTCCGCGCAAAATAAGGGAAGCTGGAGCATTCACAGGATACAATCGCAATTATCTATCCGAAGTCTGCTCTAAAAAACAAAAAAAAACGGCACCCTCCTTTCGGAGAATGCCGTCTCATCCACGTCATACCGGAGGGGTGCAATCTTTCTACGAAACTACACTCCTACTCTGTGTTTAACGCCGCTGAACCAGACCCTTCAAACCGGCGTAGCCGGATTCAGTCAGTTTCAGGGAAGACGTTCGGCTCCCGACCTGACCCAGCGCATTCGCGTTCGAAAAGGAGAAAAAAGTAAACTCTCCGTCCGGCCAATTCGCTTTGAAGAACTCAGGATTCTCGGGATGCACCAGATCGAAAGCATGAAAACCATACTCCTCAACCATCGTTGGGATAGCCAAATGCCGAAACGGTGTTTTGTCGATGCGGCTTGGAATGATACAGCCCTCATTACTCTCGATAGTATTTACCGTTTCCCCGAAGCTGGTACTCAGACAATAGTCCCGCCGTCCTCGGACGGAAGTTGGCACGTTGAGCTCAGTGAGAACTCTGTTAAGATCCTCGGAGCCGTAATGCTCGGGGAAAAGAGCCGTTATTGTAATCTCATCGCATTCTGACACCTTGCAGCGCATATCCAGCCCGGGAATGATAGTGACCCCGGATGCTTCCGCCAAGGATTTAACTTCATCGACAAAGTTCGCGCTGAACCAATCGGTCAATCCGATCATATTCAGGCCCTTCACTTTCGCCAGGCGAACCAGTGCTGGCGCCGGATCAACGCCTCCGGTCGAGAAAAATCCCAGAGATGCGGGGGTGTGTATCCTGAGATCAACCGTATATTTTTTTCCCTTACGAGGTGGTTTAGCAAGAAAACTGTTCTTCTTTCCACTACGCCGAGCTTTCTCTTTCTGCCGTTTTTTGTTGGCCTTGGCCGCCTCGCGAAACGGCTTCAGAGCAGCAAGGGTCGGTGATGCAATTTTCGTAGGCTGTTCCTTTGTAGCTTCCTCTGTCGCTGCTCGAGCTTTGGTCTTTGCGCCGCGCCTCACTTTCTTTACCGAGCGGGCAACCGCCTTCTTCTTTGGGGCCGGCGTTTCCGCAGTAGGCTTACTAGCCTTTTTAGTCTCTTTTGCGCTCTTCTTGCCAGCTGCCGCCTTTTTCGACGAAGTTTTCGCTTTTCTCGCGGTAGGTGTAGCTTTTTTGCTCGTCTTTTTGCTCGCTGCCTTCTTGGTAGTCGTTTTGCTGCTGGTTTTCTTAGCGACGCTCTTAGTCGCTTTTTTTGCGACTTTCTTGGCTCCCGCAGTTTTTGGGGCACTCTTGGTTTTGCTTTTTGCCTTGGACGCAGATGCTGACTTTGTCGACTTTTTTGCTACCGTCTTTTTTGGAGATTTCTTTTTGGAAGCAGAAGATGCCGTCTTCGAGGTACGCTCGCTTGCCGCACTCTTCTTACTTGCCGCCTTCCTGCCCTTAGTTGCTCTGGTTTTGCCCGCTGCAGAACCCTTGCTCTTTGCTGCGACCTCTTCTGAGTCATCCTGCGCGAGACCAACATCAACGACCTTTACCTTTGACTTCTTGTCAATGGTTCCGGCGATTCCCTTTGGGGAATTGCTTTGCGCTTCGCTCTCCTGCTTGCTTCCTTTCATGTAAAACCTCTTACTTGTGGAATTATTTGTTATTTATCTGAGACTTCTTTTCGAACTTTTTCTGCCTGAGCTCTTTGAAACTCTATGTCAGAATCTGTCTGGCCCCCATCGTCAACAGCGTCTGTCTCGGCAGCCTGAACTTCGCCAGCACCGTCAGAGGATTCGACGGACGCCTCCTCGCTCGCTTCCTTTTCCTGCGGTTTACTGACAATGATTTTCGGAGCACTGCGCTTCTCCATCGGCGGAGGTGTCGCTGACGCCAGCGAGGCACCCGAAGCCCGGGAAATTTGCTTTAGTGCTTTCTGAATATCGGAGAGCTGTGCATCCAGGCGATCAAGAGCTGCCGCACTTTGCATGCTCTGGAGTTGAGAATTTATCTTTTCGACCTTGGTACTCAACAGGGTGATCTTTGTTGAAACCGCTGCGATTTGCTGCTCAACAGTATCGAGATGTTTTTTTGTCGCGAGGCCCATGAGGTGAACCACACTGGAGATACCGATTTCCCGGTTTCCCGCCCCGGCCTGCTCCGCTGCTGAAAATGCTGGTGTCGTGAGGGAGGGCATTGCGGGAGATTCCTCACCGCTCTCATCGAGAGTCGCTTCTTCGTCCTCGGGCAACTGGAGGCCATCTGCCTCGGCCAGCACTTCCTGCTGCTCGACCGCCTCCTCTGTCATACCCGAAACATCGTCTGATGGCTCAGAGACATCACCCTGATCATCCAGCCCGTTTTCGACTGACTCCGCTGCTACTTCTTCGTTTTCGGAAATTGCCATATGAACAAACCGGGGATGCTCTTCTGCAGACGCTGAAGACAAACACTAAATAACCAATGAAATTACGAGACCAAGAGGGGAAGTTCGCTGGGGTCAGGACCAGGCATAGCAGTCTTAACCCCCTGATAGCACGGCATTCGGCAAATACCGGCTAGTGAGACTCCGCCTTCACTAAGATAGATGCCTGATCTTCGGATTGAGTTTCAGATTCTTCCGAGGAATCCAGCGTTTCTATGCGCACGGATTCTATTCTGTGGGCTTCCATTTTCTCTACTACGACGCGAGTTTCTGGAATAAAATCCATAACTTGAGAGGCGGTATCCCCGGAACCGCCAGATGAGGAGCTGCCATTACTTTCCTCATTATTTTCCTCACCTTCGCCCACGATAGCCCCATTTTCGTCGTAGGCCTGGCTCGTAACCCCGTCCTGAGAAATCCACAAATAATCCCCCCGCTCAGGAATACGGCCAAGGGACGTAAAGATAAATCCTGCGATGGTATCGTATTCCCCTTCGGGGATACTCAGACCAAATCGTTCATTAAGGTCGGTGACTAATATACCGCCATCGACTATCAGAGAGCCGTCCTCGCCATAGCTGGCATCCGTTTCAGGAATATCGGATTCATCGTAGATATCTCCGACGATCTCCTCAAGCAGGTCCTCGAGGGTGACCACACCATCAACACCCCCGTGTTCATCAAGGACTATGGCCATATGCAGCTTACGTCGCTTGAACTCATTGAGAAGATCATCGATTGGTTTGGCACCCGGAATAAAATACGGCTCTCGCAATACCCGATTCAATGAGAAGCGAGCGGAATCGGCATTTCCTCCTTTTGCGAGAGTCGGTAAGAGATCCTTGACCAGCAAAATGCCTTTTATGTCATCGATATCTGAACCACGAACCGGGAAGCGGGAATAACCGGAATCGACAATTGTGCGCAGAACTTCGGGTAGGCTCGCGTCTGCTTCAATCGAAGCGAGGTCCGTTCGCGGCGTCATCACCTCTCGAGCAACCGTCTCAGAAAAGCCGACAACCCCTCTCAGCATATTATGCTCGTCCTCATCAAAGGCACCGGTCTCTCCGCCATGAGAGACAAGCGCAGAGAGATCGGCTATTGACTGCACCCGATCATTAGTCGCCGGAACACTCGTACCCATCGGACGCAAAACCAGATTGGCCAATGCCACAGACAGGAAGCTAAACGGCCTACAGAGCTGAACGAACAAAAACAAAGGACCAGCGAGCACACGAAGCGTTTGCTCCGGATAGCGCAGGGCAATAGACTTGGCGACAAGCTCTCCGAGTCCGACATGACAGAGTACTACTGCGAGAAACCCGAAAAACATAGAAACGAGAAGAATGATGTCCGGGCTGGCATCGGGTAGGAGACTCATCAGCAATCCGCTGCTCTTCGACAAAGCAAAACGGGTTGCGAACCAACCAAGCAGGAGGGTTGAGACCGTAATCCCCATCTGCGTTGCAGAAAGACTGTTGTCGAGTCTGTCGATCAACCAGAGTGCGGCACTTCTGCCCCGTCGAGATCCCTTCTCTGAGCTGCGAAGCCTGGTTTCACTGGCAGAGACTATCGCATACTCAGCCGCGGCGAATATCCCATTAATGAGAGCCAGTCCAAGGATTATGGAAATTTGAGAAAGGTAAGAAAAAATATCGTCCATTAAGCTCTATTAGACCCTCAGAGCAGTATCTGGCCCTCGGGCAGCACATTGCCTGAAGCGTAAGAGCGCTTACTCAAGCCAATGCAATACCAGGAGCTAATCAATGTTTCTATCCAATTTCTAGGGAACTTTATAGACAGAACTCTACTAAGGCGCAGTAGTACCAGGCAGCATTACTACCAAAAAAACGGAATGCCTTGCCGCATGGCTCTTTAAAGGAAGTTTGCTCACTATACTCATCATTTTGTGCCCTTTTTAGTGCACATGTCAATAGTGGGGAATGCCGGAACGGGGTAAAACCTCCGAAACAACTGAGATTTTACCTCAATTATCGCTTCATCGCTCTCTGCATGAGAATACTGATTTCCTTAGCAGCAGCTCCGTTTTTGGATCTCGTGAAACTAAGCTGACGATGGTAAATTCAGCGGATGGAAACAATGCATGAAGCCTCTCGTGAAATTCTCTGGAACCTCAGCCATCCGATAAATTCCGTCGTGATGTATGGGTTGTTCGCTTTTTCATCCATCATATTTGTCCTTGGATTGTTGCGCCGTGTCGAACTCTGGCTCGCAGGGACCGAAGATCCGGAACGGACGGAAGATTACTCCAGACGTCTCGGCCTCTTGTTTGAATATGCGTTGGGACAGCGGGAAGTTGTTCGGAAACCCGGCCCTGGCCTGTTTCATACCCTGATACTATGGGGCTTTCTGGTCCTGCTTTTCACAACGACGGTTGTCTTTCTCGACCACGACCTCGGGATACCACTCTACAAAGGGCGCTTCTATCTCGCGTTAACGGTGCTTAGCGACCTCTTTGGATTCGCTTTCCTGCTCGGCATTATTTTTGCGGTCCATATTAGATATTCTCAGTCCCCCGATCGCCTGCACTCATCATCCGGCGACATGTTCATGCTGGCACTTCTCGCCGCCCTCATCGTTCAGGGTTTTATGCTTGAGGGCTTGCGAATACATGCGACCGATGACCCCTGGGCGCTTTATAGTCCGGTGGGTTTACTCGTCGCCAAGTTTTTTTGGGGACTCTCCGTAGATGCAGCAAAGGCATTGCACTTTGTCGTGTGGTGGGCGCACACCGTATCGGTGTTTCTGTTTATTGCGCTCCTCCCCTACTCCAAGTTTCTGCACATCATCTCGAGTAGCGCGAACCTCTTCTTCAAACAAATTAATCGCCCACGTGGGGCCATGCGTTTCATTGGCGACATGGAAAAAGTCATGGAAGAGGCGATGGAAAATGACGAGGAGGAATTCTCCCTGGGTACGGCAAGCCTCAAGGATTTAACCTGGAAGCAGAGGCTTGATCTCGACGCGTGCACGGCCTGCGGCAGATGCCAGGAGGTGTGCCCTGCGTACAACTCCGGGAAAGTCCTGTCTCCCAAGTGGCTTATTCTCGACACCCGGGATCACATGCTCAGACTCAGAAGTAGTGGAACGCTAGAGGCAGGACAGACGTCCTCCCGTCTCGCGGAAAGCGTACGAAAGCTTGACCGGTATCTTTTAACGCATTTTATGACCGCGGCAGCGACTCCCTCCGACAGGCGTGCGCAAAGTCAAAAGGTTCAAAACGCATTGCTCGATCCTTCCGTAGGTGCTGATTCGAAGATAGCCGGTGAGCTGCTTGATGCCGATGTCTTCTGGTCCTGCACCACCTGTGGGGCCTGTCAGGAAGTCTGTCCGGTCGGTATCGATCACGTAGACCTGATAACAGACGTCCGACGTTCTCTCGTGCTCATGGAGGGAGATCTCCCAAGTGAAGCTCAGGGGAGTCTGCGGGCGATAGAAACGCGGGGAAACCCCTTCGGTCCAGCAGAATCTCGCTTTGATTGGGCGGAAGGTCTCAATGTCCCCGTGCTGAGCGAAGGCGATAGCGTAGACATTCTGTACTGGGTCGGCTGTATTTCTGCCTTCGACACGCGAAAGCAGAAGATCGCGCAGTCTATGGTTAAGATCCTCAATGCCTCGGGAATATCCTGGGGGACTCTGGGGCCTCAGGAATGCTGCACCGGAGATCCGGCTCGTCGCCTGGGAGAGGAGAATTTGTTTCAATCCTCGGCGAAGCAGAACATTGCGACCCTGCGTGGGGTTTCCTTCAATCGCATTGTGTCAAACTGCCCTCACTGCTTTAACTCACTTAAGAACGAGTATCCACAGCTGGGATCGATCGCCGAAGAAAAGGAAATTCCAATCCTGCACCACACGCATTTTATAAGCGAGCTGATCGACAGAGAACTCATTGCGATATCCTCCTCGTCAGAGCACTCATTTACATTCCACGATCCATGCTACCTGGGCCGCTACAACGATACCTACTCGGAGCCTCGGGAGATTCTCGTACAACTGGGTAGTGGAAAGAAAGTCGCGGAGATGCGGGAGCACGAGCGAAAGGCAAAGTGCTGCGGCGCCGGCGGTGGGCACTACTGGTTTGACATGAAAGTCGGAGAACGAGTCAACACGCAAAGAGTTGAACAGGCTGCAGAGACCGGGGCCCGGACCATTGCCACGGGTTGCCCCTTTTGTATGCAAATGCTCGAGGACGGAGTTAAACTTGGTGAGCGTGAAGACTCACTGGAAGTGAAAGATATCGCAGAGCTTGTTTCAGAAGCGCTGGTTACTGATGCGATAGCATCGTAAATGCATACGGTAATTCTTTTTCGCTTGCACCGGCCCAGCGTATGCGAGCCGATGCAAGCCGATAGGTAGTGTTATTCGATTTTTCGAACAAAAGGCTTACCATCAACAAGTCCACTGCGTATCAGGCCAGGCTTGTTTGCGTGAGCACTCTTCGAATCGCTGAATGGTCCAACCAGAACCCGGTAATACTGCATCCCGCGCACGATTGCCGGCTGAACCCGCACATTGTATCCCAATGCCTCGAGTTGTGAAGCATTGCTGCTTGCAACACCACGATCCTGTTCCGCACTCAACTGAACATACCAGCGAGCTGAAGAAGCAGGAGCACTTGTGACCGGACTACTGGCTTGCGCAGGTCTCTTTCCAAGGGTCGCACTACTCAGTGTCGCAGATTTACCTCCTGAGGTGGCCTGCGGCGGGCTTGGGATATCAAAGGCATCGTCCTGAACCGGCGGAACACCTCCGACCGGTGCTTTTTGCATAGGCGCCGGAGCCGGTTGAGTGGCTACTGCAGGAGTTCCCTGACTAGCCGTCTGCACGGGTGGCACGTCACTTGCGACGTTAGCCTGTAACTTTGCAAGAGCCGTCGGATCACGCTTTATTTCAGCGTATTGCTGAGCCAGTCGCTTCGCTCGATTTTTTGGAGCGGGGTGCGACGCCAGCAGTCGAAAGCCCTCTGCATTCCCACCGTGTTTTTCCTCACGACTGGCGAGCTTGTAGAGCGCAGTGATGTTAGCTAGCGGGTTATAGCCGTGCTTTA